>NZ_CP159534.1:2716502-3018336 GCF_040529335.1 Streptomyces sp. HUAS MG91 | reverse complement strand
GGTGCGAGGACGGCGGCAGGGAGACGACGTCGACGGTGACGGTCTGTTCGGCCGGGCCGTTGGTGAGCAGGTGGACCGTGCCGCCGGGGTTCTCCGGGGCGCCGTAGAAGACGAAGTCCTCGTCGAAGGTGACCTGCTCGTCCTCGTCGAGCACGAAGGCGACGACGTCGACCTCGAAGTGTTCCCGGGGCGCCCAGGACGCGGTGACATGCCAGGGGCCCGCTGGGGCGGGCAGGTCGATAACGCCGCCGCGGGGAAGGACGAGGGGTGCCGCGGCGCCGACAGACGTGGCCGGAGCCTTGGCCTCCACGGCGTCGGCGGTGCTGGCCGTGGTTGCCGGATCGGCGAGCCACAGCACGTCGTGCACCGAGAGACCCAGTTCGGTGATCCGGGGCATCCGGCGGTCGTTCTCGCCGCCGGAGAGGACGACGACGTCGGTGACGCTGCGCGAGAGATTGACCGCGGCGGAGCCACCGAGTTCGACGACGCGGGTACGCGCGTCGGCCGCCTCGGCGTGCGCGCCGCCCAGGATGAGCACCCGGTGCCCGGCCAGCGGCCGGTCGCCCGACTTGATGGGAGCGGACTCGGCCTGGCGCGGGGCAGGAACGGCCGGTGCCGCTCCGGGCGACTGATGCGGCGAACCGGCCTCTACGGCGTTGAGCAAATGGAGGAAGGTGTCCTCGTCGATGACGGGCACCCCCTCGGCGGCGGCCCGCCGCGCCTTCGCCGATCCGGTCGCAGACTCATTGCCGACCAGGACACTGGTGTGGTGACTGACCGAGCCCATCATGTTGAGCCCGGCGGCGACGCCCCGTCCGACCAACTCGGCCCGCGCACGGGCGGTTTCACCGGTGATCGCGACCTTCATGCCCTGCCGAAGCGCTCCTCCGGGAACCAGCCGCCCCGGATTGCGATAGGCGCAGGGCGTCTTGGGCGGCTGCGGCGTGAACTGGGACTCGGCCCGCGGCGGGCAGCTCACGAACGGCAACGGCAGCGCGAGCCTCGCCGCTTCCCGCAGCGACGCCCGCAGAATCCCTGCCAGCACCCGGGTGTCGTCCAGCGCGTCGTGCGCGTGCCGCTGCGGTACGCCGTAGTGGGCTGCCAGCGTGCCCAGCTTCATGTCGGCCGTCGGCGGATCCACCTGCCGGTTCAGCGCGAGGGTGCACAGCCGCTGCGACACCGGCAGCCACATGCGGGCGCGGGCGAACTCGTGGGCAAGGAAGTCGTAGTCGAACTGGGCGTTGTGAGCGACCAGAACGCGGTCCCGCAGCATCGCGCCGATGTGCTCGGCCACCTGATCGAAGGTCGGAGCCCCGCGCAGTCGCTCGGCGGTCAGCCCGTGCACGTCGACCGGCCCCGGATCACACCCCGGATCGAGCAGCGTGGAGAACTCCCCGGTCTGCTCACCGTCCCGCCCGACGGTGACCACGGCAACCGACAACACCCGATCCCGCCGGGCCACCAGCCCAGAGGTCTCCACATCAACGAGGGCCCAATCGTGGGCGTATCCGTCCATGGCGGTGAGGTCGGGGCAGGGAGAGGCGAGACTCATGGGGAAAAGGATGAACGGGCCTCCCCTCAACCCTCAACCTGCATGCCCTTTTGTCTCTGTATGGGAAGGTGCGGCATCGACCTGGCACCCAAGTGAACGCGTCGTCGAAACTCCGGAGTCGACCACCTGACGGTCCTGGCTCCGAGGAGCAAAAGGCCCGGCCGAAGCGAGACCGATGACGGGATCCCCGGCAGGGTCTGGACTTGGGGCGTACGGCGACAAGATTGGTCGGTGTTCGAGGCTGGCCCGTGCCGGGGGCATGCGGCCAGAATTGCCGAATGGGCCGTCCCGGAACTCGCGCCACGAGGCGGGACTTCCGGAAGACTTTCGGACCCCGAGTTCGAAGCTGACGCAGGGCGGGGGATGAGGCAATGACCGAACCCAACTACGGCTACTGGCACACACCCTGGGACTTCGAGCGCGAGTTCATGGAACTTGGCAAGGTTCCCTATCTTCACCAGCGGGTCATCATCGATCTGCAACTGGACGGTGCCGCGCAGGAGGTCGAGATCCACCCGACGTCGGTCAGGAGCGCGAGGCTCGACGGCGGTGGGGAAATCATGGAGTTCACGGTGAACGCGACGACCCAGGTTCCCGGGCAGTACCCGAACGTTCGGGTCGGACGGATCTGGATCAAAATCCCGCCCGGCGCCCATGCGGTCCCGGAAGTCGTCAAGGTGATCCCGGTGTAGCTCCTTATGCGCCCGGAGGGGGCCGCCTCGGACGGTGGCCGTAAGGCCTCCTCCCCTCCGGGCCGGCACTTGGTCGGCCAGAGTCGCACCGGCGGCGATCAGGCGGCCGACTGGGCGGGTGGCATCGTCCCCGCGCTGCTCGCGCTTTGCGCCACAGCGCCCCGCAGGAACCCAGCTTCAGCCGGACAGCCACGGACTCGTCCATGCTCCCCGGGGCAGCGACCGGGCCCACCACGCGCGTACGCGCAGGCCCCCTGACCAGCAGAAAGGCCCCACCGAAGTGGGGCCTACGAGAGGCGCCCCCGGCAGGACTCGAACCTGCGGCCAAGCGCTTAGAAGGCGCCTGCTCTATCCACTGAGCTACGGGGGCCGGTGTGTGGCCGGTGGCTCGGCCGGATGGAAGTGGGGGTGATCCATGACCTTGCCGGGGACAAGGATAGGGCTCCCGAGTCCCCGTCCTTGCTGCTTCGCCTCCGTGACTTGATGTGGAGGTTCAGTGAAGCGATCCTGATAATCGCAGGTAGGTACGAATCCTGCATCGCTTTTGGCGACTCCAGCCACGGGTGTTGTGCACTCGTTATGCCTGCGCCCCCTGTCTACCCTTCCGTCCCGCTGTGTGCTTCCTGTGACGTATGACGCGCCTTATGTGGTGCTGTCGGAGGTTCCGGCTGGGCCTCCTGGTGTGTTCTGGCGTGTTATCGGCGCGCAGGTGCACTCATATGCTTCAGAAAGCCGCCAAAATTGGGCATTCTTCGCATGTGGTGACCTTGGACGTACGGCCTCAGCTGCTCGACGCACTTACCGCGCTGCGCGACCGTGTCGCCGCCGCGCGCTTCCCGCTTCCCCTCGCGGGGGCGCCACGCGCGCGTGCCAACAGGAACGAGTTGCTCGCACAGCTCGACGACTACTTGGTGCCCCGCCTGCGCGCTCCCGAAGCACCGCTGCTCGCCGTGATCGGCGGTTCTACCGGTGCCGGCAAGTCCACTCTGGTGAATTCACTCGTAGGGCGTGTGGTGAGCGAGGCCGGTGTGCTGCGGCCGACGACTCGGACACCCGTGCTGGTCTGTCACCCGGACGATCATCACTGGTTCTCCGGGATGCGGGTGCTGCCCGACCTCACGCGCGTGTGGGTGCCCCGCCAGGCCGACGACGAGGCCGTGGACGCGGACGACGACGCGCTCGACCCCGTACTGGAGGACGGGGAGCAGGTGCTGAGGGTCGAGACGGCGGGCACGCTGCCGCAGGGGCTCGCGCTGCTCGACGCGCCCGACGTCGACTCCCTCGTCGACGAGAACCGGCTGCTCGCGGCCCGGCTCGTCAGCGCCGCCGACGTCTGGATCATGGTCACCACCGCCTCCCGGTACGCCGACGCCGTGCCGTGGCATCTGCTGCGCACCGCCAAGGAGTACGACGCCAGCCTGGTGACCGTCCTCGACCGCGTTCCGCACCAGGTGGTCGCCGAGGTGTCGCGGCAGTACGGGGCCCTGCTCACCAAGGCCGGGCTCGGCGACGTACCGCGCTTCACCGTTCCCGAGCTGCCCGAGTCCACCGGGAACGGCGGGCTGCTCCCCGCCACCGCCGTGGCACCCCTGCGGGCCTGGCTCACCCACCGCGCCCAGGACCCCGACGCCCGGGCCATCGCCGTGTCCCGTACCGCGCGCGGCGTGCTCGACTCGCTGCGGGCCCGCATGCCGGAGCTGGCCGCCGCCGTCGCCGCCCAGCACTCGGCCGCCGTGCGGCTCACCACCGCGGTCGAGGACGCGTACGAGAACGAGCACGCGCGCGTACGCAACAGGTTGCAGAAGGGCGGCGTGCTCGCGGGGGACGCCCTCAAGCGGTGGCGGAGCTATCCGCTGGACTGCTCGGCAGGGGAGCTCCTGGACGCCCTCGTGGAGAGTCTCAGCGCCCTTCTTTTGTGCGCCGTCAGCGCCGCGGACCAGCGCGTCGACGAGGCGTGGCGGCGCGAACCGGGCGGTGCCGCGCGGGAGCTGACCGGCCGGGACCCCGAGCTGGAGAGCGCCGAGCACCGCATCGGGATGGCCGTACGACGCTGGCGGCGGGTCCTCGAGGAGTACGCGGAGGAAGAGGTGCGGGCCGTCGGCGACCTGCAAGGCGTCGCACCGCCCGAACCCGAGGTCGTCGCCGCGCTCGTCGCCACCGCGCTGCTCGGCGGCCGGCGGGCCAGGGCCGCGGGTGAGCACCTCGCCGAGCGCATCGGCGCGCAGGCCGCCCTGAAGCTGCGCGACCGCGGTGGGCGGCTGCTCAGCGAGTACCTGGACACCGTGCTCGGCGCGGAGCGCGAACGCAGGCTCACGCCGCTCGACGGGCTCGGCGTCACCCCGGAATCCCAGGCCGAACTGATCGCGGCCCTTTCGCTGCTGCAGAAGGAGAGGTGAGGGCGGTGACCGCCGTCACGGACCACGACACCGAGTACTCCGACCAGCCGCACACCGGCGAGCCCTCCCAGCCCTCTCGGCCCCCCGAGTCGGCCGCCCCGCCCGCCAAGAACGGCGCCTGGGACGACGGGCTGATCGCGCGGCGGGCCGCCGGGCAGTCGGGCGACCTGCTGGAGGCGGCACCGCCGGCCGGCCCGGGAACGTCCGACGACGGGCAGCTGAAGGAGCGCCTGGACGCGCTGCGCGAACTCGTCGGCCTGTCCAGGACCCGCCTCGAGGGGCCGACCCTCGCCGAGGCGGGCCGGGTGCTCGACGAGGCCGCCGCCCGCCGCAGGCTCTCCGCGCGGCACACCGTCGTGGCGGTGGCCGGGGCCACGGGGAGCGGGAAGTCGACGCTGTTCAACGCTCTCGCGGGCGTGCCGCTGTCCGAGACCGGGCTGCGCCGGCCGACCACCTCCGCGCCGATCGCGTGCAGTTGGACCGACGGCGCGGCGGGCCTGCTCGACCGGCTCGGCATCCCGGGACGTTCCCGGCGCAGGCCGCTCCAGGGGCAGCACGGCGACACGCCCCTCGACGGGCTCGTCCTCATCGACCTGCCCGACCACGACTCGGCCGCGCCCGCCCACCGCGAGCAGGTCGACCGGGTGCTCGCCCTCGTGGACGCCGTGATCTGGGTCGTCGACCCCGAGAAGTACGCCGACGCGATGCTGCACGAGCGCTATCTGCGGCCCATGGCCGGGCACGCCGAGGTGATGTTCGTCGTGCTCAACCAGGTCGACCGGCTGCCCGGCGACGCCGCCGAACAGGTTCTCGACGACCTGCGGCGCCTCCTCGACGAGGACGGCATCGCGCTCGGCGAGCACGGCGAACCCGGCGCCACCGTGCTGCCGCTGTCCGCGCTGACCGGGGACGGCGTCGGTGAACTGCGCGAGGCCCTGGACCAGTTCGTCGGCGAGCGGTGCGCCGCCGCGCGGCGGATCGGCGCCGACGTGGACGCGGCGGCGCAGCGGCTGCGCCCGGTGTACACGGCCGGGCGGCAGATCGGGCTGAGCGAGGCCGCCCGCGAGGAGTTCGCCGACCGGCTCGCCGAGGCGGTCGGCGCGGCGGCCGCCGGGCAGGCCGCCGAACGCGCCTGGGCGCGCGGCGCCAACAAGGCCTGCGGCACACCGTGGCTCAGGCTCTGGCGGTGGTACGAGGCCCAGCGCGCCGCCACCGCGAGCACCCCGGCCGCCCTGCCGCCCGCCGACGAGGAGGCCACGGCGCGGCAGCGCGTGGAGCACGCGGTACGGGCCGTCGGCGACGCCGCGGCGACCGGACTGCCCACGGCCTGGGGACAGGCCGTGCGGGAGGCGGCCACGCGCGGGGCCGAGGGGCTGCCCCAGGCGCTCGACGAACTGGCCGTCGCGGCGGGCACGCCGGACGCGGGAGGCCGCCAGCCGGGAACGCCGTCGGGGCCCGGCGCACGACCGCCGCGCCCGGGATGGTGGCCGGTCGCGGTGCTCGCCCAGGTGTCCATGACGGTGCTTCAGGTGCTGGGCGGTCTGTGGCTGTTGGGCCAGATCATCGGCATCGTGTCGCCCAACCTCGGAGTGCCGGTGCTGATGATGCTGACCGGCATCGTGGGCGGGCCGTGCGTGGAGTGGGCGTGCCGGTTCGCGGCGAAGGGACCGGCACGGCGGTACGGGCAGGACGCCGAGCGCCGGTTGCGGGACGCCGCGGCGGCCTGCGGACGGGCGCGGGTGCTCGATCCCGTCGCGGCGGAGCTGCTGCGGTACCGAGAGGTGCGGGAGCAGTACGTACGGGTGACGGGGATTTCCACAACCGGCCGGTAGGGCACAGGCGTCAGCGGGGAATTGAGGGCGGGGGCAGTCTGGGGATCGCGGTTCGGGAAGGGCCCGGGCCGCGGCCGTGGCCAGGTGCGTCAGGGGGCTGACGCTGTCGCTCACCCCGCTGACCTGGGGCGGTCTTCGGACGAGCAGGGGAGGGCGTACGCCATGAACGAGACGCTGCTGACGGTGGTGGGGAATGTCGCGACGACTCCGGTCTACCGGGAGTTGCCGACGGGGCCGGTGTCCCGGTTCCGGCTGGCGGTGACCCCGCGCCGCTTCGACCGGGTGCGCAACGAATGGGTGGACGGGCACACCAACTTCTTCACGGTGTGGGCCAACGGCCCGCTCGGCGCCAATGTGCAGGGCTCGATCACCATCGGTGAACCGGTCATCGTCCAGGGCCGGTTGAAGGTGCGCGACGAGGAACGGGGCGGGCAGCACTGGACGTCGGCCGACATCCAGGCGAGCGCGGTCGGCCACGACCTCTCGCGCGGCACGTCGGCGTTCCGGCGGGCCGTGCGGAAGGCGGCGGGCGGCGGGGCCGAGCATCCGGCACAACAGGCACTGGACGAGCCGTCGTTCGAGATCGAGCCGGAGCCGGTGGGATGAGGCGCGTGAGCGGCGCCGACGCCGCCGGTGATGTGGCGATAAGCCCACTTCACACACGGTTTCGGGGATAACGATTCCGAGTCGGATCGTCGACCGGGCGAAACCTCCAAGGGTCGCCACAGTCGACTTCCTTAGGATGCGGGCGGAGATCCTGGGCTCGAAGGTGCGTCCGAGGGCTTCGGAGGCTCCGGAAGTTTCGAGGGACTCAAGGGTCGGCCGAGTCGCTCAAGGTGGCTCAGGGTCTCTCGGGTCGGCATTGATTCTGGCGGCGGGACATCACCCCCCATGCTTCAACGCGTCCTGCCTGAAGGGGAATTACGTGTATTCAGTGTTCACGCGGGCCGCACGGCACGGGCGGTCCACCGTCCGGATCGCCGCGGCGGCCCTGGTGTCGGGGCTCGTGATGGCCGGCGCGATATCCGGTGCGGGTCCGGCCCGAGCGGTCGACGGCGCCCCGGAGCAGAGCGGGGCGAGCGCCGTCATCAGCGGCATGGACACGTACGGAACGGCCGTCGTGCACCAGGACGGGAAGGACGAGCAGGTCTCCGCGGGCCTGTTCCAGCTGGCGGTCGACGGCGGCGGCATGCTCCAGACGTACTGCGTCGACATCCACAACCCCACCCAGACGGACGCCCGCTACCAGGAGACCGCCTGGAGCAGCACCTCACTGGGCGGCAACAAGGACGCGGGCAAGATCCGCTGGATCCTGCAGAACTCGTACCCGCAGGTCAACGATCTCGCCGCGCTGGCCCGCAAGGCCGGCACCAAGACCCTCACCGAGCAGGACGCCGCCGCCGGTACCCAGGTCGCCATCTGGCGGTACTCCGACCAGGCCGATGTGGAGGCCTTGAGCCCCGCCGCCGAGAAGCTCGCCGACCACCTCCAGCGCAGCGCGGTGAATCTCGCCGAGCCGAGAGCGTCGCTGACCCTGACGCCGCAGGCGGTCTCCGGGCACCAGGGCGAGCGGGTCGGCCCGGTCACGGTGCGCACCGACGCCGGCAGCGTCGGTGTGACGCCGCCGGCCGAGGCCGCCGCGGAAGGCGTGCGGATCGTCGACAAGAAGGGCGAGCCGGTCACCTCCGCCACGGACGGCAGCCGCCTGTACTTCGACATACCCGAGGACGCCGACGCGGGTTCGGCCGCGCTGACCGTGCAGGCCTCGACGACCGTGCCGGTGGGCCGTGCCTTCGCCTCCGACACCCGCAGCCAGACGCAGATCCTCGCGGGCTCCAGCGAGTCCACGGTCTCCGCGACCGCCACGGCTACCTGGGCGGCACAGGGCGCCGTCCCGGCCCTCTCCGCGCGGAAGAACTGCGACAAGAGCGGCGTCGACATCACGGTGGCCAACAAGGGGGACGAGCCGTTCACCTTCGAGCTGATGGACAAGCGGTACACCGTCGGGGCCGAGGCGACGCGGACGGTGACGATACCGCTGCAGGAGGACCAGGCCTACGACTTCACGATCGAGGGCCCGCACGGCTTCGAGAAGCGCCTGCGCGGCATCCTCGACTGCCGGACCGCCTCCGCGGCCGGCGCCGACGACGAGGGCCTGCGCACCCAGACCACGACCCAGCCCAGCCCCGCCTCGGTGGGCGGCACCGGCACCCCCGGCACGGACCTGGCGGAGACCGGCGCGTCGAACGCGACCCCGGTGATCGCGGGCACCGCCATCGTGCTGGTCCTGGTCGGCGGCGCCGCGCTGATCCTCGTACGCAAGAAGAAGGCACCGGCGGAGGGCGAGTCCGAAGGGGAGTGAGCGCGCGGGAGCGGCAGGGCCCTCGCGGGACGTGACGGCCGGAGCGCCGCACAGGATGGTGGGCCGGCTCGGCGTCGTACGGCGCCGACCGACCATGCCGCCCGCCGACCGAAAGTGACCGCCCGGCTACCGACGCCCACGGAGAACCCGCAGTTCAGGGCCCCACCCCGATACCGGTTTCCGCCCAGCAGTAGCGATACGGGTGAGGGGCCGCGCCAGGCGGCTTGGGTCGTCTCTGGGATGTGGCGCAGGCGAGGTAGACGGATCAGGCTCTGATTACCGGTGGCTCGCCGGCCTCGTGGCCGACACCTGGATCGGTGCGCATCACGTCACGCGGCTGCTCCCACTGCGCCCAGAGGCGAGTGAAGTCGACCCGTGTGTTGTCGAGGGTTCGATCCGTACATGCGTGTCAGTGCCTGGCCCTAATCTGGTCCCCGCATATTCATGAGGGGGAGGGCTATATGCCGAAGGTGCCCGAAACTAGGCGTATCGGACGCATGGCAGTGAATGAGGTGCGTTCGCTACTGGAACGACACGGCCACATCGTGCAGGAGATAGACGGCGGCAACGACCACGGCGAGGACCTGCACATCACCTTCGTCCGGAACGGGCAGCGTACGGAGGATTCCCTGACCGTGCAGGTGAAGGGAGGGACTTCGACCCGAACCAGACGAGGGCACCGTGTACCGGTCGGCGATCATGGGGACAACTGGCGCGATGGCAGCCTTCCCGTTCTCTGTGTAGTGCACGATCCCGAGCGCGGCGGGCTTTTCTGGGCCAATGCGACTCGTCAGCTCCGCCGCGGCAGGGCGCTACGCAAGAAAGTGAAGTCGATCGTTGTCTCCCGGGAATCCGTGCTCGACGACGCGAGCCTTGACGCGTTCGTACAGGTCATGCGGTGCTATTTAGCACGGGAACGCGAGGGGGTCGGCAAATGGGCGGACATGGCGAACGTGGAGTTCGCTCCGGACGACATCGTCAAACCCTTTGAGAACGAAGTCCACGAACCCATGGTCTTCTGGCAGCGTCGCGGCGAGCCGTATGCGACCCTTCTCCACCACGACCTGGATTGGGAGCCGGTGCGCATCCAGGAGGAGATGCTCCGTTTCGAGCCGATCCCGTGGGTCGGCGACGTCATCCTTGACATCGCCGAAGCGCATTGGCTGATGGGTTGTTTCAAATCTACGGAATGGTGGCGACGGCCAATCGGTCAACGCGACTCCCCTGGGCCCCGACAGCCTTCCAGCCGGCCGTGAGCTACGGCTCCACCGCACCGGGTGCACAGGAGCTTGTTCATGCAGCTTCGCACCGCACGCCGAGGCCGTAGCCACTTTGCGAAGCCAGGGTCACGGAGAGTGGCGATGGTGCACTAATGCACACACTCCTGCGCGCATACTCCGGTATGTTTGCTGCATGTCCTCAACGACTCGCATCACCGTTACGCTCCCGAGCGACCAGGTGGCGGAGCTTCGCAAGATCACCGACAACGTCTCCGGCTACGTGGCCGAAGCCGTAGCCCGCCAGATCCGGCACCAGCTTCTGGGCGACGACCTTCGCCGCCACGAGGAAGAACACGGACACTTCAGCGACGAGGAGCTCACCGAGGCTCACGCGAAGATCTTCGGCGACGGCGACTCCTCCAAGGGCGCGGACGCCGCGTGAGCGAGCGCATCGAGACCGTCGTCCTGGACTCGGAAGGGCTCTCCGCCTGGATCGCTCAGGACCGCAAGCTCCTCGCCATGCTGCAGGTCTTTTACGACATGGGAGCCGACCTGGTGATCGGGGCCAACACCATCGTGGAAGTCACCTACTCCCGCACCAACATGCCTCGCCTCAACTGGGCCCTGTCCCGTGTCAAAGTGGAGCCGGTCACCGAGCAAGCGGCGAAAGCGGCGGCGGAACTCCTCAAAGCAGCCGGACTGCACGGACACAAGTACGCCATTGACGCCACAGTCGCCGAGGTAGCGCTGCGCCAACCGAAACCGGTCGCCCTCCTGACCTCCGACAGCGACGACATGACTAAACTCTGCGGAAACCAGGTCCGCATCATCCCCCTCTGACCCGTCAGTCCATCCGGAGCACTCGCCTCGGCCGGACCTGTTGCGAGGAACCCGCCGGCCGGTGACGGAGTAGGGCCACGATCAACCGTGGACGTCAGCGACCAATACCGCAGGTGACGGGCGTAGCAGCTCAGGGCCGATGAGCACCCAAGTTGCTTTGGAGATTGCTCATCGCTAGGCGTACTCAACGATGAACTCCGGTTGATACGTGGCTCGGTAGCCGTCGAGCGCCCGGCGAAGCATGGCGGCCCCGCGGGGAACCCTGGCCGCGAGCCGATCCCAGCCGAGGAAGCGCACACGGTCCGGGATGCCGACCAGGCCGGTGATCGCGTCCCAGAAGGCATCCCAGTTCCTGCCGTAGAACTCCGGGAAGTCCAACTCCCGCATCAGCAGCAGGTGGAGAGAGCGCTCGTCGCTCACCTCGCTGACATCAATGGTGATCACGGCGACATGCTTGCACGGGGGTGCATCGTTCTGACATCCAGGAGTGACATCAACGACAGCGGACAGTGGCGGCAACCAGCAGTCACGAGCACCACCGCTCCATACGGCAGGCCCAAGCGGGGCGGGGTGGAGATCGAACTTCTAAGGATCGAAGACGTCCCCTCCGGGCGACTTGGTATCGCCATCGACTACGAGTCCCTGTACGGCGGGGAAGGCTTTCGTGCGGTGCTGAACACCGTGCACTGACCTCTGACCGTTCCGAGGAGCTGAGTCGTGCCCGGGGAAGCGCCTGGGCAAGCTGTCGCCACATAGCGCGACTGCCCAGCTCGGAGGCGTATTCCAGCCATGCCGTCGAGCAGCCCGAGCTCGAACTTCCTTCCGCAGAAGAGGTGCCGATCGGGAGCCGGGTCGCCGGTCGAGTCATCGGGCGCCAGCGGTTCGGGGTCCTCATCCGGATCGACGGTGTGCCCAGTGGCGTGGGACTGGCCGAGGTCACGTCCATGCCGCTCGGAATGGAGTTGCCCGCCCTGGGGGTCGCTGTCGCGGGGCGGGTCATCTGGCATACGGCCCACAACTGCCAAGTGAAGGTCAAGCTCGATGGCTGGGGCTCGGAGTGATCGTCCCTGGGCCGTCCGAGGTCGCTCAAGGGTGACCGACGGCGACCAAAAGTGACGGTTCAACTACGCGAGCGGGCTCCGAACCCCCAGCTCAGGGCCATCCCCCGATACGGGTTTCCGCCCAGCAGTAGCCATGCGGCAAGATGGGATGTATCTGCCCTCGCGCGGTGGAGCCGCGCACGCGGGCCCCTTACGCGACCACACTTCGACTGCCGGACGGTTTCTCTTGGCTGAGTTCATCTACACCATGCGCAAGGCGCGCAAGGCGCACGGCGACAAGGTGATCCTCGACGACGTCACCCTGAGCATGTACCCGGGGGCGAAGATCGGCGTTGTCGGACCGAACGGTGCCGGTAAGTCGACCGTCCTGAAGATCATGGCGGGGCTCGAGCAGCCGTCGAACGGTGACGCGTTCCTGTCGCCCGGTTACAGCGTCGGCATCCTCATGCAGGAGCCGATCCTCGACGAGTCGAAGACCGTGCTGGAGAACGTCCAGGACGGCGCCGCCGAGATCATGGGCAAGCTCAAGCGGTTCAACGAGGTCGCCGAGCTCATGGCCACCGACTACTCGGACGAGCTCATGGAGGAGATGGGCAAGCTCCAGGAGGACCTCGACCACGCGAACGCGTGGGACCTCGACGGTCAGCTGGAGCAGGCCATGGACGCCCTGGGCTGCCCGCCCGGCGACTGGCCCGTCACCAACCTCTCCGGTGGTGAGAAGCGCCGCGTCGCGCTCTGCAAGCTCCTGATCGAGGCGCCCGACCTGCTGCTCCTCGACGAGCCCACCAACCACCTCGACGCCGAGTCGGTGAACTGGCTGGAGCAGCACCTGGCCCAGTACAAGGGCACCGTGGTCGCGATCACCCACGACCGGTACTTCCTCGACAACGTCGCCGAGTGGATCCTCGAGCTCGACCGCGGCCGGGCGATCCCCTACGAGGGCAACTACTCGACCTACCTCACCAAGAAGTCCGAGCGGCTCAAGGTCGAGGGCAAGAAGGACGAGAAGCGCCAGAAGCGGCTCAGGGAAGAGCTGGAGTGGGTGCGGTCCAACGCCAAGGGGCGGCAGGCCAAGTCCAAGGCGCGTCTCGCCCGGTACGAGGAGATGGCCGCCGAGGCCGACAAGATGCGGAAGCTGGACTTCGAGGAGATCCAGATCCCGCCGGGCCCGCGCCTGGGCAGC
Organism: Streptomyces sp. HUAS MG91; assembly: GCF_040529335.1. Taxonomy (GTDB): domain Bacteria; phylum Actinomycetota; class Actinomycetes; order Streptomycetales; family Streptomycetaceae; genus Streptomyces; species Streptomyces tabacisoli. Next base: position 3,005,198 of record NZ_CP159534.1, on the reverse strand, counting down.
ATCGTCGTCGAGGTCGAGCACCTCAGCAAGGCCTTCGGCGAGAAGGTCCTGATCGACGACCTGTCGTTCACCCTGCCGCGCAACGGCATCGTCGGTGTCATCGGTCCGAACGGTGCCGGTAAGACCACGCTCTTCAAGATGATCCAGGGCCTGGAGACGCCGGACTCCGGCGAGATCAAGGTCGGCGAGACCGTCAAGATCTCGTACGTCGACCAGAACCGCTCCAACATCGACCCCAAGAAGACCCTGTGGGCCGTCGTCTCCGACGAGCTCGACTACATCAACGTCGGGCAGGTCGAGATGCCTTCGCGGGCGTACGTCTCCGCCTTCGGCTTCAAGGGTCCCGACCAGCAGAAGCCGGCCGGCGTGCTCTCCGGCGGTGAGCGCAACCGCCTCAACCTCGCGCTCACCCTCAAGCAGGGCGGCAACCTGCTGCTCCTCGACGAGCCGACGAACGACCTCGACGTCGAGACCCTGAGCAGCCTGGAGAACGCGCTGCTGGAGTTCCCCGGCTGCGCCGTCGTCGTCTCCCACGACCGGTGGTTCCTGGACCGAGTGGCCACGCACATCCTCGCCTACGAGGGTGACTCCAAGTGGTTCTGGTTCGAGGGCAACTTCGAGTCGTACGAGAAGAACAAGGTCGAGCGCCTCGGTGCCGATGCGGCCCGCCCGCACCGTGCCACCTACAAGAAGCTGACCCGCGGCTGATGGCTCGCCACGTATACGCCTGCCCCCTGCGCTGGGCGGACATGGATGCGTACGGCCACGTCAACAACGTGGTCTTTCTTCGGTACCTCGAAGAAGCGCGCATCGACTTCCTGTTCCGGCCGGACAAGGATTTCCAGCAGGGGTCTGTCGTGGCACGCCATGAGATCGACTACAAGCGGCAGTTGGTCCACCGGCACGCGCCGGTGGCCATCGAGCTGTGGGTGACCCGGATACGGGCCGCCTCGTTCACGCTCGCCTACGAGGTCAAGGACGAGGACGTGGTGTACGTGCGCGCCTCGACGGTCATCGTGCCGTTCGACTTCGAGGCGCAGCGGCCCCGGCGGATCACCGCCGAGGAGAAGGAGTTCCTCCAGGAGTACCGGGACGACAGCGACCCGGAGGCGCTCGCCGCATGAGCAGCGTGCCCGTGCTGTATTTCGCCGATGCCGGGGAGGCGGCGGACCTCGCCGCCTTCCTCGGCCGGCTGCTGCACTACGACAAGGCGGCCGCCGTCCGGCTGCAGGCGCAGTCCGGCGGACAGGCGCTCGCGGTGTTCGGGCGGCCGCCGTCGTTCGAGGTGCTGGCGATCCGGGCGGCCCGGCTGCTCAAGCCGTACGAGAACGGGATCGACGACGCCCTCGACGTGACCGTGTCCGCCGGTGAACTGCTCGACTCCGTCGACGAGAGCGGCGCCACGGCGGGCGTTCCGGCCGCCGTCACCGGGCCGCCCTGGGCCGGGGTGCTGCCCCCGCGGGGCGGCTGGCGGCGGGTGGAAGGGTTCCCCACCGCCGATGAACTGCGCGGGCTCGTGAAGACCGCCGTGGGCGAATTCCGCGCGCGGGTCGAGGAACTGGCGTCCGAGGCGCGGACGCGGGCCGCCCTCGATCGCATCGGACGGGACATCTGGTCCCGGGAGATCATCGTCGAGGGCGGGACCGGAGTGCCGGTGCGGGTCGCGCACGCGGCCGTCTCGCTCGGGTTCCTGCGCGGGCCCTCGGTGGACCTGCTGGCCGCCGGGACGTGGCTGCGGCTGCGCACCGCCTACGGGTCCGTGGCCGTGCGCCGGGACGCCACCGCCGGGCTCGGCGGACTCGGCGTCATGCCTGCCTGAAGGCTGTCATGCCTACCTGAAGGCAGTCATCCCTGCCTGAAGGCCCCCGCAGGGTCAGCCCGCCGTGTTCACCATCGACGCCGCCGCGTACGTCAGGTAGTTCCACAGCGTCCGCTCGTGCTCCTCGGACAGGTCGAGCCCGTCGACCGCGTCCCGCATGTGCTTCAGCCACGCGTCGTGCGCCGCCCGGTCCACCTGGAACGGCGCGTGCCGCATCCGCAGCCGCGGGTGACCCCGGTTGTCGCTGTACGTGCGCGGGCCGCCCCAGTACTGCATCAGGAACAGGGCGAGGCGCTCCTCGGCCGGGCCCAGGTCCTCCTCCGGGTACATGGGGCGCAGCAGCGGGTCCTGGGCGACGCCCTCGTAGAAGCGGTGCACGAGGCGGCGGAAGGTCTCCTCGCCGCCGACCTGCTCGTAGAAGGTCTGCTCCTGGAGTGTGTCGCGCGGGGTCTCAGTCACCACTCCATCGTCTCAGACGCGGAGATCCAGGACTTGGGGCGTAGGACCTCGCCGAATCCCGGCGCGGGCCGCACAGTGGTCGTATGGGTAAGGAGCGCGTCGGCGGAGCGAGCGGTCTCGCGGGCCTCGCCGGGCGGGCGCGGGCCGGGCTCGTGCGCGAGATCGCCCGGACCGGCGTCTGGGACGCGGATCCGCGCTGGCGGGACGCCTTCGAGCAGGTCCCGCGGCATCTCTTCGTGCCCTACTACTTCGTCGGGGCGCCCGGCGGCCACGAGCGGCTGTGGGGCGAGGACCCCGATCCCGTGCGGCGCGAGCGGTGGCTGCGGGGCGCGTACGCGGATCAGCCGCTCGCCACCCGGCTGCGGGACGGCGAACTCGTCTCCTCCAGCAGCCAGCCGTCCCTCATGGCGAGGATGCTGGCCGACCTCGATGTGCGCGACGGGCACCGGGTGCTGGAGATCGGGGCCGGGACCGGGTACAACGCCGCGCTGCTCGCGCACCGGCTCGGGGACGAGGCCGTCACCACCGTCGATCTCGATCCGGAGATCACCGAGTCGGCGCGGGCGCATCTCGCCGCCGCCGGGTACCGGCCCGCCGTCGTCACCGGGGACGGGGCGCGGGGGTGTGCCGAGCGGGCGCCGTTCGACCGGATCGTGGCTACGTGTGCGTTGCGGGCGGTGCCGGTGGGGTGGCTGGGGCAGTGCCGGAGCGGGGCGCGGATTCTGGCGCCGGTGGCTACCGGGTTGCTGGAGCTCGATGTGCGGGACGCGGGGTTCGCGCAGGGGCGGTTCCTGGCGACGCCGGCGTATTTCGTCGCGGTGCGGGGGGAAGGGGGCGGCGGCGCGGTCGGTGAGGGTGGGGTGCCTCGGCGGGTGGCGCGGGATGACGCGTTTCGGTTCGTGCTCGCCCTGAGCGGGGGGTGGCGGGCGGTCTCCGAGGTGCTTGCGTGGTGGGAGGGGGAGGGGCGGCCCGGGCGGGAGCGGTTCGGGGTGACCGTCAGTGGGGGGCGCGAGTGGGTGTGGCTGGATGATCCGGGGGCGGGGTGTTTGTGGGAGCTGCCCGGTGGGGGGTAGGGCGGGAGGAGTCGCCCCCGCCGCCCCTTCCCGTCCCGAAACCGGGGGCTGCGCCCCCGGAGCCCCCCGACGTGCTTCGTCGGGTGCCGGCCCGTCGTGGCTGGCCGCGCAGTTCCCCGCGCCCCTTACGGGGCTCTGTCAGCCTCTGTGGATGGTGATGGTGGTCCAGGCGCCCACGTGGACTCGGTCGCCGTCCTGGAGGGGGACCGGGACGAAGGGTTGGATGGGCTCCTCGCCGCCGTTGACCGTGGTGCCGTTCGTCGAGTTCTGGTCGACCACCGCCCAGCTGCCGTCCGGCTGCTGGACCAGCACCGCGTGCTGGTGGGAGACCCCGGGGTCCTCCGGCGGGACCGACAGGTCGATGTCGGGGGTGTCGCCCGTGGAGTGGCGGCGGCGGCCGATCGAGAGCTGGTTGCCGACCAGCGGGCGCTGCTGCTCCGGGGAGTACGCGGGCAGGTTCAGGCCCGATGCCTCGGGGCCGCTGCGCTGCATCATCGCCATGAAGTAGTCGCGGTCCGGGCCGATCGTCGCCGACCACGTCACATGGCCCTGCGGCTGCTGCGGAGGCTGCTGCTGGAACGGCGGCGGGGGCTGCTGCTGGTAGCCCTGGTCCGGGGCCGTGGTGGGCGACGACGGCGGGGAGATCGTCCAGTCGTCACCGCTCGTGCCACCGGGGCCACCGGGACCGCCGTGCCCACCGGGGCCGCCGAACGTCGGGCCGGGCTGGGCCGGCGGCGGCTGGTAGGCCTGCGGGGGACCGGGCGGGAACGGCGCCGGGCCCGAGGGCTCGCTGCCGAACGGGGCCGGCGGGATCGGTTCTGCCGGGCGGTTCATCTGCGAGGGGCGCGAGCCCTGGTACTCGTACGGGTCCTGGCCGGGACCCTGACCGGGACCGGGGCCCTGCGGCGGCTGCTGGAAGCGCACACCAGGGGCGCCAGGGCCGCCCGGGCCGCCCGACGTGGGCAGCGGCGGGTTCGGGGCCGCGGGGGTGTACGACGTCGCCGTGTTCGTGAGGAAGTTCCAGCGGCACTCCTCGCAGAAGGGCGCACCGCCCTCACGCGGCGTACGGCACTGCGGGCACAGCTCCGGAGCCCGCGGCGGGCCCTGCGGAGCCTGCTGCTGCGGCGGGTAGCCGTAACCGGGGGCCGGAGGCGGCGGCGGGGGCGGGGGTACGGCACCGGCCATGCGGTGACCGCAGACCTCGCACCAGTCGTCGGAACCCGACTGGTGTCCGTTCGGGCAGGTCGGCATGTCGGCGCTTCCCCCTCTCCTTCAAGAGCAAGCCCGGGCTTGCCGTGGTGATGATCGGTGGTGATGGGTGGTGATCTGGTTCGTGAAAGCTATTTTTTGACGCGGACGGTCTTGGTGGAGCGGGTTTCGAGAGTCATCTCGTCGGCCTCCGCGACCTTCGGCTTCAATCGAACAGTACCTTCCGCGGCGTCCACCACGTCCACCACCTTCGAAAGCAGTTTCGCCGTATCGGCGTTTCCGGAGAGCGCCGCGAGCTGCACCGCACGGCCCAGCTTGGCCGTCGCGCCGTCCGCGTCGCCCGCCTTGCGCGCGTCCAGGCCCTGCTGGATCACCTGTGCCAGCTCCGCCTGGCCCGTGTAGTGGGCGACCTGCGGGTTGATCGACGTGGAGGCCACCATGTCGTCCGTCCACACCGCGCGGACCAGCCCCTGCGAGAGGGTCTGGGCCGAGCCGTCCGGCTGCGGGATCACCAGGGAGACGCGGGCGGCCAGCATCTCCTGGCCCAGCTCGGCGGTGGGGACCTGGACGCAGACGTGGTAGTCGCGGGACTCGTCGCCCCAGGAGCCGGTGGGGTAGTCACCGGCCCGCGGGCCCGCCTCGGTGCGGCGCTCGGTCAACTCCTCGACGGTGGGCGCGACTTGCTTCACGAACTTGATCTCGGAGCCGAGCGGGGTCCACAGGCGCAGGCTCACGTCCGCGACCTCCTTGCCCATCGCCGTCTCCATCATCTGCGTGAAGTCGGCGGCCAGGTGGGCCGGGTCGGCGACGATGTCGGCGGTGCCGAGCAGCGCCGAGGCGATCCCTGTGACTTCCTTCACTTCCCAGTCGGTGCCCACGCCCCGCGCGTCACAGGTGAAGCGGCCCGCGGTCGCGTCCAGGGTCGCCCGCAGGTCCTCCGGCGACTCGTGCTCGTTGCGCCCGTCGGTCAGCAGGATGCCGTGCCGCACCATCGACGCCGAGGAGTCCGCCGCGTACAGCAGCCGGTCGGCGAGCCGCAGCCAGGTGCCGATCGCCGTGCCGCCGCCCGCGGACAGCTTGCGCAGCGCCTGCTTGGCCTGGTCGCGAGTGGTGGCGTCGGCCACGGCGAGCCGGCCGTTGCCCGGATAGATCTCCTTGGCGACGTGGGTGCCCGCGATCACCGCGAAGTGCACGCCGTCGCGCAGGGTGTCGATCGCGGCGGCCGACGCCTCGCGCGCCCCGCGCATCTTGGTCGGCGGATAGTCCATCGAACCGGAGCAGTCGACCATCAGCGCGACCGCGGCGTCCACGGTCCCGCCCGGGCTGTACAGGTGCGGGGCGCCCACGGCGCTGCCCACCGTCCCGCCGCCCGTGGAGGTCACCGTGACGATCGCGTTGACCTCGCGGCCCCCCTCCGGCAGGTACTCGTTCTGGTACACCTCGACCGAGAACTGCGGCACGGTCGGCTTCGAGAAATTGGCCATGATGACAAGTCCCCCCTGGACAACATCACTTTGAGCACTGAGCGACGCGCGGGCCGGCCTCAGGCCGATCCTGCCCCCTGCCGGGCCCCCGGGAACGGCAGGACCGCCACTGTTACGTTGTCGTGGCCCCCGCCGTCGAGGGCGTGCCCGGTCAGCACCTGCGCCGCGTGCAGCGGACGTCCGGCCGCGTCGGCGGGCACCGCCCGGGCCATCTGCTCCGCCGACTCCGCGTAGTTCCACAGGCCGTCGGTGCACACCACCACCACACCAGGCCGGTCCGGCTTGAAGGAAGCGGTGTGCGGCTCCAGTTCGTACGCGTCCGCGCCGAGCCAGCCGGTGATCGCGTGGGCGCGCTCGTCGGCGTACGCCTCCGCCTCGTTCATCAGACCCGCCGCGACCATCTGCGCCGCCCACGAGTCGTCCTCGGTGAGCCGGGCCGCGGTCGCGGTGCGGTCGTCGGGCACCCAGTAGGCGCGCGAGTCGCCGACCCAGCCGACCACCAGCAGCTCACGGGTGACGATCGAGCCGACGAAGGTGCACGCCGGGGCGTTCTGGTGCGGCTGGTGCTCGCGGGCCGTCGCGGGCTCCTGCGCCAGCGCGTTGACCGCCTCGGCGGCCGCCAGGATCGCCTCGTGCAGGGCCTGCTGCGGGTGGGTGCCGCGCGGCAGGGACTCGTGCAGCGATTCGTTGGCCGCGCGGGTCGCGGCGAGCGAGGCGTCGTCGGGGCGGGTCGCGGACGACACCCCGTCGCAGACCAGCGCGACCACGGCGGCGGAGCCGTCGGGCAGCGCGGCCGAGGAGATCACGAACGCGTCCTCGTTGCGGTGGTGGCGCAGGCCCCGGTCGCTGACCGCGGCGACCGCGCCCAACTCCTGCTCCATGTGGTCGCGTTCGCGCGGCTGGGCGTGCCCGCAGTTCTCGCAGTAGCCGTCCGGGTCGACCTGCCCCGCGCGACAGGCCACGCACAGCTTGGTGCCGGCCGCCGGAGTGGCCGCCTCCAGCTGCTCGGGCGTCGCGGTACGGGGATCGGGCGCGCCGCCGCCGGACTCGATGCCCTCCAGGTCGGTCGCCTGGTGCACCGGCGCGGGGGTGTCCGAACTGTCCGGCTCCTGGGCGGCCGGCCACGCGGCGGCCGCCTCCGGCGCGGGCGTCATCGTCAGCGTCGGACGGTCGTCCGGCGTCGCCGCCCCGGGCGCCGACGAAAGATCGTATCCGCAGGCCCCGCAGAAGCGGTCGCTCTCCTCGAGCGGCTCCTCGCAAGCGGGACACACTGACATAGCTGTCGACTGGTGCGTCTGCGACATCAACTCACACCCACGTCCGAGGGCGGTAGCGGTTGGCCCGCTCCACCAGTTCGATCCTCTCCTCGCCCCTTGAAGCGAGCCTGGCCAGTGTCCGGTACGAGCGCTCCAGGCCGAGGCGCAGTCCGTGCTCGTCCAGATCGTTGCCGAGCACCACCGTGCCTGCGGGGCCTGCCGGCTGACCGGAACCCTGCCTACCGGAGAGTACCCAGTCGAGCGCGGTACCGAGGACCTCGGTGGACAACTGCTCGCGGCGCACCGCGTCGAGGCCGAACGCGTCGAGCGCCTCGACCTGTCCCGCGGCGGCCGTCAGGTCGCCCAGCAGCGGGTCGCCGTTCGACGCGGCGGGGGCCTCCGCCATCCGTCCGCGCAGCCGGGCCCGGACCGCGGCGACCCGGGCCGCCGTGTAGTGGATGGAGGACTCGGGTACCGACTCCAGGGTGCGCACCGAGCCGGCCCGGTCACCGGCGGCGAGCTGTACGCGGGCCAGGCCGAACGCCGCGCTGACGTAGCTCGGGTCGGTGGCCCAGACGAGGCGGTAGTACTCCGCCGCGTTGTCCAACTGGCCCAGGACCTCCGCGCAGACGCCCAGCGCCAGCTTCGGCGCGGGCTCGCCGGGGAACGCGTCGTAGATCGCGTCGAAGGACAGCGCCGCGTTCGCGTGGTCGCCCACCGAGAGCGCGGCCACACCCCGGTACCAGACCACCCGCCAGTCGTCGGGGTGGTCGGCCTCCAGGGCCGCCAGGCCCCGGCCCGCGGCGTCGAGTTCGCCCATCTCCAGGCGGGCCCGCAGCTCGCGCAGGCGCAGTTCGGGGGAGCCGGCGGGGGCCGCGTGCAGGGCCGCGATCAGCTCGGCGGGCGCGGAGGTCATCAGGCCCGCGAGGAACCCGGCGTTCGGATCGTTCGGGTCGACGCGGGGGACCGGCAGGGCCAGCGCGGTGGTCACCGCCTGGAGCGGTCTGACCAGCGCCGAAGGGGACGGCGGCAGCGCGGGATGCGCGGGCGCCGCAGCCAGCGCGGCCGGCTTGCCCCGCCGTGCCCGTACGGGAACCTCGCGCACCCCGAGCCGCGACACGTCGGCGTCCAGGCGGCCGAACAGCTCCGTGTCCGTGACCTTCACCTCGGGCCCGAAGAGCGTCGACAGGGCCGGCCGCGGCCGGTTCGTCTGGAGCGCGACGACCTCGCGCAGCACGCCCGTCAGCTGCTCGGCCATCTCCTGCGCGGAGGCGAAGCGACGGGCCGGGTCCGGGTCGGTGGCCCGCACCAGGAGCCGGTAGAACGACTCGTAGCGGCGGAAGACCTCGATGTTGTCGGGGTCGGGCAGGGAGTCCACGAACACATTCGTGTAGCCCTGGAAGTCGAAGGTGAGCAGGGCGAGGGTGCGCGCGACCGTGTACAGGTCGGAGGCGACGGACGGGCCGACCTCGGCGACCTCGGGCGCCTGGAAGCCGACCGTGCCGTAGATCGCCGACTCGGCGTCGTCCATCCGCCGGACCGCGCCCATGTCGATCAGCTTGAGCTGGTCCTCGGTCTGGATGGCGTTGTCGACCTTGAAGTCGCAGTACAGGAGATTGCGGCTGTGCAGGTGCCCGAGCGCCTCCAGCGCCTCGATGCCGTACGCGCACGCCTGCTCGACCGGCAGCGGGTCGCGGCGGCCCTCCGGCGTGCGCCGCTCGTTGGCGATCTCCTTCAGCGACTTGCCGCCCACGTACTCCATGACGATGTAGCCGTCCATGGAGCCGGTGCGCTGGTCGAGGTGCTCGACGAAGTTGTAGATCCGGACGATGTTCGAGTGCTCGATCTCCGCGAGGAAGCGGCGCTCCGAGATCGCCGCCGCCATCGCGTCCTGGTCACCGGTGTCGAGCAGGCCCTTGAGGACCACCCAGCGGTCGGAGACGGCGCGGTCGACGGCGAGATAGACCCAGCCGAGACCGCCGTGCGCCAGACAGCCCACGACCTCGTACTGGCCGTGCACGACGTCGCCCGCGCCCAGCTTCGGCACGAAGGAGTACGGGTGCCCGCACTTGGTGCAGAAGCCCTCGGTGCGGCCCGCCCGCTCACCGCGCGAGCGGCCCACGGGCGCCCCGCAGTCCGAGCGGGAGCAGAATCGCTTCCGCTCGGGGACCTCGGGGTTCTCCTGCACCATCGCGCGCGGGTCGGGCCGCGGCACGTCGGGAACCCGGACCAGCCCGGCGCCGAGCCGCGCCCGGCCCGAACTGCTAGCGCTCGCCCCCGAACTGCGCACTGACACCGACCGGGAGGCCGACGTCCCGGACAGCGAGCGCGACAGCCGCCCCGAGACCGACCGGCGCGACTGCGAGGAGCGCGACGACGTGCGCGTGGAGCGCGCCGAGGACCGGGAGCTCTGCGAGCCGCGCGAACCGCCGCCCGCGATGCCGGTCGGCTGCGAGGCCACCATCCCGGTCGGCGACACGACCGGGGCCAGCCCGCAGGTGTCGCAGTACAGCTCGCCGCCGCCCATGTCCGCGTAGGAGCCGCCGCAGCCGGGCCGCTGGCAGGCGCCGGGACGCGTGGCGGGTCCCGCGCCGGGACCCGCGGCGGGAGCGGCCTGCGGCTTCAGGCCGCAGGTGTCGCAGTACAGCTCCCCGCCCATGTTCTCGTAGTGACCCGTGCAACCGGGCCGCGTGCATCTCTGAGCCCCCGCCACGACTAGGACTCCCCCCTCTGGTCCGTGGGCGCGGCCAGTACGTCCGCCGCCGCCCTCTGATACCGCAGCACCGCCGACTCCGCCGCCTGCAGATCGCAGGGCGCGCTCCACAGCATGCGGCGCGCCGCGTCGTACCGCTCGACGAGCATCGGGTCCTCGGCGAAACCGAGCCGGGCCACCTTCGCCTTGTACGCGTCGAGCCGCCCGCGCAGCTCCGCGCGGACGGCCAGCGGAGCGGTCACCGCGGTCAGCGACTCGCGGGCCCGCAGCAGTTCGTCCTCCGCCTTCGTCTCCAGCGACTCCAGGAGCGGGGAGAGCCGGTTCCACTGGCCGTGCCTGCGGTACTCGGCCGCCGTCGCCAGCTGCTCCTGGAGCACGGTCGGCGGGCCCGACACGGCCGGCACCTCCGACGCGGCGATCTTCGCCAGGACCTCGCCGCGCGCCGATCTCGCCTCGGCGAGCGTGCGGTCCGCGCGCGAGAGCACGTCCCGCAGCCGGCCGAGCCGCGCCTCCGCGTCCTGCCGCACGGTGAGCACGGCGTCGATCTCGCGCCGCACCTCCTCGATGGCGCGCGCCTCCCGGTCGTACGCGGTGGTGTCCGGGCGGCCGCCGCCGGGCGCCGAACTGCCGCGCGCCTTCTGCCAGTACGCCAGCGGGTCGGAGACCACTTCCTCGCGCAGCCGGGTCAGCACGGCCGTGATCCGCTCCAGGTCGTCACCGGCCGGGTGCTCGCCGGGGCGGACGCCGACGGAGTGCGCGAGCTGCCGGGTGCGGGCCAGCTCGGCGGCGAGCAGGTCTATCCGGGCGGGCAGCGCCGACCACACCGCGTCGGCGGCCACCACCATGTCCAGCGACGACGCGTACAGGTCGTTCATCCGCTCCACGAGCGCGGCGAGCGTGAACTGTTCGGAGAGCTTCGCCGGGCCGGTGATCGACGGCGACAGACCGTCCGTGCTCGCGCCCGGGGCGACGGTGACGCTCTCGCCGCGCAGCAGGTCGGTCAGCTCCAGCAGGTCGTCCCGGCTGGGCCAGCGGCGCTGGGAGCGGATCTCGCGGGCGGTGCGCAGCGCGCCCGCGTACGCGTCGAAGTACGCCCACAGCAGCGTGATCGCCTGCTCGGCCGACGACCAGCGCTCCCGGGTCGTCCCGGTCAGCCGGGCGCCTTCGAGCAGGCGGCGGCCCGCATGGTCCTGGAGCGCGAGCAGCGACGTCTCGATGGCTTCGTGCTCGGCGCCGAGACGGGCCAGGGCACGGTCCACCTCGTCCCGGTCCATCACCGGACCAGGGGGACCCGCGACGCCCATCGATCACCTCTCGCTCTTCCCGGCCGGTCTCCCGGCCGCGCTGTGTGCTCTTACTTGTACTTCGGCGCGGGCGGCCCCGACGACGGACCGAGGTCGGCCTCCAGCCACTTGTCGTAGGACTTCTGCCAGCCGCTGCCCTTGCCGCCGCGGCGGTAGTCCTCCAGCACCTGGTTGACCCGGCGGACCAGGTCGTCGGCGCCCTTCTTCATGGCGACGCCGTAGTACTCCGTGGTGAACGGCTCGCCCTTGAGCTGCACCGTCGGGTCCTGCGCGGCCTGGCTCGCGGCGAGGGCACCGTCCGTGACGACCGCGTCGACCTCGCCGAGCTGGAGCCGCACCAGGCAGTCCAGCTGGTTCGGCACGGTCGTGGTGATGTCGGCGCTGCGCGGGATCTCGTTCTTGTCGCGGCCGTCGCCGAGGGCCGTCTCCGCCGTCGAGCCCTTCGCCGTGCAGATCCGCTTGCCGGCCAGCGACTTGTCGTAGCCGGTGATGTCCGAGGCGCGCGGGGCGAGCACCTGCTGGCCGGTCTGGAAGTACGCGGTGGAGAAGGCGACGTCGGCCAGCCGGTCGCAGCTGATGGTCATCGTGCGGACCACCATGTCGACCTGGCCGCTCTTGATCGCCGGGATGCGCTGGTTGGTGGGGATGGCGCGGAACCGGATCGCGCCGGGGTCGCCGAGGATCTCGCCCGCGATCTCGTGCGCGAGGTCGATGTCGAAGCCCTCCAGCTCGCTGGTCTTCGCGTCCTGCGAACCGGTCTTCCCCAGGCCCTTGTTGGGATCGCGGTAACCCCAGCGGTAGCTGTTCTGGTCGACGCCGACCGACAGGTAGCCGCGCGCCTTGATGGCCTTCACGGCCTCGCCGTTCTGGTCGCCCTTCGGGTCGAGGCTGCGCTCCGGCTCGTGGCCCTTCTCGTCCGGGGAGCAGTCGTCGGCCCTGGCCTGCACGCCGTCGGCGACGCCGCCCGAGCCGAGGCCCGTGCTGCCGTCGCCGCTCGCCGTGTGCGACAGGGGGAGCAGCACCGTGAACACCGCCACGAGGGCGCAGGCGACCGCCGCGGCCATCGCCGCCACGCCGCCCCAGCCGCGCAGACTCACCCTGCGCGCGTCCCGCTCGTCCGCGCGCCCGTCTTCCCTTACCGCCCTCAATCGAGGCTTCGCCGCCCCCATTGCCGCACCCCCTCTCACCGGTACTCCGAAAGCCTGCGCCCGATGCCCAGCACCGCGCCCGCCGCCGCGAGCACCGCGAGGACCGCCGCGCCGACCGGCAGGCCGGTCATCGCGTCGCGGCCGCCGGTGGCGTCGGACGTGAACTGCGTCTGCTCGTGCACCAGGGCCTGGTCGAGACTCTGGTCCACCAGATCGAAGCACTCGCCCGTCGGTTTGTCGTCCTTCGAGCCGATGATCTTGTCGAGGGCGCCCTGATAATTACCGGAATCGTCCTGCTTGCGCGCGTCGGTGTGGCGGATCCGCCACTCCTTCATGCTGCTGTTCGCCTTCGTCACCGGTGCCACGGCGGCCGCGTCGCCCTCGGCGAGGCCGTCCGCCGTCTTCAGCTTCGTCGCCAGCGTGTCCATCTGCTTCTGGAAGTCGACGTCGTACTTGTCCTTGACCTGGGTGCCCACGGTCACCGTCTCGGCGCCGCGGCTGACCAGCGTCAGGTTCTCGTTCCCCCGCGCCTTCAGGGAGGCGATGCTCGCGTCGTGCAGCACGTTCAGCGAACGGACGCCCTGGTCGTACGAGGCGTTGAGCCCGCTGCGCGCCACCGTGTGCCCGACCACCAGCCACAGCAGCACCACGGCCGAGGCCGCCGTGGCCGCGAGCAGCCCGTGGTTGAACACCCGGTTCGTCAGACGGTAGTTGCGCCGCTGCGCCCACGCGAGACCGGCGAGTGCGACGACGCCGAGCGCGATCGCGATCCAGGGGTACGGGGTCGCCGCGTCGTAGTCGTCGCGCAGCCGCTGGTTCTCCTTCGTGTACAGGTCCTCGGCGGCCGGGAGCATCTCGGTCTGCATCTTCTCGTTCGCGTACCGCAGATAGGCGCCGCCCAGCGGGTAGCCCTGCCGGTTGTTGGCGCGGGCGCGCTCGATGAGGCCCTTGTACTCGGGCAGCAGCTTGTTGAGCTTCGTGATCGTTGCGGCCGAGGGGGTCCCCGGGTCGGTGCTGGCCGCGGCGGTGACGAGCTTGGCGGCGGCGGTACGGATGTCCTTCTCGTACCGGTCGCGGACCGCCGCCGTCTCCTGGCCGCCGGCGAGGAAGCCGCTGGACGCCGTGGTGTTGGCGTCCGCCAGGGAGCGGTAGATGTCGGCGGCGTCGGCGCTCAGGGGCTGGCTGGAGTGCAGCACGTCGTCGGCCGCCGTCGAGCGGTCCGTCATCTGCCAGGCCGTCGTCGCGCCGAACGCGATCACGAGCAGGGCGAGTACGGCGCCGATGATGCGCAGACGGCCCGGTTCGGTGGTCGCCGCCGACTTCAGGCGTTCGATGCCCTCGGCCCAGGCCGTGCGGCGGGGCTCCGCCGGGGGTGGGGGTGCCGGTGGTGCGGTGCCGCCGCGCTGTTGCGGCGGGACCGTCGGCATCGTGGGTACGGTGCCGTGGCCCGGCGGCGCCGTGCTTCCGTTCGGCGGGTATGTCACTTCGACCCTCCCCCATGGTCGTGCGTCGGCGGTAAGTATCGCTGCCGCGACTGACATCCGCACAGGCATTGACTCGATCTTGTTTGCGAGCCCTGCATTTGAACACGTGTCGGGGGTGGGTTCGGTTCCCTTGCCGGGCGGGCGCGCGCCGGTGGGGGCCGGTCGCGCAGTTCCCCGCGCCCCTGAGGCATGCGCTGCCGCGCAGCCTCCCCTGAAGGCCGCAGGCCTCTCAGGGGCGCGGGGAACCGCGCGGACGATGGGCGCTATCGGGCGTAGTGGGCCCGGACCCTTGCGTGGACCGTCGGGGGCGCCCCCACGGCGTCCAGGCCCAGCAGCGCCGCGCCGAGCACCGGGCGTTCCGTGACCACCCTGGGTTCGGCCTTCGGGGCCCGGGCCGAGAGCAAGTCGCGGATACGGGTGTCCAGTTGCGGATGGCGGGCAGCCAGCACGCTGCCGCCGAGCAGCACCGGCACCTCCTCCGACAACAGGTCCAGCCTGCGCAGCGCCACCGTGGACATGGCCACGACCTCGTCGGCCATCCGGTCCACAAGGCCCCGGGCCACCGGATCCCCGCCCGCCGCCGTGGCGAATAGCACCGGCGCGCACTCGTGCCGCCGCTGCACCGGTATCCGCCCCAGGTGCAGCGCCTCGATCAGCGCGTACATGGAGTCGAGCCCGAAGTGCGCCGGCAGGTCCCGCATCAGGGCCGTCGGCTCCCCGCGCCCGTCCTCGGCGCGGGCCGCGAACCACAGGGCCTCCTCGGCCAGGCCCCCGCCGCCGCCCCAGTCACCGGAGATCTTGCCGATGGCGGGGAAGCGGGCGGTGCGCCCGTCGGGCAGCATGCCCGCGCAGTTGACGCCCGCGCCGCAGACGACGGCGACCCCGCGCGGCTCGGCGTCCTCCAGGAGGCCGGCCCGCAGCACGGCGAAGGTGTCGTTGCGGACGTCGACGCTGGACGACCAGCCCCGCGCCCGCAGCGCGGCGGCCAGTTCCCGTTCCTCGACGGGCAGATCGGCGTTGGCCAGACAGGCGGACACATGGTCCACCGAGTCCAGCCCCGCCTCGGCGAGCGCCCGGCCGACCGCGTCCGCGAGCACGTCCACGGCGGCCTCGACACCCACGCGGGGCGGCTGGAACCCGCCGCCGCGGGCCGCGCCGACGACCTGGCCGTCGGCCGCGACCACCGCGACGTCGGTCTTGCTGTTTCCCGCGTCCACGGCAAGGACGGTCATGCCCACGCGAGGTGCTCCCGGTTGTGCGCGATCAGCTGGTCGGTGAGCTGCTCGGCGTACTCGATCTGGCCCACCAGCGGGTGCGCGAGCAGCGCCTTGAAGACGCGGTCGCGGCCGCCGCGCAGGGCGGCCTCCAGGGCCAGGTCCTCGTACGCGGTCACGTTCGCGATGAGCCCCGCGTACAGCGGGTCGAGCGACGGCACGGGCAGCGGGCGCGCGCCCTTGCCGTCGACGGCGGCCTGCACCTCGATGACGGCGTCGTCGGGCAGGAACGGCAGCGTGCCGTTGTTGTAGGTGTTGACCACCTGGTACGGGGATCCGCCCCCGCCCAGCAGCGACGCGGCGAGGTCCACGGCCGCCTCGCTGTAGAACGCGCCGCCGCGCTTGGCGAGCAGCTCGGGCTTCTCGTCGAGCGTCGGGTCGCCGTACATCTTCAGCAGCTCGCGCTCCATCTCGGCGACCTGGGCGGCCCGGGACGGCTTGGTGCCCAGCTCCCGTACGACGGCGTCGTGCTGGTAGTAGTAGCGCAGGTAGTAGGACGGGACGACGCCCAGGCGGTCGACGATCTCGCGCGGCATGCGCAGGTCCTCGGCGACGGCGTCACCGTGCTCGGCAAGCAGCCGCGGCAGCACGTTCTCGCCCTCCGGGCCGCCCAGGCGCACGCCCAGCTCCCAGGTGAGGTGGTTGAGGCCGACGTGGTCCAGGTGGACCTGCGAGGGCGTCACGTCGAGCAGCTTGGCGAACTTGCGCTGGAAGCCGATCGCCACGTTGCACAGGCCGACCGCCTTGTGCCCGGCCTGGAGCAGGGCGCGGGTCACGATGCCGACCGGGTTGGTGAAGTCGATGATCCAGGCGTCCGGGTTGGCCCGGCGCACGCGCTCGGCGATGTCGAGCACGACGGGAACGGTGCGCAGCGCCTTCGCGAGGCCGCCGGCGCCGGTCGTCTCCTGGCCGACGCAGCCGCACTCCAGCGGCCACGTCTCGTCCTGGTTGCGGGCGGCCTGCCCGCCGACGCGCAGCTGGAGCAGGACCGCGTCGGCGTCCGCGACGCCCGCGTCCACGTCGGACGTGGTGCGGATGACGCCGGGGTGGCCCTGCTTGGCGAAGATGCGGCGGGCGAGGCCGCCGACCAGCTCCAGGCGGTCCGCGGCCGGGTCGACCAGGACCAGCTCCTCGATGGGCAGGGTGTCCCTCAACCGCGCGAAGCCGTCGATGAGTTCGGGTGTGTAGGTCGACCCTCCGCCGACCACTGCGAGCTTCATAACCGAGATCCGTCCTTAGCCCTTGACACCGGTGAGGGTGACGCCTTCCACGAAGGCTTTCTGTGCGAAGAAGAAGACGATGCAGACCGGCGCCATCACCAGAAGTGTCGCGGCCATCGTCAGGTTCCAGTTGACACTGTGCGCGGACTTGAAGGATTCGAGACCGTAACTCAGCGTCCAGGAAGCCGGGTTCTGGGCCGCGTAGATCTGCGGCCCGAAGTAGTCGTTCCAGCAGTAGAAGAACTGGAACAGCGCGATCGCGGCGATGCCCGGCTTGGCCATCGGCACCACGATCTTCAGCAGGGTCCGCAGCTCACCGCAGCCGTCGACCTTCGCCGACTCGATGTACTCCTTCGGGATCGTCAGCAGGAACTGGCGCAGCAGGAAGATCGAGTACGCGTCGCCGAACGCCATCGGGATGATCAGCGGCCACAGCGTCCCGGAGAGGTGGAACTGCTGGGCCCACACCAGGTACATCGGGATCACGATGACCTGCGGCGGCAGCATCATCGTCGAGATGACGAGGATCATCGCGGTGCGGCGGCCGCGGAAGCGGAACTTGGCGAGCGCGTACGCCACGGGGATCGCCGAGCACACGGTGAAGAGCGTGCCCACGACCGCGTAGAAGATCGAGTTCCGCCACCAGTCGAGGAACCCGTCGGTCTCGAAGACGGTCCTGTAGTTCTCCCAGTGCCACGAGTCCGGCCACAGGTCGCCGCTCATCGCCTGGTCGTCGGCCATCACCGAGGTGAGGAAGACGAACACGAAGGGGAGGATGAACAGCAGCGCGACGGCGATCGCGATGCTGTGCACGGCGATCCAGTTCAGGATCTCCTTGCGGCGCGGCCGGCCGGGCCCGTCGTCTCCGGTGGCGCCGGCGGTGGCGTCGGCGCTCGCCGCCGGACGCAGGGTGGTGGTGGTCATGGGATCAGTCCTCCGCCGAGAGCAGGCCCGAGCGCTTGCGCATGAGCAGCATGGTCACGGCCATCGCGATGACGAACAGGACGAGCGAGAGCACGCACGCGGCGCCGGTGTTGAAGTTCTGGAAGCCCATCGAGTAGACGAGCTGGGGGACCGTGAGGGTCGAGTGGTCCGGGTAGCCGGGCTGGATGACCGAGCCGGGGCCGATGGAGACACCGGAGGCGATCTTTCCGGCGACCAGGGCCTGTGTGTAGTACTGCATGGTCTGCACGACACCGGTGACGACGGCGAACATCACGATCGGGGTGATGGACGGCCAGGTCACGTACCGGAACTTCGAGAACGCGCCCGCTCCGTCCAGCTCGGCGGCCTCGTACTGCTCCTTCGGTACGTCGAGCAGCGCGGCCATGAAGATGACCATGAGGTCGCCGATGCCCCACAGGGAGAGCAGGACGAGCGACGGCTTGGCCCAGGTCGGGTCGTTGAACCAGTTCGGGCCGTCTATGCCGATCTTCGCCAGAACCTCGTTGACCGGTCCGGTCGCCGGGTTGAGGAGGAAGACGAAGGCGACCGTGGCGGCCACCGGCGGTGCCAGGTACGGCAGGTAGAAGGCGGTCCGGAAGAAGCCGACGCCGCTCTTGATCTTCGTGACGAGCAGGCCGAGCGAGAGCCCGAAGACCACTCGCAGCGCCACCATGACCACGACCAGCCACAGTGTGTTCCACAGGGCCGGGCCGAACAGCGGCATGTCCTGGAACACGTACTTCCAGTTCCGCAGCCCCACGAAGGTGGGCGCCTTGATCTGGTTGTAGTGCATGAACGAGAAGTAGACGGTGGCGAGCAGCGGGTAGGCGAAGAAGACGCTGAACCCGATCAGCCAGGGGGACAGGAAGCCCAGGGTGCGCAGTCTGCGCCGCGCGGGCCGGGAGAGTGCGATTGCCATGCGCGGGACCTCAGTTCTGCGACTGCAGCGTGTCGGCGTCGATGAGCTTGTCGAGGCGCTGGAGTCCCGACTTCAGGTTCGGCACCTTCCCCGCCTCCTCCGTGTACGAGAAGTCCTGGAGCTGCACGACGTACATGCCGCCGTTGGTCGAGGGGGGCAGCACCTGGCTGTACTTGTTCTTGGCGATGTCCAGGAACGTGCGGAACGTCGGGTCGGCGTCCAACTTCGGCGACGTGAGGGCCGCCTTCGTCGAGGGCACGTTGTGGATCGCGTTCGCGAACTTCACGACCTGGTCGGTGTCCGCGGTCAGGTACCGCAGCAGCTCCCAGGCGGCGTTCTGGTGCTTGCTGCTGTGCGCGATGCCGGCGACGGTGCCGGTGAGGTAGCCGCGCCCGTACTTCTCCACCTGGTCGTCGGGGACCGGGAGCGGGGCCACGCCCCAGTCGAACTTCGCCTTGTCGTCGTTGAGCATCAGGCCGCGCCACTCACCGTCGAGGTGCATGGCCACCTTGCCGGTCAGGAAGGCGTTCTGGTTCGACATCTCGTCGCCGAAGGAGGTGCGGAACCGCTCCAGGGCGTTGTAGCCGCCCTGCGCGTCCATCAGCTTCTTCGCGGTCTTGAAGAACTCGTACGACGCCGGTTCCTTCGCCAGCCGGGACGTGCCGTCCTTGTCGAAGTAGGTCGGGCCCCACTGGGCGAACAGCCGGTCGGGGCTGTTCTGGTAGAAGCGGAAGTTCGGCATGAAGCCGACGCGCTTCACCGTGTTGCCGCTCCTCTTCGTCAGCTTCCTGGAGTCGGCGACGAACTCGGACATCGTCTTCGGCGGGTGCGTGATGCCCGCCTCTTTGAAGGCGTCCTTGTTGTAGTACATGCCGAACGCGTCGGCGAGCAGCGGCAGCGCGCACTGGTTGCCGTCGTAACTGGTGTAGTCCAGAAGGGACTTCGGGAAGGTCTTGTCCTTGTCGAGCCCGGTCTTCTTCATGAACGGGTCGAGGTCGGCCCACATGCCGGAGTCGCAGAACTGCCCGACGTTGTTCGTCGTGAAGGACGAGACGACGTCCGGGGCCTCGTCGCCGCCGGCCCGCAGGGCCTGGTTGAGGGTGGCGTCGGTGACGTTGCCGGTGGACTGCACATGGATGTTCGGGTGGAGCTTCTCGAAGCGGGCGATCGAATCGTTGATCGCCTCGACCTCACCGGACGCCGACCAGCCGTGCCAGAACTTGATGGTGACGGGCTTGGTCGGATCGTCGTCGGCGCTCCCGGTACTGGGATTGGCGCAGCCGGCGAGCAGCAGTCCGGCCGCGGCGAGCACCACGGGTGCGCGCAGGGGTATGCGCCATCGCGGCATGGCGAACGTCCTTTACGTGGGTGGGACGGGGGAGGGGGCTGTGGGGTTTCGGGGTACTGGTTCAGGCGCCGCTGGTGTCGAAGACGGTGTCGCGGGCCTGGGAGAGGGCGGTGCGCAGGGCGCCGGTGAGGATGGGGTCCTCGGCCAGCTCGCTGATGCGCAACTGCGGCCGGGGCAGGGCGAGTCCGGTGAGTTCCCGCTCGACGCGCTCGCGCAGCGCGTCGCCGCCCGCCTGGGCGACGAGCCCGGACAGCACGACGAGTTCGGGGTCGACCACGGCGACGACGGCGGCGAGGCCGGTGGCGAGGCGCCGGGCCACCTCGTCGAGCACCTCGACGTCCTTGAGCGCCTCGGCGAGGTCCTCGACACCGCCCGCGAGATGGCGGATCGCGGGGGCCGCCACCAGGGACTGGAAGCCGCCGCCCGCGTCGTTGCGGGCGTGCACGGTGTCGCCGCCGCGGGCCAGCGGAGCGCCGGGCAGCGGCATGTAGCCGATCTCGCCCGCGCCGCCGGTCGCGCCGCGCAGCAGGACGCCGCCGAGCACGATCGCGGCGCCGACGCCCTCGTCGACGTAGGCGAGGACGAAGTCGTCGTGGTCCTGGGCCGCGCCCTCGTACTGCTCGGCGAGGGCCGCGAGGTTGACGTCGTTCTCGATGGAGACGGGGGTGCCGAGCACCTCGGCCAGCTCCGCGCGCAGGGTGCGCGAGTGCCAGCCCGGCAGGTGCGGGGCGTAGCGCAGCTGGCCGGAGTGCGGGTCGATGGCGCCCGGGGTGCCGATGACCGTCGCGGTCAGGTCGTCGTGGCCGAGCCCGGCCCGCTCCAGGGCGCCGTCGACCGCCTCGCTGACCAGCTGCGCGGTGCGGTGCCGCACGTCCTCCGCCACGGCGACCGCCTCGATCCGGAAGCGGCCGCGCTCGGCGCCGGTGATGTCGGCGACGACCGCGGTGATGCCGGTCGGGTCGGCGGACAGGGCGGCGACGTGCGCGGCGTCCGGGGCGATCTCGTAGAGCAGGGCGTTCGGCCCGGGGCGGCCGGTCTGGCTGCCCGTGGTGCGCACCAGTCCGGCCGCTTCGAGGCGCCCGAGGATCTGCGAGGTCGTCGGCTTGGACAGGCCGGTGAGTTCGCCGATCCGGGTGCGGGTGAGGGGGCCGTGGGCGACGAGGAGATCGAGGGCGGAACGGTCGTTCATCGCACGCAGCACGCTCGGGGTGCCGGGGGTAGCGGCCATCTCGTGCTGTCTCCTCGCGCTGTCACCATCGACTGTTAGGAAGGTTTCCTATTGGGTGCGAGGAACGTAAGTCGCAGGTGAAGGGGGCGTCAAGGGAAGACGCCCCCTGGTTGTCCAACTCGTTATCTCGGGGGTGCCCGTGGGCCGGGCGGACGGCTTACCGGAAGCGCGGGTCCTTCCGCTGGTCGTAGATCTCCTTGCCCGAGGCGTCGTAGGCGTGGACGTACGGGCTCGGGCCCGCGTAGCGCCGGTCCGGCACGGTGCCGGCGGTGAGGGTCGACGCGTAGAAGAAGGCGCCGTCGGCCATGAGTGCCGGATACTCCGCCGGCTTGTCGCCGTAGCTGATGGTGACCTTGGCGACGCCGGACGCGTAGTGCCCGGCGCCCGAGACGAGGAAGGTCCGCTTGCCCGTGGGTTCCATGGTGGAGTCGAAGTACTCGATCGAGCGGTCGTCGCTCCACAGCCGGTCGTTGATGAAGGTGGGCGGGGAACTCATGCTGCTGCCCTTGTCGCCCTTCGTCTGGCACTGCGCGTACTGGCCGGCGGAGTTGACGGCGATCACCACGCCGTCCGCGCTCGGCGCGGCGACGGGGGTGCGGACCGCGAGGACGGAGTGGAAGCGGGCGGCGTCCTGTCCCAGGCAGGAGGAGAGGATCCGGGCGACGGAGCCGGCCCCGATCGGCGGCAGCTTCCCGGCGGTGATGGTGAAGTCGTTCGGATCGGCGGAAGCGGAAGCCGCGGCCTTCGCCGAAGGTGAAGCCGCGCCCGCGCCCGGGGCCGACGCGGAAGGGGACGCGGGTGCGGCGGCGGGGGCCGACAGCGACGGCGCGGCGCTCGGCCTCGCCTCGCCCGTCCCGCCCAGGACGGCCACAGCCGTGACGCTCACCACCGTGACACCGGTGGCCACGGCGAGCGGAACCCCCCATCGGCGGCTCCGCGACGGCGGCCGGTGCTCCTCGAAACCGATCTTCATCAGTAGCTCCTCTCGCATCCGCCGGTGGTCCGGCAGATCGCGTTCGGAAGGAGCCGCTGGAATTCCCTGCTCGTCACTCATCGTGCGACTTCCTTCGCGTGGACGTGATTCCCGGAACCGAAGACCGCCGCGTCGGGGGCCCCGTCGGTGAGATCGGCCCCCAGTCGCCGTCGCGCCCGGTGCAGCCTGGACTTCACGGTGCCGACCGCCACCTTCAGCACGGCCGCGGCCGCCTGCTGGTCGAGGCCCGCCCAGACGCACAGCTCGACGACCTCGCGTTCGTGCCGCGGCAGCCGGGCCAGCGCCCGGTGGATCTCCGACATGCGGCGCTCGTCGTCGACCCGGACGGCGACCCGGTCCGCGTGGTCGCCCACCGGCTCGTCGTGCGAGACGAGCCGGTGCAGCAGTGCCTCGGCGCGTCTGAGCCGCCGTCTGGTGTTCGACAGCAGGCGGTCGGCGATGCCCAGCAGCCACGGCAGCGCCGAATCGCGGTCGAGGACCGTCTCCGCGCGCCGCCGCCAGGCGTGCAGGAACACCGTCGAGGTGACGTCCTCCGCCTCGGACCAGTCGGCCGTCCGGCGGAACGCGTAGTTGTAGACGGCCTTTCCGTGGCGGTCGAAGAGCAGACCGAACGCCTCCCGGTCGCCGTCGACGGCGCACGCCCACAGCTCCCGGTCGGTCATCCCGCCGTCGGATCCGGCGTCGTTCAGTTCCATGCTCTCTACGTGTCCGGCACCCCGCTCGAGGTTCCCGCGGACATCATCCGGTTCGCCGTGCGGGCGTGCGGCCGGTGCCCGCGGGACCGGACCCGACGCCCGGCGCGCCGGGAGCAAGGGCGGGCGGGGTCGGGCGGGCGCGGGCCCCCGGGAACACGAAGACCCGGATCGAGGTTCAGGCGGAAACGCCTTCGATCCGGGCCAGGGCCTCGTCCGCGCCGAACGGCTGCAAGTACGGCAGCCAGCGCGGATCGCGATGCCCGGTCCCGATGATGCGCCAGGCCAGGCCTGTGGGCGGAGCCGGTTTGTGGCGCAGACGCCAGCCGATCTCCACCAGGTGGCGGTCGGCCTTCGTGTGGTTGCAGCGGCGGCACGACGCCACCACGTTGTCCCAGACGTGCTGACCCCCGCGGCTGCGCGGGATGACGTGGTCGACGCTGGTTGCGACGCCACCGCAGTACATGCACCGGCCGCCGTCACGGGCGAACAGCGCACGCCGGGTCAGAGGAACAGGGCCCCGGTAGGGAACCCGGACGAACCGCTTGAGCCGGACCACGCTGGGTGCGGGGACGGTGCGTGAGGCGCTGTGCATGAAGGCGCCGGACTCCTCGAGACAAGTGGCCTTGTTCTCCAGGACGAGTACGAGCGCGCGGCGGAGCGGTACGACGCCGAGGGGCTCGTACGACGCGTTGAGGACCAGGACATGCGGCACGGAATGCCTCCTTGTACGCCGGCGGCGCGTGGCTCGCGCCGGGACGATCTGCTGTCAGTCTCCCCTCATCGCTGGTCATGGCGCCACCATGTCCGCGTAACGGCCTTGAAGTGTTTTCGACCACATCGCGCTCCCGTCCGGCGCGGAATCGGTCAAGTTGCGGGTGAGCGCCCGTGAGCACCGTCTCTTCGCCGAACATCTCGCCGATCCGCACACAATGCCCCGTTAGTGTGGTGGGCCTGCCCGCTCCCGTCCCCGAGTCGTGCCGCCCTGCGGCGGGCAGAGGCAACGCCTGGAGGTACCTGCCGTGATCTTGTCCGTCCTGTCGGCCGCCGGCGACACGGGTGACCAGCAGCCCACGCTCAAGGACGCCCAGGAGCAGGCCGGCCAGGCCGCCAGCTGGGTCGAGGAGAACTGGTCCGGCTGGCTCGCCCTCGGCCTGCGGGTCCTGCTGATCATCGTCATAGCCGCCGTGCTGCGCGTGGTGATCCGCCGGGCCATCACCAAGCTGATCGAGCGCATGAACCGCACGGCGCAGGCCGTCGACGGCACCGCGTTCGGCGGCCTCCTGGTGAACGTCGAGCGGCGCAGGCAGCGCTCGCAGGCCATCGGCAGCGTGCTGCGCTCCGTCGCCTCCTTCGTGATCCTGGGCACGGCCGCGCTGATGATCCTCAGCGCCTTCAAGATCAACCTCGCGCCGCTGCTCGCCTCCGCCGGTGTCGCCGGTGTCGCGATCGGTTTCGGCGCCCGCAACCTCGTGACCGACTTCCTCTCCGGCTGCTTCATGATCCTGGAGGACCAGTACGGGGTCGGGGACACCATCGACGCCGGGGTCGCCTCCGGCGAGGTCATCGAGGTCGGGCTGCGCGTCACCAAGCTGCGCGGCGCCGAGGGCGAGATCTGGTACGTGCGCAACGGCGAGGTCAAGCGGATAGGGAACCTCTCGCAGGGCTGGGCCACCGCGGGCGTCGACGTCACCGTCCGCGCCGACGAGGACCTCGACAAGGTGCGGGCCGCGCTCTCCGAGGTCGGCGAGGCCATGAGCAAGGCCGAGCCGTGGAACGAGATGCTGTGGGGCCCGGTCGAGATCCTCGGCCTCGACAGCATGCTCCTGGACTCGATGGTGGTGCGGGTCTCCGCCAAGACCATGCCCGGCAAGTCCCTGACCGTCGAGCGCGAGCTGCGCTGGCGCATCAAGCGGGCCTTCGACGAGGCGGGCATCCGCATAGTGGGCGGCACCCCGGTCGCGCTGGACGAGCCGGCCGCCGACCCGACGGCCGGGATGGCCGCACCGTCGGCGTACGCCTCGACGACATCGCCGCAGTCGCTGGCGGCGTCGCCGTTGCAGAAGTAGCCGCCCCGCTTCCTAGGGCCTGTCCGGCGGATCTTGTCGCGGGCGCGGGGTCCGGCACGCCGACCTGCGGCGTTGTCGTCGGTTGCCAACGCTCCGCGTTGACGCCCTCCTCCGCCTTGCATCTCGACGCACCAGACCCCGCTCACCAGCACAGAAACGCGCGGGCCACCCGGCTGCGACCTGATCCGCCGGACAGGCCCTAGCCCCGGTCGCGGCGCGGCCCCACGCACGCGTACAGGGCCGCGCCCACCGCGAACACGGCCAGCGCCACGGCCCAGGCCCCGCGCTGCGGGCCCGGCTGCATCGACCAGGTCAGCACCGTCGCGCCGTGCAGCTTCGGATGCGAGTACGACAGGTGGGCGACGCCGACGTACAGCAGCGTCGGAAGCCAGCTCAGGCGGGCGCCGATGAGTACCGCGGCGACCGCCGTGATCCCGGTGGCGCCCAGCGTGTTGCGGACCATGGCCGCCGCGCCGAACTCGTGCACGTGCCCGGGCAGGGCGAGCGCGAGGACGGCCGCGGCGAGCCCGGTCAGCGCGAACAGATGGGCGAGGCGCAGCGGCCACCAGCGGCGCACGGCGGTGCGGTCCAGTTCGCGGGCGTACTGGTGGGTGCTCACCCCGATCACCGCCGAGGCGAGGAGCGGGGCCAGCGCGAGCAGCGGGACGCGCTGGTACGGGCCCACGTACGTATCCGGGCGGGTCGCCGCCCACAAGGTGAGCAGCGCCGTCGCGGCGAGGGCGGCCACCGTCGCGGGCAGGGCCCGGGAGCGCGCGTACAGGACGAAGGGGTGCGGGGTTCTCGTGGTCACAGTTGCGGCACCTCGCTCTCGGTGCGGCCGCAGCGGTCCGGTGCGAAGTAGCCGGTGAGCCAGGTGCGGCGGTCGGCGGGGGACATGGTGCGCAGGTGGTCGTAGGCGCGCTGCTCGGCCTTGAGGCGGCGCAGGTCCGCCTTGTCGCCCTGGCGGCGGGTGTCTCTGCGGATCAGGTCCTGAACGCGGTTCGGCGCGAGCCAGCGCACCACCGCGTCGTCCACGATCTCGACCTTCGCCGGTGTCGTCCGGACGAACGGGCAGTCGTAGCCGTCGATCAGGGCCATGGCCGCCTCCCACCGGTACCGCTCCGGATCGGGGACGCGCCCGCGCACCAGACTCCAGCCCAGCGGGGTCAGTATCGGCAGCGCCGCCTCGTCGGCGGCCGGGCGGCCCGGCAGGTCCTCGAAGCGCACGGGCAGGTTCGCCACACCCTTCAGCCGGTCGGTGAGCGGGCGCAGGGCCTCGGCGACCTCGGGCAACTGGCGGGCGAGAGCCGCGTTCACGCAGACCTGTGGTGCCGTCGAGTCCGTCGTGCACACCTGCCGGTGCGCGCGCGGGTCGGGCCGGGACAGGCCGTCGCCGACCTGCACGAGCAGCGTGGCGGCGACGGCCGCGGCACCCAGCGGGATCAGCGCGGTCCGGCGGCGGTGTGCGGTGTGGGCCAGGACCACGGCCGCCGCGACGGCGAGGACCCACCAGGCGGTCAGGAACGGATGCCACCACTCGAGCACCGCCGTGTGCCGGAACTCCTCGGGCGCGGGCCCGAGGAAGCGCAGCCCGCTTTGGGTGGTGCCGGCCACGACGAACAGCCCGTACCCCGCGCCTCCCAGCAGCGGCGCCGCCGGCCGCCAGGGTGCGAGCGCGCCGACGACATGGCCGATCAGGACGCAGGCCACCAGCACGGCGGCGGTGCCGACGAAGGCGGTCGGGGTGAAGCCGCCCGGTGTCGCGTACGGCCGGCTGGCGAGCACACCGCCCACGAACACCAGCCCGTACGCCACGACCAGCCAGCACGCGAGCGGCACCGCGGCCACCAGCAGCTGGGCGAGCGGCCCGCGCACCGCCCCGGCCCGCAGCACGTCCGTGCCGCGCCGCCGCTCCCGGCCGCCCTGCCAGCAGCCCGCCGCGAGCGCGAGCGGTCCGCCGAGCACGACACCGTAGACGCGCAGCACGCTCACGGTGTCGGTCCAGCTTCCCTGCCAGGTCTCGGACTCCTTGTAGAGAACCGCGCCCAGCGCCACCGCCAGGGCGAGACCCGCCCAGGGCGCGAGGCCGCGCAGCAGCTCGGCCCGCAACGGATGCGGCGCCGGACGGCGCGGCGGGACGGCCGTCCGGTCCGCCACCAGGGTCGGCGCGCTCATCGGCCCGCCCCCGTGCCCCGGTGAGCCCGCAGCGCCGTCGTGTAGCCGCGCTCGATGGCGTTGCCGTCGGTCTCGTCGCCGTCGCGGCCGAGGGCGGCCAGTGCGGCGGGTGTGCCGCGGTAGGCGACCGTGCCGCGCTCGATCAGGGTGACACCGGTGCAGGCCGCCGCCACGTCCTCCACGAGGTGCGTGGAGACGAGGACGGTGGACGCCTCGCCCAACTCCCGCAGCAGCGCGCGGAATTCGACGCGCTGCTCGGGGTCGAGCCCTGCTGTCGGTTCGTCGAGCAGCAGCAGGCGCGGGTTGTTCACGACGGCCTGCGCGATGCCGACGCGCCGCAGCATCCCGCCGGACAGCGACTTGAGCTTGGCGTCGATGCGGTCGGTGAGGCCGACCCGTTCGACGGCCTGCTCCACCGCCGCCCCGGTCGCGTCGGCCGGCATCTCCTTCAGCCAGGCCACGTACGCCACGAACTCCCGCACCGTGAACCCCGGGTAGTAGCCGAAGTCCTGTGGCAGATAGCCCAGTTGCCGCCGGGCGGAGCGCCGCTCACGGGCGTCGCCCAGGTCGCCGCCGAACAGCTCCACGCGGCCCGCGGCGGGGCGGGCCACGGTGGCCAGGACGCGGATGAGGGAGGTCTTGCCCGCGCCGTTGGGGCCGAGCAGCCCGTGCACGCCGGTGCCGAAGTCCAGGTCGACGGCGTCGAGGGCGGTGACGCGGCGGTGCCGGACGGTCAGCCCGGACACCCGTATCGTCCCCGCGGTCACGGGGGTGGTCGTCGTACTCACATCGTCTCCAAGCGGTCGTAGGCGGACCGGCGTACGGCGATCAGGGCGGCGCTCACCACGAGCGCCGCCGCCCAGCCGGCGCGTGCCGCGGGGCTGTCGAAGTAGAGGGAGAGCTGCTCGGCGAGGCGGGCCGTGGCGGCCCGCGGCACGGCGGCCGTGGGCACCGCCACCGCCGCCACCCACCCGGCGCCGACCGCGCCGGTCGCCGCCCGGCACCCGACCCAGCCGCCGAGGGCGAGCGCGGCCAGGGTCAGCGCGAGCGCGGGCAGCAGCCAGGCGGCGGGGCCGGGGCCCGCCTGGTGCGCGGCGGGCAGCAGCAGCCCGGCCGCCGTCAGCACCGGCAGGCTCACCGCGAGCACGGCGAGGGTGCGCACCAGGACGAGCCGCAGGCCGCCGGACGGGCTCGCCGCCGCGATCTCGTGCAGCGGGTCCGCGTGCCGCCCGTACGACACCGCGACCCCGGCCACCGGCACCACCGGCGCGAGGGCGAGCAGCAGCGGCCCGGCCCCGTCGAACCCGGCGCCGTATCCGAGGCCCAACGCGCCGGCCGCCACCGCGAACAGGGCGATCAGCCACGGGCCGCGCAGCGCGGGGCCCACGCTCCACCACAGCCGGCCGAGCCGCCGGGCGGCGGGCACCCGCACGGGCGCCGGTGCGCGGACGTCGGCGAGCAGTGCGGCCCGTACGCCGGCGAGGACGGGGGCAGCGGCCCCGGCCCGGGCCGCGCCCGAGACCCGTGCGGCGCAGGACGCGCAACTCTCCACGTGCCGCTCAACGGACCAGCAGTCCGGCTCCGGGAGCGTGCCGTCCACGTACCGGGCGGCGGCGCCCCCGGTCACGTGCCAGCCGGTGTCGGGGCCGCTCATGAGGTGCCTCCCAGGGATTCCAGCGGTCCGGGCGCTGCCAACGCGGCCAGCGCGGAACGCAGTTCACGGCGGGCGCGCAGGGCGCGGGTCTTGACGGTGCCCTCCGGTATGCCGAGCAGCCGGGCGGCCTCCCGGGTGGTCAGGCCGTCGACGACGGTGGCCCGCAGCACGTCGCGCAGCTCGGGCGAGATCCGGTCGAGGGCGGTGCCCACGTCTCCGTACTGGAGCCCGGCCAGGACATGGTCCTCGGCGGACGGCGCCGCTTGGGCTTCGGGCGTCTCGACCCGGTCGGCCCGCGCCAGGGCCCGCCGGGCGTCGACCAGGCGGCGGGCGGCGATCGTCCACAGCCAGCCGCCGGCCTCACCGCCCTGGTGCGCCCCCGCCGAGCGCCACACCGCGAGGAACGTGTCCTGGAGCACCTCGCGCACCGTCTCCGGGTCGTCGCAGCGACGGCTCAGCCGGGCGTGCAGCCAGCCGGCGTGCCGGTCGTAGAGCGCGGCGAGGGCGTCGGCGTCGCCCCGGGCGACGGCCCGCAGCAGCGCCCGGTCGTCTCGGTCGGCCCCCATGGGGCGGAACAGTCTCACACCCCGTCTATCGACCGGTTCCCGGCGAGCGGTTCACCGCCGCCGTGGTCAGTCGCGCCGGTCGGTCGCCCTGTCCGCCGCCCTGTCAGCCACGGCGTAGGCCTCCACCGACCACAGCGAGATCCCGTACTCCGTCGCCCGTTCGTCCCCGACGATCCGCACGAACCGCACGCCCCCGGCGTCCATCCGCACCGACTCGCGGCCGCCCTGACCGTCCCGCACGGTCGCCGCCGTGCGCCAGGTGCGGCCGTCGGCGGAGGTCCGCACGCGGTACCGGGTCGCGTACGCGTCCTGCCAGCGCAGCACCACCCGGCCGAGCCGGACCGGCGCGGCGAACTCCGCCTGCCACCACTGGCCGTCCTCCGCCGGGGACGACCAACGGGTCGTGGCCGAGCCGTCGTTGGCGTCGCGCGCCGGGAAGTCCCGGGTCTCGTCCGCCGAGGACGACGCGGTGGCGGTGCGGGCCAGGTCGGGGCCCGCCGTGCGCGGGTAGGCGCGGACCGTCAGCGTGCGGGTCTCGCCGCCGAAGGCGAGCGGGACCTCGTACACCCCGGCCGGAGTGTCCTCGGGGACCGTGATGTCCACGGGGACGTCGGCGCTCGTGCCGCGCGGGAGCGCCGAGCTGTTCGGCGTCCCGGCCCGGATGCCGTGCGGCGCCCTCGCCGTCACCCTGCCCTCCGTGTCCGCCGGGCGCCGGGCCGTCAGACGCGCCGTCACCCGCCGCGCGCCGCCGCCGATCTCCGCGTCGGTCTCCGCGCGGGCGAGCGACAGGGCGGCGGCGGGATCGTCCGCGTACCAGGGGACGACATGGCCGACGGCGCCGGCGGGCGCGCCCGAGACGCGGACGGCGTCCGCCCGGCCGCCCCCGGCGTCGAGTTCCGTGAAGCCGCCGTCCGCGAGGGCGCCGACGGGCAGCCAGCCCGCGCCGGGGACGTGCGCCTCGACCGTGCCCCGGGTGCCGGGCGTGCTCAGCACGGTCACCGTGGACAGGGCCCGCACGCGCGGGAGTTCGGCCGTCGCGCCCGTCGCCGCGTCCGCCCGGCCGGTCCCCGTCCACGCCGCGAACGCCGCCCCGGCCCGCTCCAGGAACGGGCCCAGCACCCCTTCCCCGACCGTGACGCGGTGCGCGGCCGTCCGCGCCCGCAGCCGATCCAGACGGCGGGCCGCCGCCCAGGCCGCCGTGCCGTCGCCGCGCGCCGCCGCGTCCAGCATGTCGACGGCGGCCTCGCCCGCCCGCCCGTAGTCGCCCAGCTTGTCGCTCCAGGGGCGCACCTCGGCGCCGAGCTCCGTGCCGGCCAGCGCGTGCGGAACGGCACGCATCCGGCCGAACGCCTCGCGCAGGGCGCGGGACGCCGTGGCGCGCGCCGCGTCCGTCGCCGTACGGGCCTGCCAGAACGCGGCGACGAGCGGCCTCAAGTAGGCCGACTCCGGGGCGCCGAGGACCGACGAGGCGTCGTTGCCCGCCAGCGCCGTCAGGGCCGCTTCGGTCTCCTCGTCGCCGTCGGCGAGGTCGGCGATCGCCGCCCGCCAGGACTCCTGGGGGCGGTAGTCGCGCGGGTTCCACGCGTAGTCCGCCGACGTGAACAGCGCGATGCGGGAGGCGGCCGGCTGTTCCATCGCGTTGGCCAGCAGTGCGGCCGAACCGGCGGCCACCGCCGGGGCCCGGCCGGTGTAGGGGCCGAGGAAGACGCGGTCCTGCGCGTAGTCGTTGACCGGGTAGTTGTCCATCGTGAGCAGCGGATGCGCGGTGCCCGACGAGCCGAACGCCCGCCGCGCGCGGGCCAGTTCGCCGCCGGTGACGGTGCGCGGCACGACGCCCACCCCGGTCCACGCCACCTGCACCGCGTCGTCGAGCCCGGCGGCCAGCGCCGTGCGGTACCGCGTCGTGCCGTCCTGGTAGTACTCGGTCGGCATCAGGGACAGCGGCTCCGCGCCGGGATGGCGGTCCGCCAGGTGCGCGGCCACCGCGTTCGCCACCCGCGCCTGCGCGCGCGCCGCCGCCCCCGGCCCCGAGCCGAACTCCTCGGCGTCCGCCGCGCAGTGCCACTCGCTGTACGACACGTCCTGGAACTGGAGCTGGAAGGCGCGCACCCCGAGCGCCCACATGGCGTCCAGCTTGCGGTTCAGCGCCCTGACATCGGCGGCGGACGACAGGCACATCGCCTGCCCGGGAGCCACGGCCCAGCCGAGCGTGACGTGGTTGGCGCGGGCCCGTGCCGCCAGGGCGCGGAAGGCCGCGCGCTGCGCCGCCGGGTAGGGCTCGCGCCAGCGCGCCTGCCGGTACAGGTCGTCACCGGGCGCGTAGAGATAGCGGTTCTGCTTGGTGCGGCCCATGAAGTCGAGCTGCGCCAGGCGCTGTGCGGCCGTCCATGGGGTGCCGTAGAAACCCTCGGTCAGACCGCGTACCGCCGTGTCCGGCCAGTCGCGTACGACGGTCCCGGCGATCGTGTGCCCCTCGGTCAGCTGCCGCAGCGTCTGCACCGCGTGGAACAGGCCGTCGGCGCCGACGCCCGCCAGCGCGACCGTCGGCCGCCCGGACACGGATCCCACCGCGAGCCGGTAGCCGCCCGATGGCAGGTCGCCGCGGGGCGCGGCGCCCAGGGCGCGCAGCGTCCCGTCCGCCGCGCCGGCCGTGACGACGAGCCCGGCGCCGGACGGCACCGCCGCCTCGTCGGCCACCTCGCGGATGTCCCGCGCGCCCGCCTCGGCCAGCAGCGTGCGCAGCGCGTCCACCGCGTACGGGTCGCTGCCCGGGGCGACGACGAGGACCGCGGCGCCGGGGGAGTCCGGGACCGTCACCCCGCCCGCCGAGGCCCGCAGCGACCGGGGCCGGGGCCACACCGACGGCAGGGCCGACTCCGTCGCCGCGCGGTCCGTGCGGCCCGGCGAGCTGCCCGGCGCCGACGGGACGGCCGCCGCGCCGCCCGCGCCGCCCAGCGTCCCCGCGATGACGGCGACCGCGACAGCGGCCGCCGTCTTCCTGCGCCGGAGCTGCACGGCGTACTCCCCGAAAAGATCGATGAAGCGAATCGATGAAGCGAAAAAGACCGATGAAGAAGATCTGTACCGATGAAGATGATCTATGAGGACAAAGCGGCCCCAGAGCGGCTACCGACCCCACCACTCCCCGGTGCCGGGTGTCAAAGCCCGTTGCCGGGCGAAGGTTTTCCCGTCCTCACGGCCCTCTGGTCAATTTCCTTTCGTCGTCCACAATGTGACCAGCAACACGTTGCCCGACCGAACAGGTCTGGAGCCGCGATCTCGGGGTAGGGCTTCCGACTCACGACCCCCTTTGACGAAGGAGGCCCCCGTGGCCGCATCGGCTCAGCTTCTGCTCTCGGCCCTGTCCAAACAGGCGGACCCCGTGCTGTCCGTCACGGACCCGCTGACCGGAATCGACACCCTGTCCGGCACCGACACCACCACCTCGTCCTTCGAAGCGCCCCTGACCAGCGAGCCGGCCTTCGCCGACTACGCGCCGCTGACCTCCGAGCCGCCGCTCTCCGACGAGCTGCCGCTCACCTCCGAGCCCACCCCGAGCGGCCTGGCCGCGGGGTGAGCCTGGCCCGCCTCGCCGAGCTGTACGGCGTGGCCACCTCCTACTCCCCGGCGCCGGGCCGCACCGTCCGTGCCTCCGACGCCGCCCTGACCGCCGCCCTCGCCGCCCTCGGCGTGGCGGCGGACGATCCCGGCGCGCTCGCCGCCCGGGAGGCCGAACTCGCCGCGCGCCCGGTGCCGCCCACCGTCGTGCTCTGGCTGGACGGCTCCACCCCCGACTGGCTGCGGCTGCTGCCCGAGCGGGCCCGGCTCGCGCTGCGGCCCGAGGGGGCGCGGGAGTTCACCGCCTGGGACCCGGCCGTGCCGCCGCCGCCCGGCGTGCACCGGTTACGGGTCGACGAACCCGGCGGCCGCGGCACCGAGGCCCATCTCGTCACGGCGCCGCCCGCCGCCCCGCGCCCGCCCGGCCGCAGCCACGGCCTGCTGGTCCAGCTCTACTCCCTGCTCTCCAACCGCTCCTGGGGCATGGGCGACCTGGCCGACCTCGCCGATATGGCGTCCTGGTCGGCCCGCACCCACGACGTGGGCTTCCTCCAGGTCAACCCGTTGCACGCGGCCGTCCCCGCCGCCCCCGGCGGCACCATGGACCCCTCCCCGTACCGCCCCTCCTCCCGCCGCTTCCCCGACCCCGTGCACCTGCGGATCGAGGACATCCCCGAGTACGCGTACGTGCCCGCCCGGGACCGCGAGGCCGCCGCCCTGCGCGAAGCAGTGCTCGGCAAGGGGGAGTTGATCGACCGGGACGCCGTCTGGGCGCTCAAGCGCGAGGTCCTGGAGACGATCGTCCGGGACGTGCCGCTCACCCCCGGCCGCCGCGCCGCCTACTGCGACTACCTCGCCGCCCAGGGCACCGCCCTGGAGGACCACGCCACCTACCACGCGCTCGCCGAGCGGCACGGCCCCGACTGGCACACCTGGCCCGCCGCCCTCCAGGACCCGCGCTCGCCCGCGACCGCCCGCGCCCGGCGCGAGGCGATGGACCGCGTCGACCTCCACTGCCGGCTCGCCTGGCTCACCGACACCCAGCTCGCCGCCGCCCAGCACACCGCCACCGAGGCGGGCATGCCGATCGGGCTCGTGCACGATCTCGCGGTCGGCGTGCACCCCGGCGGCGCCGACGCCTGGGCGCAGCGCGACGTCTTCGCCCAGGGCATGAGCGTGGGCGCGCCACCGGACGCGTTCAACGCGCGGGGCCAGGACTGGGGCCTGCCGCCCTGGCGCCCCGACCGGCTCGCCGAGACCGGCTACGCCCCCTTCCGCGCCCTGCTGCACCACCTGATGCGGCACGCGGGCGCCGTCCGCATCGACCACGTGATGGGCCTGTTCCGGCTCTGGTGGATCCCCGGGGGCGAGGCGCCCACCGAGGGCTGTTACGTCCACTACGACGCCGAGGCCATGCTCGCGGTGCTGCTCCTGGAGGCGTCGCGCACGGGCACGTACGTCATCGGGGAGGACCTGGGCACAGTCGAGCCCGGCGTGCGCGAGACGCTCCACGCGCGCGGGGTGCTCGGCACCTCGGTGCTCTGGTTCGAGCGCGACTGGGAGTCCCCGGGCGACCCGCCGGTCCCGGCCGAGGAGTGGCGCACGGACTGCGTGGCCACCGCCACCACCCACGACCTGCCGTCCACCGCGGCCCGGCTCACCGGCGACGACGTACGCCTGCGGCAGCGGCTCGGGCTGTCCACGGCCACGCCCGCCGAGGCGGCGGCGGAGGTCGCCGGCTGGCTCGCCCTGTTCGCCCGGCTCGGGCTCCTGGCGGGCGCCCCCGGCGACGAGGAGGAGTCGGTCCGCGCCGTCCACCGCTTCCTGCTGCGCACCCCCGCGCGGATGACCGGGATCTGGCTGCCCGACCTGGTCGGCGACCGGCGCCCGCAGAATCTGCCCGGGACCTGGGACGAGTACCCCAACTGGCGGCTGCCCGTGGCCGATGCCGCCGGCCGCCCCGTCACCCTGGAGGACATCGCCGCTTCGCCGCGCGCCCACGCCCTGCTCAGCGTGTTCTCCGCGCCGGATGTGCCTCTTACAGGCCCCCCGGACGCGCGGACCGTTTAGGCGTTCGCTACGTTTGCACCGTGGACAAGAAGAACGCCCTGCGCGCCGGCGCCCTGGCTTCCGGTACGACGCTGATGATGCTGCTCATGTCGTCCCCCGCGCTCGCGCTCACGCGCGACGACGGCGACGACCCGGGATCCGGCCTGAGCGTGATCGACACGATCGGCCTGTTCGTCGTGGCCCCGCTGGTCATCTTCGCGGTCATCGCCGGTCTGGTGATCCTCGGCGACAAGTCCCGCAAGCAGCCCAAGCAGGGCTGACCCGCACCCTTCCGACGAGGGCACCCGCCACGGCACGGCCGCGGCGGGTGCCCTCGACGCGTTCTCGTACGACCGCGGCCCCCTTCCTGCGGGCCGAAGCGGCGCAGCACCATGGACGGACCGAGCGGCTCACCGCCGCTCCCGCCCGCAGGAGGCCTCCATGAACGGCACCCCGCACTCCGTGATCGTCGTCGGCTCCGGTCCCACGGGCCTGCTGCTCGCCGGGGACCTGGCGGCCGCCGGGGTCCCCGTCACCGTCGTCGAGAGGCGCCCGCCCGGGATCAGCAACCTCTCCCGCGCCTTCGCCGTGCACGCCCGCACCCTGGAACAGCTCGACGCGCGGGGCCTCGGCGACGAGATCGACCGCCTGGGCAGGCCGCTCGACCGGCTCCGCCTCTTCGGCGGGCTCACCCTCGACCTCACGGACCTCCCCTCCCGCTTCAACCACCTGCTCGTCCTGCCGCAGTACGAGATCGAGAAGGCGCTGGAGCGGCGGGCCGTCGACGCCGGGGTCACCTTCGTGCACGGGACCGAGGTGACGGGCCTGGTCCAGGGCACGGACGGGGTCACCCTCCGGGTGCGGCGCGGCGACGGCGCACGGGACGAACTGAGCGCCGCCTACGTCGTCGGCGCCGACGGCATGCGCAGTGCCGTGCGGGAGGCCGTGGGGCTGCCCTTCCCCGGCCGGTCCGTCATCCGCTCGGTCGTCCTCGCCGACGTACGGCTCGCCGAGCGGCCGGAGGACCTGCTCACCGTGAACACCGTCGGCGACGCCTTCGCCTTCATCGCGCCCTTCGGCGACGGCTACCACCGCGTCATCGGCTGGAACCGCGCCCACGACGTCCCCGACGACGCCCCGCTCGGCCTCGACGAGATCAAGGAGATCACCCGGCTGGCCCTGGGCCGCGACTACGGCATGCACGACGCCCGCTGGATGTCCCGCTTCCACAGCGACGAACGCCAGGCGCCGCACTACCGGGTGGGCCGGGTCCTGCTCGCCGGGGACGCCGCGCACGTGCACACCCCGGCCGGCGGCCAGGGCATGAACACGGGGCTCCAGGACGCGGCGAACCTGGGCTGGAAGCTGGCCGCCGTCGCCACCGGCCGCGCGCGGGAGAGCCTGCTCGACACGTACGAGACCGAGCGCCACCCGGTCGGCCGGGCCGTGCTGCGCAGCAGCGGCGGCATCGTGCGG
Organism: Streptomyces sp. HUAS MG91; assembly: GCF_040529335.1. Lineage (GTDB taxonomy): Bacteria > Actinomycetota > Actinomycetes > Streptomycetales > Streptomycetaceae > Streptomyces > Streptomyces tabacisoli. Next base: position 2,969,082 of record NZ_CP159534.1, on the reverse strand, counting down.
ATGGCGATGGCGAAGCGCCCGTGGACCCGCGCCGCCCGCGCCGGGTTCACCGGCGTCCTCGGCCGGGTGCGCCCCGCCCGCACCCGCGCCCTCGGCCAGGTCACCGGCATCGGCGTCCGCTACCCGGCGCCCAGGGGATCCCACGTGCTGACCGGCAGGCGGGTCCCCGACGTCCGGCTCGACGGCGGCACCCGGCTCTACGAGGCCCTGCGCGCGGGCCAGTTCGTACTGATCCTGCCCCAGGGGGAGGCGTACAAGAACGACGCGGTGCGGGTCGCGCACTGGGCGAGCGGGCGGCGCACGGCACTGCTCGTGCGGCCCGACGGATACGCGGCCTGGGCGGCGGACGCGCTACCGGAGGGCGGCGTCGGCTCCAGCGACTTCCCCCGGGAGTTCGCCGGATACCCGTTGCGCTAGGACGCCGCGCCCCCTGCTCAGTCGGCCGGGGCCGCCGTGGTGAGCAACTGGCGCAGCAGGGCGGCGAGTTGTTCGGCCTGGGGGGCGTCGAGGGCGCTCTCCAGGGCCCGCTTCTGCACGGCGAGACCGGCGCCGACCGCCTCGTCCACGAGCGCGAGGCCCTCCTCGGTGAGGGTGACCTGGAGGCCGCGCCGGTCGTGCGGATCGGGCGAGCGGCGCACCAGGCCGCGCCGCTCCAGCTTGTCGAGCCGACCCGTCATGCCGCCCGTCGTCAGCATCAGCGTCGCCGACAACTGGCGCGGGGAGAGCGTGAACGGGGCGTCCGCGCGGCGCAGCGTGGCGAGCACGTCGAACTCGCCGCGCGCGATGCCGAACCGCGCGTAGGCCTCCTCGACGCGGCCGCTCATGGCGCGGGCCAGGCGGTAGACGCGGCCGAAGACCTCCATGGCGGTGGTGTCCAGGTCGGGGCGGACCGCCGCCCACTGGTCGATGATCGCGTCGACGGCGTCCTTGTCGGTCATCTGCTCAGTATCGGTACGCGGTCGCTTCCGGGCAAGAAAGTAGCTTGACGGAAAGTAGCTTACGAGTAAGCTACTTTCTATCGAGCTAAGTGAAGGACGGGGTGGGTTCTGATGAAGGTGAACACGGTCCTGCTGACCGCGCTGGCGCCCGTGTCATGGGGGTCGACGTACGCGGTGACGACCGAACTGCTGCCGCCGGACCGCCCCCTGTTCACGGCGGCGATGCGCGCGCTGCCCGCGGGCCTGGTGCTGCTCGCCCTCGCGCGGCGGCTCCCGGCGGGGGACTGGTGGTGGCGTTCCGCGGTGCTCGGGGCCCTGAACATCGGGGCGTTCTTCCCGCTGCTGTTCCTCGCCGCGTACCGGCTGCCGGGCGGGCTCGCGGCGGTGGTCGGATCGGTGGGACCCCTGTTCGTGGCGGGTCTCGCGGTGCCGCTCCTCGGCCAACTGCCCACGCGGCGCACCCTGGTGACGGGCCTCGCCGCCGCGCTCGGGGTGAGCCTGGTGGTGCTGCGGGCGGCGGGCGCGCTGGACGCGCTCGGGGTGGCCGCGGCGGTGGCGTCCACGGCGTCCATGTCGACCGGCACCGTCCTCACCAAGAAGTGGGGGCGGCCCGCGGGCGCCGGACCGCTGGCGCTGACCGCCTGGCAGCTGACGGCGGGCGGCCTGCTGATCGCGCCGCTCGCCCTGCTGGTGGAGGGCGCGCCGCCCGCGCTCGACGGCCGGGCACTGACCGGCTACGCCTATCTGGCGCTGGCCAACACGGCGGTGGCGTACTGGCTCTGGTTCCGCGGCATCGGCCGGCTCAGCGCCACCCAGGTCACCTTCCTCGGCCCGCTGTCGCCGCTGAGCGCCGCGGTGATCGGCTGGGCGGCCCTGGACCAGAGCCTGACCCCCGTCCAGCTCGCCGGGATGGCGCTGGCGCTGGGCGCGACGGTGCTGGGCCAGCGCCCCGCGAAGACGCCGCCCATCGCCGTGCCGGCGGTGCCCGCGACGAGCGCCGTCTCCCCTTCACCAGCCGGTCACGCCCGCCGCTAGGACCCGTACCTTGACGCCATGACCGACGACGCGCCGCGCCCCTCGCACCCCGACCGCTGGGACCTCAGGAAGCTGATGATCCTGCGCACCCTGCGCGAGCGCGGCACCGTCACCGCCGCCGCCCAGGCCCTGCTGATGACCCCGTCGGCGGTCTCCCAGCAGCTCACCAACTTCGCCCGACAGCTCGGGGTGCCCCTCCTGGAGGCACAGGGGCGCCGGGTCCGGCTCACCGACGCGGCGCACCTGGTGCTGCGCCACGGCGAGGCCGTCTTCGCCCAGCTGGAGCGCGCCGACGCCGAGCTCGCGGCCCATCTGCGCGGCGAGTCGGGCGTCGTGCGGGTCGCCGCCTTCTCCACCGCCGTGCCCGCGCTCGTCGTCCCCGCCGTACGGGCGCTGCGCGCCGACCGCCCCGGCATCACCGTCAAGGTCCGCGAGGCCGAGGCCGCGCAGGCCTACGAACTGCTCGCCGCCGGAGACGTCGACCTCGCCCTCTCGCTGGCCGCGCACGCGCCGACCGCCCGCGACCCCAAGTTCACGCGGGTGCCGTTGCTCGCCGACCCGCTGGACGTCGCCCTGCCCGCCGGGCATCCGCTCGCGGGCGAGCCGGACCTCAGGCTCGCCGATCTCGCGGGCGAGCCCTGGATCTTCGGCGGCTCGGGCCCCTGGTCGGAGATCACCACGACCGCCTGCGAGGCCGCCGGATTCGTGCCCGAGCAGGCGCACAGCGCGGCCGGCTGGACCGCCATCCTCGCCATGGTCGAGGCCGGTATGGGCGTCGCCCTGGTCCCGCGCATGGCCGCCGCGCGCCGCGACGGGGTCGTCATGTGCGCGCTGGGCGCCGACCGTCCCGTACGGCACGTCGTGGCTGCCGTGCGCCGGGGCGCGGAGGAGGGCGCGGCCGTGCGGCGTGTCCTCGACGCCCTGACCGTTCAGCAGAACTGAAAAACCACCCCGAAAACTTTCGATGGACCTGTTGACTCGTGGGGCCGGACAGTGGGGTCATGACAACGACGCCCGGAACGGACCCGCACGCCAACGACGCCGCCCCCTACGCGGGCGGCGACCCGTACGCCGACTACCGCACCTTCGGTGACCCCGCCGCCTTCGCCGAACTCGTCGACCTCGCCGACCGGCGGCTCGGCGCCGGAGTCATCGCCGCCAACGACGAGTTCTTCGCCCAGCGCGAGAACCTGCTGGTGCGCGAGCGCGCCGTCTTCGACCCCGAGCACTTCGGGCACAAGGGCAAGGTCATGGACGGCTGGGAGACCCGGCGCCGCCGCGGCACCGCCGACCAGCCGTTCCCGGCGCCCGAGGACCACGACTGGGCGATCGTCCGGCTCGGCGCGCCCGGCGTCGTGCGCGGCGTCGTCGTCGACACCGCCCACTTCCGCGGCAACTACCCGCAGCACGTGAGCATCCAGGCCACCAGCGTCGCCGGGGCGCCCGGCCCGGACGAGCTCCTCGCCGACGACGTGAAGTGGGAGGAGATCGTGCCCGTCAGCCAGGTGCGCGGGCACGCCGCGAACCACTTCACCGTCACCTCGCAGGCCCGCTTCACGCACGTCCGGGTCTGCCAGCACCCCGACGGCGGCATCGCGCGGCTGCGGGTGCACGGCGAGGTCGTGCCCGACCCCGAGTGGCTGGGGGTGCTCGGCACCTTCGATCTGGTCTCCGTACTCAACGGGGGTGTGTACGAGGACGCGTCCGACAAGTTCTACTCGTCGCCGACACAGATCATCCTGCCCGGCACGTCGCGGAAGATGGACGACGGCTGGGAGAACCGGCGCCGCCGTGTCCACGGCACCAACGACTGGGTCCGCTTCCGGCTCGCCGCGCAGGGGGAGATCCGGGCCGTGGAGATCGACACCGCGTACCTCAAGGGGAATTCGGCCGGGTGGATCGCGCTGAGCGGGCGCGACGGGGAGACCGGCGAGTGGTTCGAGATCATCCCCCGTACGCGCTTGCAGCCCGACACCCTGCACCGGTTCCCGCTGCCCGGTGGGGCCGTCGCCACGCATGTCCGGCTCGACGCGTTCCCCGACGGGGGTGTGGCCCGGATGCGTGTGCACGGAGTTCTGACGGAGGCGGGGCGCTCGGCGCTGGCGGAGCGGTTCGGTCGTTCCTGATCCGCGGCCCGGTGGGGGCTGGTCGCGCAGTTCCCCGCGCCCCTAAGGCATGCGCTTCGCGCAGCCTTCCCCTGAGCGAGCGGAGCTCGCTTCAGGGGCGCGGGGAACTGCGCGAGAAGAGGCCACCGGGCCGCAGACGAAACAACTGCCTACTTGTCGGCGCCCTGCGCCTTCAGAGCGCGCTCCACACCCGCGCGGGACTCCGAGACGAGGCGCCGGAGCGCCGCGGTCGGCTCGGCGGACCCGAGCCAGGCGTCCGCCGCGGCCAGCGTCTCCTCGGAGACCTGGACCGACGGGAACAGACCGATCGCGATCTGCTGCGCCATCTCGTGGGACCGCGACTCCCACACGCTCTTCAGCGCCGAGAAGTACTTCTCCGTGTACGGCGCCAGCAGCTCGCGCTGATCGGTCTGGATGAACCCGCCGATCACGGCCTCCTGCACCGCGTTCGGCAGCTGGTCCGACTCGACGACCGAGGCCCAGGCCTCCGCCTTGGCCTCGGGAGTCGGCCGCGCGGCCCGCGCGGTGGCGGCGTGCCGCTCACCGGCGGCGGTCCGGTCCAGCTCGTACTCGGCGGTGATCTCCGTCTCGTCGAACCGCCCCACGGCCGCGAGCCGCTGCACGAACGCCCAGCGCAGCTCGGTGTCGACGGCCAGGCCCTCGATGGTCTGCGAGCCCTCCAGCAGGGCGTCCAGCACATCGAGCTGCTCCGGCGTGCGGGCCGTCGCCGCGAAGGCGCGGGCCCAGGCCAGCTGGTGGTCGCTGCCCGGCGCCGAGGTGCGCAGATGGGTCAGCGTCGCCTCGGTCCAGCGGGTGAGCAGCGCGTCGCGGTGGGCCGGCGCCGCGTACATGTCGAGGGCCAGCTTCACCTGCCGGTGCAGCGACTGGACCACGCCGATGTCGGACTCCTTGGCCACCCCGCTGAGCACCAGGTCGAGATAGGCGCTGGCGGACAGCTCGGCGTCGCGCGTCATGTCCCAGGCGGAGGCCCAGCACAGGGCGCGCGGCAGGGACGCCTCGAAGTCGCCGAGGTGCTGGGTGACGAAGGCCAGGGACTCCTCGTCGAGCCGCACCTTGGCGTAGCTCAGGTCGTCGTCGTTGAGCAGCACGACGGCCGGGCGGCGCTTGCCGACCAGCTGCGGCACCTGCGTCGACTCCCCGGCGGTGACGTCGAGTTCGACGCGCTCGCCGCGCAGCAGCTTGCCGCTCGCGTCGTCGAGGTCGTAGAAGCCGACGGCGATCCGGTGCGGCCGCAGCGTCGGCTCGCCCTTGGCACCGGCGGGCAGCGCCGGGGCCTCCTGGCGGATGGCGAAGGACGTGATGACGCCGTGCTCGTCCGTCTCGATCTCGGGACGCAGGATGTTGATGCCCGCGGTCTCCAGCCACGCCTTCGACCAGGACTTCAGGTCACGCCCGCTGGTCTCCTCCAGCGCGCCCAGCAGATCGCTGAGCCGGGTGTTCCCGAACGCGTGCCGCTTGAAGTACGCCTGCACGCCCTGGAAGAACTCGTCCATGCCGACATAGGCGACGAGCTGCTTGAGGACCGAGGCGCCCTTCGCGTACGTGATGCCGTCGAAGTTGACGAGCACGTCGTCGAGGTCGTTGATCTCCGCCATGATCGGGTGCGTGGACGGCAGCTGGTCCTGCCGGTACGCCCACGTCTTCATGGAGTTGGCGAACGTCGTCCACGAGTGCGGCCACTTCGAGTCCGGCGCGTACGCCTGGCAGGCGATCGACGTGTACGTGGCGAACGACTCGTTCAGCCACAGGTCGTTCCACCACTCCATGGTGACGAGGTCGCCGAACCACATGTGGGCCAGCTCGTGCAGGATCGTCTCGGCCCGCACCTCGTACGCCGCGTCCGTCACCTTGGAGCGGAAGACGTACTGGTCGCGGATGGTGACCGCGCCCGCGTTCTCCATCGCGCCCGCGTTGAACTCCGGCACGAAGAGCTGGTCGTACTTGGCGAACGGGTACGCGTAGTCGAACTTCTCCTGGAACCAGGCGAACCCCTGCCGCGTCACCGCGAAGATCGCGTCCGAGTCCAGGTACTCCGCGAGCGAGGGCCGGCAGTAGATGCCCAGCGGCACGCTCTGCCCGGTCTCCGGGTTGTCGTACGACGAGTGCACCGAGTGGTACGGGCCGACGATCAGGGCCGTGATGTACGAGGAGATGCGCGGCGTCGGCTCGAAGTGCCAGACGTCGTCCTTGGGCTCCGGCGTCGGCGCGTTCGAGATCACCGTCCAGCCGGTCGGCGCCTTCACCGTGAACTGGAACGTGCCCTTGAGGTCGGGCTGCTCGAAGTTCGCGAACACGCGCCGCGCGTCCGGCACCTCGAACTGGGTGTAGAGGTACGCCTGCTGGTCGACGGGGTCGACGAAGCGGTGCAGGCCCTCACCGGTGTTCGTGTACGCGCAGTCGGCGACGACCCGCAGCTCGTTCGGCCCCGACTCCAGGTGCGCCAGCGCGATCCGCGAGTCGCGGAAGACGGCGGCGACGTCGAGCGAGCGCCCGTTCAGCACCACCTCGTGCACCGCGTCCGCGATCAGGTCGATGAACGTCTCGGCGCCCGCCTCGGCGCTGTCGAAGCGCACGGTGGTCGCGGACCGGAACGTGCCGCCCTCCTGCGCGCCGGAGAGGTCGAGATCGATCTCGTACGAGTCAACGGTGAGCAGCTTCGCCCGCTGCTGCGCCTCTTCTCGGGTCAGATTGGTGCCAGGCACGCGGTCATCTCCTAGTGCGGTCAGTCGTTTGTGACGATTCCGGCCATCCTTCCACGCGGGGTACCCGAACGCGATGTCCGTTTTCCGCCGGTGAACACGGCGCTCCCGCGCGACCGTGGAGCCCATGACCAGGCACACCGCACTGCCCATCGATCCCACCGCCGTCAAGGAACTGCGCGACGTCGACGACGCGGGCCGCGCCCTCGTCCCGTACCCGGCGACCGCGGACGACGCGGGCTCCCCGCTGCGCTGCTGTCTGCGCCCGGTCCGGGAGGGCGACCGCATCGCGCTCGTCTCGTACGCGCCGCTGCGCCGCTGGGCCGCGCGGACGGGCGCGGCCCCGGGCGCCTACGACGAGCAGGGCCCGGTCTTCCTGCACGCCTTCGCCGACGACTGCCCCGGCCCGGACCCGGACCCGGAGCGCTACCCCTTCGACCGGCCCGGCGCCCTGCGGACCCTGCGCCGCTACGACGCCCGCGGGCACATCGTGGGCGGCAGGCTGTTCGAGATCCCGGCGGACGCGACGGCCGGGTTCGACGCGGCCCTCGACGAGGCGTTCGCCGACCCGGCCGTCGTCCTCGTGCACGTCAGGGCCCTGGAGTACGGCTGTCTGCACTTCGCGGTGGCCCGGCCGGCCTGAGCACCGGCCGCGTCAGCCGCCCACCGAGATCTGCCACGGGCCGTCCGCCCCGATGCGCAGCAGGCCCGGGCCCCGCACGGGGGCCAGCACATCGAGCCGGCCCACCTCGTTGACCAGCAGGTCCTGGTCGTCGCCGGGCCAGTCGGGGTCGGCGGAGCGGTAGGTGTGCCAGACGGTGAAGTTGCTCTCGCCCTGGTGCGCGAAGGACAGGACGCCCGGACCGCCCTCGTACACCAGCAGATCGGGACCGGCGCCGTGCACCGTGAGGTCGAGGCGCCGGGCCTGGCCGAGCGGCAGAACCCGGAGCGTCCACGGGGAGTCCGCCTCCACCAGCAGCGCCAGCGGGCGGTCGTCGGGGACGGTGGCGAGGGTCCGGCCGTGCACCTCGTCCTCGTACGAGTCCAGCAGCAGTTCGTCGCTGCGCCCGTACGCGTCGCAGGAGTAGACGGTGACCGAGATGCTGTCGCGGCACTCGATGTCGACCACGACCCGGCGGCCCGCGGGCAGGTTCGGCGGGCAGGTCACCCGCTGCTTGGCGCGGCCCTGGTGGACGTAGGGCGGGAAGTCCACGGTGAGTTCGTCGGGACCGCCGGGCCCGGCCCACGCTCCCGCGAAGGGTGCCGGGGCGACGGGCGCGGAGTCCTCGACGCTGATCCCGAAGTCCTTCGCCAGACCGGCGAGCCCGGAGGCGTAGCCCTGGCCGACGGCACGGAACTTCCAGGTGCCGTTCCTGCGGTAGAACTCCCCGAAGACGAAGGCGGTCTCGGTGCTCGCGTCGCCGATGGCGAAGGAGGCGACCGGGGCGCCCTCGGGGGTGGCGACGTGGACGGCGAGCCCGGGTATCCGGCCGAACTCCGTGTCGTCGGCGGAGGCGGCGACCACGACCCGCTCCACCTCGGGCTCCACGGCGTTCAGGTCGAGCCAGATCCAGTCGGTGCCCGAGGGGCCCGGGTCCTGTCCCTTGCCGAGGTGGCGCACGGACTTCGAGTGGTGCTCGCGCTGGTTGTAGAAGACGAGGTCGGCGTCCGAGCGGACCGCGCCCGCCGCGTCGAGCAGCAGGGCCGAGACGTCCACGTCGGGAGTCCCGGGACCCTGCTGCCAGGCCACCGCCACGTGCAGAGCTGCTGAGGGAACGGGGAGGTTCCCGCCCTTGGCCATCTCGGTCATGCCGGGATCTTCACACAAGCTCCACGACCGCGTGGCCGGTTTCGTACAAAAGCGCGAAACGGGAGGGTCAGGCCTTGAGCTCGGCCGCCACCAGCTCCGCGATCTGCACCGCGTTCAGCGCGGCGCCCTTGCGGAGGTTGTCGTTGGAGACGAACAGCGCCAGGCCGTTCTCGACCGTCTCGTCCGGGCGGATGCGGCCCACGAAGGACGCGTCCTTGCCCGCGGCCTCCAGCGGCGTCGGGATCTCGGAGAGCGCGACGCCCGGGGCGCCGGCCAGCAGCTCCGTGGCGCGCTCCACCGAGACCGGGCGCGCGAAGCGGGCGTTGACCTGGAGGGAGTGGCCGGAGAAGACCGGGACGCGGACACAGGTGCCGGAGACCTTGAGCTCCGGGATCTCCAGGATCTTGCGGGACTCGTTGCGGAGCTTCTGCTCCTCGTCCGTCTCGTGCAGGCCGTCGTCGACGATGGCGCCCGCGAGCGGCAGCACGTTGAACGCGATGGGGCGCTTGTAGATCTCCGGTTCGGGGAAGTCCACGGCCTCGCCGTCGTGGGTCAGCCTGTCGGCCTCCGCGACGACCTTCTGTGCCTGGCCGTGCAGCTCGGCGACGCCCGCGAGACCCGAGCCCGAGACCGCCTGGTACGTGGCGACGACCAGTGCTTCGAGACCCGCCTCGTCGTGCAGGGGGCGCAGCACGGGCATGGCGGCCATCGTGGTGCAGTTCGGGTTGGCGATGATGCCCTTGGGGCGGTCGGTGATCGCGTGCGGGTTCACCTCGGAGACCACAAGCGGTACCTCGGGGTCCTTGCGCCAGGCCGACGAGTTGTCGATCACGACGGCGCCCTGCGCGGCGACCTTCTCGGCGAGGGCCTTGGAGGTGGCGCCGCCCGCGGAGAACAGCACGATGTCCAGGCCCGTGTAGTCGGCCGTCGAGGCGTCCTCGATCGTCACGCCGTCCAGGGTCTTGCCCGCGCTGCGCGCCGAGGCGAACAGGCGCAGCTCGTCGACCGGGAAGTTCCGCTCGACCAGGATCTTGCGCATGACCGTGCCGACCTGACCGGTGGCTCCGACGATTCCGACCTTCACAGGGGTTCCTCCGTACATACACAGGTGGCAGGGGTGCCGCTCCATGATGCGTCTGTCCAGGCCCGCCTTGTCCAATCGATTGTCCGAGGCGCGGGACGCGTGGGGTTCGCCACAACTCTTTCGCGGCCGGGCCGAACGTTCCGGGGGCGTCCGGCGTCGTAGGGGACACGCGGGGAGGGGAGGGGCAGTGCTGCGCGGAAAGTCCAGAGGCGCGGGGGGTCGGCCGGACGACCCCCTGGACGCGGCCGTCGAGGACCGGGTGCGGGCCGTCCTGTCACTGGGCGGGATGCCGTACGCGGAGCTGCCGGACGGGGTGCAGCAGGTGCGGCTGCGGCTCCTTGAGCGGGCCGCCAAGGGGGAGGAGGCGCCGCGCGACGTCTCGGCGTGGGCGGCGGTCGTCGCCTCGAACCTCGCCATGGACTGGCACCGGGCCAAGCGCCGCCAGGAGCGGCTCGGCGAGCGGCTTGCCGCCCTGCGCCAGGAGGACGCCCGGGACGCCGCCGAGACGCGCGTGCTCTCCCTCGCCGTCGCCGAGGGCCTGGACCAGCTCCCCGACCAGCAGCGGCAGGTGGTCGTGCTGCGGTTCTACGCGGATCTGCCGGTGCGGGACATCGCGGCGGAGCTCGGCGTGCCCGAGGGCACGGTCAAGAGCCGGCTGCACACGGCGGTGCGCGTGCTGCGGGCGCGTCTGCGCGAAGGGGAGGTGGTGTGACATGGACGACATCGACGGTTTCGACGGCACGGACGGCCCGGACCGTGCGGACCGGCTCCTGATGCTCGCGGTCTGCGGCGAGGCGCTGCCGGACGACGACCCGGACGCGGCGGACGTCGCGGCCGACGTCGCGCTGCTGCGGGAGCAGGTGCGCGGCATCGGCGACGCGCTGGCGGCCCGCCCCGCCCCGAAGCCCGTACCCACACCTGTCCCCGCACCCGTGCCGGTCCGCCGTCGCCGTCCCCTGCGGATCGCGTTCGGCGCGCTCGTGGCCGCCTGCGCGGCCGGGGCCGTGGGCGGCATGGTGTGGCTCGGCGTGACCGCGCCCGGCGGGGTGAGCAGCGAATCCGGCGGGGCCAACAAGTCCGCGGCGGACGGCAAGGCGGCGTCCGGAGCCGACGACGGCTCCTCGCCCGCCCTGCACATCGCCTGCTCCAGGATCCTCGTCGAGGGCCGGGTCGTCAGCGTCACCCCGCGCGCCGACGGGAACGTACGGGTCGTCCTCGACGTCACCCGCTCCTACCGCCCCGAGCGCCCGGCGAAGGAGCATCCCACCCTCGCCGTGACCCTGCACGGCTCGGCGAGGGCGGACCTGAAGCCGGGCACGTACACGCTGATCCGGACGCCCGTGTTCCCCGGGGACCGGCAGGACTGGGAGACCGGCCGGGGCGTGAAGGACGCACGCGGCGACATCCTTGGGGCGCTCCCGGAGGCCCGCGGGCTGGCGTGCCCGGGGCCCGGGTACTGATACCGGAAAGGGGCGGACGCCGATGGCGTCCGCCCCTTCCGTGGGTCACCGCGGGACTACTCGGTGACCTTCTCGATCTGCACGCTGCCGGTGCCGGTGACGACACCGCGCTCGTTCAGGAGCTGCACCTGCCCGAAGAACTCGCGTCCCTCCGGCGCCGGGGCGGCGGCCGTGACCTGCGCGGACACCGTGGTGGACGCGCCGCCTGCCAGCGTGACCGGCTTCGAGCCGTCCACCGTGACCGTGCCGAGGGCCGACGAGAAGAAGACGTCCGAGTAGTCGTACTCGGTCGTCCCGGCGGGCACCGAGTACCCGGCGACCTCCACCGTGTACGTGCCGGCGGCCGGCTTGGCGATCGTCACCGCCTCCTCGGAGTCGCCGTCCGCGGACTTCCCGACCTCCTTGCCGGCCGCGTCGTAGACCACCAGGTCCAGGTCGGCGGACTTGTCGGAGACGTTGCCGATGGCGACCGTGAGCTTGTCCGCGCCCTCGGGCACGACGACCTCGGAGGTCTGCGTGTCACCGTTGGCGATGGTGGGCCGGGCGGTCTTCGACGAGCCGAGCGCACCGCCCTGGAGCTTGCCGCCGTTGATGGCCGCGAAGTTGTTCGTGACCTTCCAGGAGACGTCGGCCGGAACGCCGACCTTCGCCTCGGCGACCGTCTGCACGGCCGGGTCGAACGCGGCGCCGAGCACGGCGACGTCGAGCTGGTACGGGTTGTCGAGCAGCGGCGAGGTGCGGCGCGCCTCGACCTCGACCTCCCAGACACCGGCCTGCGGGTCCGCGTACGAACGCAGGTCGGGGCGGCAGCCGTTGCCCGATCCGTCGCCGTAGTTCGGATAGCAGCTCGGCGTCGAGGTGTCGTCGACCGGAACGCCGTACGGGTGGATGGAGATGAACCGGGTCTGGCTCTTGTCCTTCAGCCCGCTCATGCGCACCTGGAGCGCCTTGGCGCCCTCGGGAACCGTCAGGAAGTACGACGTGGTGCTGTTGCGCTGCACCGAGCCCTTGGCGCTGAAGGTGTACGACGGCTTGGCCACCGGCGTCGAGACGACGACGGTCGCCAGGATCTGCTGGTCCACGCCCTCGGTGCTCGGGTCGTCGACCTGGAGGATCGCGCTGTGCAGCCCGGCCGAGCCCGGCCTGGCCTGCACCTTCACGGTGACCGGCTGGTTCAGCGGCAGCCAGACCGAGCTGGAGCCGACGATGTCGAAGGTGCCGCCGGAGTTGTTCTTCAGCGACAGCTTGTGCCGGACCGGCTTGGCCGACCCGGACGTGCGGGTGACCGTGACGTCGTAGGTCTTCTTCTGCTTGGCCTCCAGACCGCCCTCGCGGTCGTAGATGCCGGTGCCGAAGCCCGGCGTCGCCAGCGCGTAGTCGATCGCGGTGTCGACGGGCGCCTTCACGGTGTACGTGTGCGCGCTCGCCCCGTGCCGGATCGACTTCCAGGCGTCCTCGATGTCGATGAGACCGGAGCCCTCGGCGTACGCCTGCTCGCCCTTGATGTGGTCCGCGGTCGAGGTCAGCGCGGTGCGCAGGTCCGCCGGGCTCAGACCGATGTGCTTCTGCTTGGCGGCGCTGAGCAGCAGCGCGCTCGCGCCCGCGGCCTGCGGCGAGGCCATCGAGGTGCCCTGGAGCATCGAGTAGCCGGCCGGCAGCGAGTAGCCCGCCTCGGCGACCGGCGAACCGGGCAGCCAGGTCTGGGTGGAGTTGATCGAGGCGCCGGGCGCGGTGATGGTCGGCGTGAAGCCGCCGTCCTCACGCGGGCCGCGCGACGAGAACGGCATCATCGCGTACGACTTGCTCACCTGCGAGCCGTAGTTCGAGGCCCAGGTCTCCTTGGAGATCGCGGCGCCGACCGAGACGACCTTGTCGGCCAGGCCCGGGTCACCGATGGTGTTCGCGCCGGGACCGGAGTTGCCCGCCGAGATCACGAGCTGCACGCCGTAGGTGTCGATGAGGCGCGTGTACAGCAGCGAACGGGCGTTGTTGCCGTCGTTCAGCGCCGGCAGACCGCCGATCGACATGTTCACGATGTCGACGCCGCGGTTGGCGACGAGGTCGATCATGCCCTCGGTGAGCGCGACGTTGGTGCAGCCGCCGGACCACGTGCAGGCACGCGACGAGACGATCTTCGCGCCGGGCGCGGCACCGTTCATGTTCTTGTTGCCGAACAGCGAGTTGGCCGAGGTGATGCCGGCGACGTGCGTGCCGTGCTCGGACTCGATCACGCCGATGTTGACGAAGTCGCGCTTCTGGCCGACCCAGTCACCGCCGTAGGGGTCCATCGGGACGTCCTTGCGGATCTCCACGACGAACGGCTGGCGCTCGACGACATCGGTGGACGGGTCGTCCTTGCCGAAGTAGCCGATCTGGTACCCGTCCTTGTACGGCTTCATCGGGGTGTCGTCGGTGAAGTCGCCGTTGTCGTTCAGGTCGACGGTCACCGTGCCCGCGGCGGCGTCGTAGAGCACGCCCCACTTGTCGGTGGTGTCGCCGTCGCGGTTCGCGTCGCCCTTGGCGTCGCCGCCCGCGGTCACCGACTCCGCGAAGGTGGAGACGCCGTACGAACCGGCCTTCGCCTTCCAGGTGCGGCCGCCGTAGGTGAACGTCGGGCCGGAGACCTGGGTGACCATCGGCCGCCAGGTCGCGTCGCCGTCCACGATCGGGTCGGTCGAGGTGACCCAGTCGACGATCTTGCGCTCGCCGGTCGTGGTCTTCTGCAGCGCCGGGTGGCCGAGGTCGACACCGGAGTCGAGGATGCCGATGGTGACACCGCGCCCGTCGGCCTTCGGGTTGTCCTTCACGAAGTCGACGGCGCCCGTCTCGAAGGACGGGTTGTACGGGTTCTTGGCGGGGGTGTTCTTCCCCGGGCCGCTGTACGAGCCGGTGGAGTGCCGCGCCGCGCCCTTGGTGGTGTCGGCCGACGGCGTCGGGTCGTCGAGCGCGATCTCCTGGCGCAGATCGATGCCGAGCACGGAGTCGAGCTTCTCGGCGGCCTTGATGGCGGCCTCGGCCCTGCCGGTGGGCAGCGTCGCCCGGACATAGCCGAGCTTGTCGTAGGTGCGGCCGACGGAGCCGCCCTTGACCGCGTCGAACTGCTCGGCCACGGCCTCGGTCTTCCCGGGGGCGGTGGCGACCATGACGGTCACGTTCTTGTCGTGGTCCGCCTTGGCGGCGGCGAGCAGTTCGGCGTCGTGCGGGCCGAGTTTGTCGCTGGCGGACTTGACGGCGGGGTCGGCGGGCGGCGCGGAGTCCGCGCCGGCCGCGACGGCCATGGGTATCGGCCCGGCCGCGGTGAGCGCGGCCACCAGGCCCGCGGCGGCCGCGAGCCGGGCCGCGCGTCTCGCACCGGATATGGGTGCGCGCTGGGGATCGGGGGTCATCAGCATCCCTGCTACGTAAAGGTGACGACGGACGATCGAGATGATCGGAACGACTCCGGATTTCGGTGCCGGATGACCGCTCAGCTTTACGTAAGTGACCACGGTTTGGGGAGAGTTGCCCGAGGCGGGGGGTGGCCATGGCGGCATTCCGCCATACGCCATCGCGCCCAAACCCCCGCCATCCGGACGTAATTGTCCAGTCCCTTGAACGCTTTTGAGGATCTCGTGGTTCACCTGCCCCCGCTACGGGCGTAGAGCCCGGCCCCCGGCACCGGGCGAAACCCGTCCATCCCCCTGCGCATCGGCCCGGATGCCTCTAGCGTTCGGGAATGCACAAAGAGCTGAGGGTGGCCGCGTACGCGGTGTGCGTGCGCGACGGACAAGTGCTCCTCGCCCGCTGGGTCGCGGGCGACGGCAGCCGGCGCTGGACACTGCCCGGCGGCGGCATGGACCACGGCGAGGACCCGTACGACACGGTGATCCGCGAGGTCGACGAGGAGACCGGCTACACCCTCACGCCCGGCACCCTCCTGGGCGTCCACTCGGTGCTGCGCCGCTACCCCCGCAAGCTGGGCAAGGTGGCCGACTTCCACGGGCTGCGCCTGGTCTACGAGGGCGCGATCACCGGCGGCGCGCTGCGGCACGAGGAGAACGGCTCCACGGACATGGCCGCCTGGCACGACCTGGCCGCCGTCCCCGACCTGGCCCGGGTCGAACTCGTCGACGTCGGACTGGCCCTGTGGCGCGAGCGCCCGGCCGACGGGCACCTGCCGCCGAAGCCCGGTGCGGGGCCCGCCCTTCCCCGCGAGGTGAACACAGAGTGACCGCGAGAGAGCGGGTCGCCCTCCCGCGCATGACATCGCGGACCCGGCGCGCGCCCCGGCGCGGACTCCGGTGATCCACGTACGGTGATCGGTGCTGCGCGTTGCGTCGCCGTTCACGCGCAGGTCATCCCCGATGCCAACGATCCAGTACGGACGGGCAGTGTCCAGCGGCACCACCCGGCCGCCACTGTCGACGCGTTCGCACTCGGGGAGACCGCGCCATGCCGCGCACACGCTCTGTCACCAAGGCCGCCGCAGACATCGACCGCCGTACCGTGCTGGCCGCGACCGGCGCGCTCACCGGGACGGCGGCGATCGCCGGCGTCGGCCACCTCCTGGGCCCCGGCGGGCACAAGGCCGCCGCCGGTCCCGTACCCGCACAGGCCCTGACCCGCGAGGTGCCCGAGGTGTCCGCGGCGCCCCGCGTCCCGTACACCCGCGGCACCACCCTCGCCTCGGTCGCCACCGGCCACGGCTCCGGCTTCCGGCGCCTGGGCGACGGCCCGGCCTGGCCGCGCGTGGTCCGCTCCGACCTGCGGGCCGCCCGCTCCGGCCGCGCGGCCCGCCGCACCGCGCTCGCCGCCTTCGTCCAGTTCACCGACCTGCACCTGGTCGACGTGCAGCACCCGCTGCGCTACGAGTACCTGCGCTCCCAGACGTCGAGCGCCTGGCGTCCGCAGGAGTCGCTGTCCGTCGCGGGCGCGGTCGCGCTCGTCGAACGGGTCAACGCCCTGCGCGGCGCGCCCGTCACCGCGGCGCCGCTGCACTTCGTGATGACGACCGGCGACAACACCGACAACAACGCCCGCTGCGAACTCGACTGGTTCCTCACGGCGATGAGCGGCGGCCGCATCACCCCCAACACCGGCGACCCGCGCCACTACGAGGGCGTCCAGAACAGCGGCATCCCGCTCTACTGGCACCCCGATTCCGCGCTGCGCGACACCGACAAACGGGACCACCGCTTCCCGCGCCTCGACGGCTTCCTGGCCGCCGCGATCTCCGAGGTGCGCAGCCCCGGCCTGAACCTGCCCTGGTACTCCACGGTCGGCAACCACGACGCGCTGCCCGGCGGCTGCTACGCCCCCGGCGACTCCTACTTCGCCGAACTCGCCGTCGGCGGCCGCAAACTGATGGACCTCCCGGCCGCGCAGGCCAAGGCGATCTGGGACAACGTCAAGCAGGGCGGCGACCCGCGCGGCAGGGAGTTCGAGCGGCTGCTCCGCTCGCAGGCCCGGCACATGCGCGCGGTCACCCCCGACGAGTCCCGCGCGCCCTTCACCCCCGCCGAGTACGTCGCGGCCCACCTCGACCCGGCGCGCACCGGCCCCGGCCCGGTCGGTCACGGCTACACGCAGGCCAACCTCGCCGCGAAGACGCAGTACTACACCTTCCGTGTCTCGGACGACGTCATCGGCATCAGCCTCGACTCGACCGACCCCGGCGGCCACTACGAGGGCTCCCTCGGCACCGCCCAACTCACCTGGCTCACCGCCCAGCTGAAGGCGGCCGAGCGCAACGGCGACCATGCCGTCGTCTTCTCCCACCACACCAGCAGGACGATGCGCAACCTCAACAAGGACCCCGGCCACCCCGCCGAGCGCCGCCACGGCGGCGACGAACTCGCCGCGCTCCTCGCCGCCCACCGCCCGGTCCTGGCCTGGGTCAACGGCCACAGCCACAAGAACGCCATCACCCCGCACCAGGGCACCGGCGGCTCGCACGGCTTCTGGGAGATCTCCACCGCCTCCCACGTCGACTTCCCGCAGCTGGCCCGCATCATCGAGATCACCGACAACCACGACGGCACGCTCTCGCTGTTCACCACGCTCATCGAGTCCTCGGCCCCGCACCGCACCGACTTCTCCGATCTCAGCCAGACCGGCCTGGCCGCCCTCTACCGCGAACTCGCCTTCAACGCCCCGGGATCGCGGGCGACCCTGTCCGGCACGCCGGGGGACCGCAACACCGAACTGGTCCTCCGCAAGTAGAAGGCGATACGTGCGAAGGGACGGGACCCTCGCGCGGCCCCGCCCCTTCGCTCCCCTCCTGGTACCGCTCCGGTCCGTCACTACCGGGGCAGCACCACGACATGCGCCGCCGGGTCCCGGTCGCCGGACGCCATCAGCGCGGTCCGGACGACGGCGGCCTGCTGCTCGATCGACTCGCGCAGCTTCCGCGGCGTGATGTGCACGACCGTGATCCCCAGCCGCTCCAGGTGCTCGCGCTTGCGGACGTACTGGCTGAACAGCGGGTCGTCCTCCCCGCCGAGGCCGACCCGCGGCGCCCGCGTGTCCAGTTCGACGGCGACCGCGTGGTCCGGCCAGTAGGCGTCCACCCCGCCCAGGTGCGGCCCGCCCGGCAGCCGCAGGTCCACGTTCCACACCGGGTCCTCCAGGCCGCCCTCGCGCACCATCGCGTACAGCCGGTCCTCGGCGATCGCCCGCCCCTCCGCGAGCAGCGAGTCCACGGCGGCCGTCACGTGCGGCCGGGTCAGCAGCCGGGCCGCGGTCAACTCCCGTACGACGGAGGCCGGGTCGCAGTGGCCGCCGCGCACCGCCTCGGTGAGCAGCCGGCGCACCGCCTCCGCGTCGGAGAGCTGCGCCACGGCGTCCGCGAGCGCCCGCGGCACCGGCGCCACCGGAACCCCGTCGAGCAGCACGGGGACCGGCAGCCCCGGCGAGCGGACGAGCCGCGCGAAGTCGGTCGACCGCAGCCGCCGGGTGCGCGGGACGAGCACGTCGACGTGGTCGAGGGAGAGCAGCGGGGGAGCGGCCGAGAAGCCGTGCAGGGTCAGCGCCGCGAGCCCGGTGACCAGGACGTCGGTGTACGGGGTGGTGGGCGCGGAGTGCGCGGCGTGCGGGTCGCCCGCGGCGGGCTGCACGG
The DNA here is from genome assembly GCF_040529335.1 of Streptomyces sp. HUAS MG91. GTDB lineage: Bacteria > Actinomycetota > Actinomycetes > Streptomycetales > Streptomycetaceae > Streptomyces > Streptomyces tabacisoli. Next base: position 2,950,813 of record NZ_CP159534.1, on the reverse strand, counting down.
GCACGGCGGCGGCGCGCCGCTGCGGGCTCCGCCCGGCGTACAACAGCACCGCGTGCAGCCGCTCTTCACCGGTCGGCGGACCGGGGTGCAGCAGGAACACCCCCGGCAGCACCTGCTGCCAGGGCCCGCCCGCGCGGCACTGCTCCTGCGCGGCGGCGGCCGAGACCCCGTGCGCCTTCAACTGGGCGCCGCTCAGGACGCGCCGCTGGGTCGTCACCAGGTGGCGCAGGGGGCGGGGGGAAAGGGGGGTGTTGTGGTTCATGGGGTGGGTGTTCCCATCAGCACCCCCTGAGCTAACCGCTGTTACACCCCTGTCGGCAAACCCGGACAAGACCGCCCTAAAGTCGACCCCCCAACCTGCCGAAAACCCCAGGCCGCACCGGAGTTACGTCCCCGGATGCCCGCATTCGGTAACATCCCCGCCGCCGCGGGTCGGCCTCGCGGAACGGGGCGGGCGCCTTGTCAGGCGCCCGCCCCGCAACCCCGCCAGACATGCCGGCTATCCGGCGGCCGCCGTGTCGCAGTCCTGCGCCCGCAGCGCCCGGGCCAGATCGTCCCGGGCCTCGAGCACCAGGCGGCGCAGTGCCGGAGCGGCCTGCTCGTGGGCGGAGAGCCAGGCGTCCGTCGCCGCCAGCGTCTCCGGCGAGTCCTGGAGGTCGGGGAAGAGGCCCCGCACCACGTCCATGCCGATCTGGATCGACCGCTCGGCCCAGACCCGCTCGATCGCCGCGAAGTACTTCTCGGCGTACGGCGCGGTGAGTTCGCGCTGCGACGACTGCTGGAACCCGGCGATGGTCGCCTCCACCAGCGCGTTGCTCAGCGCGTCCGACTCCACGACCTGCGCCCACGACTGCGCCTTGACCGCCGCCGACGGGCGGGAGGCCAGGCAGCGCACCTGGTGCCGCTTGCCGGAGGCGGTGTCGTCCCGGGCCAGCTCGGCGGCGAGCGCGGCCTCGTCCGCGACACCGCTCGACGTGAGCGTCTCCAGGAACGCCCAGCGCAGCTCCTGGTCGACCTCCAGGCCGTCGATCCTGGCGCTGCCCGCCAGCAGACCGCTCAGCAGCTGGAGATCGGCGTCGCCGGACGCGACCGACGCGAAGAAACGGGCCCACGTCAGCTGGTGCTGGCTGCCCGGCTCGGCGAACCGCAGCTCCTTCAGGGCGCCCTCGGCGAGCAGCCGCCCGCCCTCCTCGCGCCACGCGGGAGCCACGTAGTGCACCAGCGCGCTGCGCGCCCACGCGTGCAGCATCTGCAGGACGCCGATGTCCGACTCGCGCCCGGCGAACCGCAGCACGAGGCCGATGAAGTCCCGGGCCGGCATGAGCGCGTCCCGCGTCAGGTTCCACAGCGCGGACCAGCACAGCGCGCGGGCCAGCGGGTCGGTGATGTCGCCGAGGTGCTCGCGCAGCGTGGCGAGGGACTCCGCGTCGAACCGGATCTTGCAGTAGGTGAGGTCGTCGTCGTTGACCAGCACCAGCTCGGGCGCCTCGGCCCCGGCCAGCTCGCCGACCACGGTGCGCGGCCCGTCCACGTCGGCCTCGGCGCGCGCGTACCGCTCAAGCGCGCCCTCCGCCGTACGCCGGTACAGGCCGATCGCGACCCGGTGCGGGCGCAGCTCGGGGTGCGATTCGGCGGCCTCCTGGAGCACGGCCAGCTCGGTGATCCGGCCCTCGCCGCTCAGGATCACCTGCGGGGTCAGCGAGTTGACGCCCGCGGTCTGGAGCCAGGACCGCGACCAGGACGCCATGTCGCGCCCGCTGGTCTCCTCCAGCACGGACAGCAGATCGCCGAGGCGCGTGTTCCCGTACGCGTGCCGCTTGAAGTAGCGGCGCGCGCCCTCCAGGAACGCGTCCCGGCCGACGTACGCGACGAGCTGCTTCAGCACGCTCGCGCCCTTGGCGTACGTGATGCCGTCGAAGTTGAGCTTCGCGTCCTCCAGGTCCCGGATGTCGGCGGTGACCGGGTGGGTGCTCGGCAGCTGGTCGGCGCGGTAGGCCCACGACTTGCGGTTGTTGGCGAAGGTGATCCAGCCGTTGGTGAAGCGGGTCGCCTCCACCATCGAGAACGAGCCCATGAAGTCCGCGAAGGACTCCTTCAGCCACAGGTCGTCCCACCACTGCATGGTGACGAGGTCGCCGAACCACATGTGGGCCATCTCGTGCAGGATCACGTTCGCGCGACGCTCGTACGACGCCGTGGTCACCTTGCCGCGGAAGATGTACTCCTCGCGGAAGGTGACGATGCCCGGGTTCTCCATCGCGCCGAGGTTGTACTCGGGTACGAACGCCTGGTCGTACTTGCCGAAGGGGTACGGGTAGTCGAAGTTGTCGTGGAAGAAGTCGAGGCCCTGCTTGGTGATCTCGAAGATGTCGTCGGCGTCGAAGTACGGCGCGAGACCCTTGCGGCACATGGCGCCCAGCGGGATGACCAGCTTCGAGCCGTCGTCCAGGGCACGCTCGTAGGAGTCCGTGACGTAGTGGTACGGGCCGGCCACGACCGTCGTGATGTACGTCGAGATCGGCTTGGTCTCCGCGAACCGCCAGACGCCGTCGACCAGTTCGCCCACGCCGTTGGACCAGGCCGTCCACTCCTGCGGCGCCTGCACGGCGAAGCGGTAGGGCGCCTTCAGGTCCGGCTGCTCGAAGTTGGCGAAGACGCGGCGGGCGTCGGCCGGCTCGTACTGCGTGTAGAGGTAGACCTCGCCGTCCTCGGGGTCGACGAAGCGGTGCATGCCCTCGCCGGTGCGCGAGTACGCGCACTGGGCGTCGACGACCAGTTCGTTGTCCTCCGCCAGGCCTTCGAGGTGGATGCGGCTGCCGTCGAACACGGCCGCCGGGTCCAGGTCCTCGCCGTTCAGCGTCACGGCCGTCACCGACGGCGCGATCAGGTCGACGAAGGTGCCCGCGCCCGCCTCGTTCGCCCGGAACCTGATCGTGGTCACGGACCGGAAGGTGCGCGGCCCGTCCGCCGGGGCGTCGCCGACCGCCGAGCGCAGGTCGAGCGCGACCTCGTACCCGTCGACGGACAGCAGGCCCGCCCGCTCGCGGGCCTCGTCGCGGGACAGATTCTCTCCGGGCACGGGCGGTACTCCTTCGTACGGTGCGGCGTCCTTGTGGGACTGTGCGGGACTCGTCAGGACTGTTGAGCTCCCACGATCCTCGCACGGGAATGAGGGCGGCGGCCGTCGCGTTGCCGCAGGCAAGACCACCCGGTGACTTCTGAGGAGAACCATGTCCACCACGGCTGAGAAGACCCCCGTCGACTTCTGGTTCGATCCCCTGTGCCCCTGGGCCTGGATGACCTCGCGCTGGATGCTCGAAGTCGAGAAGGTCCGGGACGTCGAGGTCCGCTGGCACCTGATGAGCCTCGCCGTCCTCAACGAGAACCGGCTCGACGAGCTGCCCGAGGAGTACCGCGAGATGCTCGCGACCAAGGCCTGGGGCCCGGTCCGGGTCGTCATCGCCGCGCAGGAGGAGCACGGCCCCGAGGTCCTCGGCGCCCTGTACACCGCGCTCGGCACCCGGATCCACAACCGCGGCGAGGGCCCCACGAAGGAGGCCGTCGCCGGCGCCCTGGAGGAGGTCGGCCTGCCCGCCTCGCTCCTCGACCACTGGGACGGCACGAAGTACGAGCCCGAGCTGCGCGCCTCCCACAAGGAGGGCATCGACAAGGTCGGCCAGGACGTCGGCACCCCGGTCATCGCGGTGCCCGGCGCCGACGGCGAGCAGATCGCCTTCTTCGGCCCGGTCGTCACCCCGGCCCCCAAGGGTGAGGAGGCCGCCAAGCTCTGGGACGGCACCCTGCTCGTCGCCTCGGTCCCGGGCTTCTACGAGATCAAGCGGACGCGTACGCAGGGCCCGGTCTTCGACTGAGGTCAGTCCTCGTCGGGCGGCGGCAGCTGCTCCCACTGACTGTGGTTCCAGTAGTGCCGCATCGTGCGGCAGCCTTCCCTGGCGCACTTCCACCAGTCGTGGGTGTTGTCGCTGTCCCTGAGGCCGCGCTTGTCGCGCAGCCATGTGGCCTCCTCCGCCGTCAGATGGCGGTGCGGCTCGTCGGACTTGCACGTCTGGCAGGCCCGTACCTGTGTGGTCGGCATGCACCGACGATGCCCCGGAACCGCGCATACCGACAGACCCCGCGAGTCACGTCCTCGCGGGGTCTGTCCTTTTCAGCCGCCCGCCCGGGTGAAGGTTGAGAAGACGATCACGAGGCGGGGCGTTCGGGGGAGCCGGGGCTCAGGGCACCAGCAGCAGGTTGTACGCCCGCTCCTTGGCGGCCGCGTAACGCTTGGCGACGTCCTGCCAGTTGACGACGGCCCACATGGCCTCGATGAAGTCGACCTTCTGGTTCTTGTACTGCAGGTAGAAGGCGTGCTCCCAGGCGTCGAAGACGAGGATCGGGGTCGAGCCCTGCCCCACGTTGCCCTGGTGGTCGTAGATCTGCTCCACGATCAGCCGCCCGCTCACCGGCTCGTACGCGAGGACGCCCCAGCCGGAGCCCTGCGTCGTCGCGGCGGCCTTGGTCAGCTGCGCCTTGAACCCGGCGAACGAGCCGAACGACTCGGTGATCGCGTCGGCGAGGTCGCCCACGCCGTCGGCGGCCAGCGGCTCGCCGCCGCCGTCACCGGTCATGTTGTGCCAGTAGATGCTGTGCAGGATGTGGCCGGAGAGGTGGAAGGCCAGGTTCTTCTCCAGCCCGTTGATGGAGCCCCACTGCTCCTTGTCCCGGGCCTCCGCCAGCTGCTCCAGGGTGTCGTTCGCGCCCTTCACGTACGCCGCGTGGTGCTTGTCGTGGTGCAGCTCGATGATCTGCGGGTTGATGACCGGCTCAAGTGCCGCGTAGTCGTACGGAAGTTCAGGAAGCGTGTACGTGGCCATGTCTCTCCGTGCCCTCCGGCTGCTTATTGCAAGTTATTCGCAAGTGCAGGCTAACAGCAACAGTGCCGCGCGCAACGAGAAGGACCCCCGGGCCGAGCGGCCCGGGGGTCCTTCAGGTGTACGCGGGGGACTACTTCTTCTCGGCGAGCTTCTGTCGCGCGTAGCCGATGGCGGCGAGGATCACGGTGAGGCCGCCCGTGTAGTAGAGCTGCACCCGGGTGTCGGCCTCACGGGCCATCAGGACGAAGACCACGACCATGCCGACGAGCGCGACGACCGTGAGGTACGGGTACGCCCACATCTTCACGACGAGCTTCTCCGGGGCCTCGCGCTCCAGCTTGCGGCGCAGCACCAGCTGGGAGAAGGCGATGAAGAACCAGACGACGAGGATGATCGCGCCGATGGTGTTGAGCAGCCAGGCGAAGACGTCGTCGGGCCGCCAGTAGCTGAGCAGCACGCACACGAAGCCGAAGACCGCGGAGAGCGTGACGGCGATGCGCGGCACCCCGCCGTGGATCCGGCCGATCGCCTTCGGGCCCAGTCCGCGCGAGACCAGCGAGGTGGCCATGCGGGAGGCGCCGTAGATGTTGGCGTTCATGGCGGAGAGCAGGGCGATCAGGACGACCACGTTCATGATCTGGCCGGCGCCGGGGATGCCGAGGTGGTCGAGGGTGGCGACGTACGGGCCCTTGGTCGGGATCTCCTTTGCCGTCCACGGCAGCAGCACCACGACGACGGCCATCGAGCCGACGTAGAACAGCGCGATGCGCCACATCGCCGTGCGGACCGCCTTGGCGACACCCTGCACCGGGTGCTCCGACTCGGCGGCGGCGATGGTGACGGTCTCCAGGCCCCCGTACGCGAAGACGGAGGCCAGCAGGCCGACGATCAGCCCCTCGGTGCCGTTGGGCATGAAGCCGCCGTGGCCGGTGAGGTTCGACATGCCCGGCGCGTCGACGTCCGGCAGCACGCCCAGGATCGCCAGCACGCCGATGACGAGGAAGAGCACGATCGCGCCGACCTTCAGCGTGGCGAACCAGAACTCGAACTCGCCGAAGTTCTTCACCGCCGCCAGGTTCGTGCCCGTGAACAGCAGCATGAACAGCGCGACCCAGGCCCACTCGGGCACGCCCGGCACCCACGCGTGCACGATGCCCGCCGCGCCGATGCCCTCGAGGCCCACCGCCACGCACAGCAGGAACCAGAACGCCCAGCCCGCCGTGAACCCGGCCCACGGACCGATGGCCCGCTCGGAGTGCACGGAGAACGAGCCGGAGGCCGGGTACGCCGCCGCCATCTCGCCCAGCATGCGCATCACGAGCATCACGAGGGCGCCCGATATCGCGTAGGCGAGGATGATCGACGGACCGGCCGCGGCGATCGCGGTGCCGGAGCCCACGAAGAGCCCCGCGCCGATCACACCGCCGAGCGCGATCATCGAGAGGTGGCGCTGCTTCAGGCCGGGCGAGAGCGACGAGGTGTCCACCGGCTGGTCGGGCCGGCCGGCCGACGGTTGCGCGTCGGCCGGCGACTGCGCGGACGTCCGAGACATGGAATTGCCCTGTTCAGTAGCTGAGACGGGGTGGGGGTGCGCCCATGTAATGAGCGCGTAAAGCCGCCACAGTCTGAGCAGGCGATCCGCTTACTGGGAAGACGTTTCCGAAATACGGACACGATGCTCACACTCGGCGATGCCCGTGTCGACATACGGTGAACGCTCAGGCACGCCGTGCGCGCAGCTCCCGCACACCCGCGACGGCGAGCACCACGAGCGTCGCCCCGGTCGACCACAGCAACTGCGGCCGGGCCGTGTCGTCGGTCAGCATCAGCACGAAGACCGCCGCCATCGCCGCGAGCGCCGCCCAGGTCAGCCACGGGAACGCCCACATCCGCAGCACGAGACGCTCGGGGGCCTCCCGCTCGATCCGGCGCCGCAGCCGCAGCTGGGACAGTGCGATCAGCGCCCACACGAACAGCAGCACCGCGCCGACGGAGTTGAGCATGTAGAGGAAGACGGTGTCCGGCCACTCCAGATTCAGCAGTACCGAGACGAAGCCGAACGCCACCGACGCGAGCACCGCCCGCCGGGGCACCCCGCCCCCGCCCACCTTCAGCAGCGCCCGGGGCGCCTCGGAGCGCTCGGCCAGCGAGAAGATCATGCGGGACGAGCCGTAGAGATTGGCGTTGAGCGCGGACAGCAGCGCCACGAAGACGACGATGTTCATGATCTGGCCGGCCGACGGGATGCCGATCGAGTCGAGCACGGTGACGTACGGGCTGATGCCCGCCTTCTGCTGGGTCCAGGGCAGCACCGTGACGATGACCAGCATCGAACCGACGTAGAAGAACAGGATCCGGAACACCGCGCTGCGCACCGCCCGCGCCACCGAGCGCACCGGGTCGTCGGACTCGGCGGCCGCGATGGTGACGACCTCCAGACCGCCGAACGCGAAGACCACCGCGAGCACGCCGGAGACCACGCCCTGCCAGCCGTTCGGCAGGAAGCCGCCGTCGCCGGTGAGATGGGTCAGGCCGACCGGGTCGGTGTCGGGGAGCAGGCCGAAGATCGCGAGGGTGCCGAGCACCAGGAACGCGACGATCGCCACGACCTTGAGGGTGGCGAACCAGAACTCGAACTCGCCGAAGTTCTTCACCGCCGCCAGGTTCGCCGCGGTGAACACCACCATGAACAGCAGCACCCAGGCCCACTGGGGGACGCCCGGCACCCAGCCGTTGGCGATCTGCGCTGCGCCCGTCGCCTCCACGGCCAGCACCACCACGAGCAGGAACCAGTACAGCCAGCCCGCGCTGAACCCGGCCCACCGGCCGAGCGCCCGCTCGGCGTGCACCGAGAACGAGCCGGACGCGGGCATCGCCGCCGACATCTCGCCGAGCATCCGCATCACGCACATCGCGATGGCACCCGCGATCAGATACGACAGGACGATGCCGGGGCCCGCGACCTGGATGCCGGCGCCCGAGCCGACGAAGAGGCCGGCGCCGATGACACCGCCCAGGCCGAGCATGGTGAGGTGGCGCTGCTTGAGGCCCCCGGCGAGTGGTTCGGGCGGTACGTCGTCGTGCATGGGGGGTTCAGCCGATCTGAGCATTGGCGGGAACCTACAGTCTCGCTTTCGGGCGCCCTCGCGCGCAAAACGGACTCGTCCCAGTGACGAGCGTCACGCCCCGGCCGGTGTACACGCGCTTCTTTGTACAGAGCCCACCAACCGCGCGCTCAAGCCTTTGTCGACCGGAGACCGTGATCGGTTCAACTCCCCTGGGATAGCGTCACCACGTCCCGCCCTGCCCACCCACGAACCTCGCGGAGTCCCCATGAGTACCGCCGCCGCAGTCGCCCGCCCGGGCAAGGTCCTCGCCGACCTCCTCCCCGCCTCCCGCACCAGGTCCGCCGTCGTCGCGAAGAGCGCGGCGCTGGTCGTCGGCGGCGCCGTCCTCACCGGCATCGCCGCGCAGATCGCGATCCCCGTCCCGGGCTCGCCGGTGCCGGTCACCGGGCAGACCTTCGCCGCGCTGCTCGTCGGCACCGCGCTCGGCGCCCGCCGCGGCTTCCTCTCGCTCGCCCTGTACGCGCTCGCGGGCATGGCCGGCATGCCGTGGTTCGCCGAGGGCGGCTCGGGCTGGGCGACCGCGTCGTTCGGCTACGTCATCGGCCTGATGCTGGCCGCCTCGGCCGTCGGCGCCCTCGCCCGGCGCGGCGACGACCGCTCGGTGTGGCGCACCGCCCGCGCCTTCCTGATCGGCGAGGCCATCGTCTACGCGGTCGGCGTCCCGTACCTCGCGCTCTCCACCGGCATGGGCCTGAGCGCCGCGCTCGCCGCGGGCCTGACCCCGTTCCTCATCGGTGACGTGCTCAAGGCCGTCCTGGCGATGGGCGCGCTGCCCGCCGCCTGGAAGTTCGCCGACAAGTAGGCGGCCCGACCGACCCGGAGTGCGGGGCACGGCTCACCCGAGCCGTGCCCCGCACTCCGTGCGTTTCAGCGGGTCGGCGAGGACGCCTCCGACGGGCGGCGCCGGGTCCACCACAGCCCCGCCCCGCCGGCCGCCATCAGCGTCGCGCCCACCGCGCCGAGCGGCAGCACCCGGTCGGCGGGGCCCGTCGAGGGCAGCTCGCCCTTTCCGGCGCCCTTTCCGGCTCCCTTGCCACCGCTCTTGTCACCTGCCGGGGTGGCCGGCTTGTTCACCGTGTCGAGCAGCAGCGGTGTCACCGGCGCGTTCGGCGAGGGGCTGGTCGTGCCGAACGGCACCGGGCCCTGCTGCCAGAACGTCGTCCTGCCGTCCGCGCTCTGCACCGGCAGACAGATCTTCCCGGTCTTCGACAGATCGAAGGTCGCGGAGACCGGGAACGATTTCGATTTCCCGGCCGCGAGATTCGACACCGGGCAGCTGAATCCGCTGTTCGAACCCTTCGCCAGCTTGTTCTTCGGAATAGGTGTGCAGCCGGGTACATCTTTTACGGTGAGCCCGTCGAACCCGACGATCGCCAAAGAGATCTTCCCGCTGTCCTTGGTGCCCTTGTTGTGGACGGTCGCGACGAGATCCCTGGTCTTTCCCGTCGCGTTGTCGACCGAGATCTTCTTGGGCAGTGTCGTGGTCGGCTCGACGCCGTCCGGCGCCTTGCTCATGACCTTGCCCCCCTCGTCGCTGCCCTGACCCGGTGTGTCGTCCGCGACCGCGGTGGCGGGCAGGACCAGCGCCGCCACGACGGCCGCGGTCAGCAGTGAACCGGCCGCGCCGGCCCGACGCCGTGCGCGCGCAACTGAACTCATGTTCGTCCCCCTTGGTGTTTCTGTTTCCCCCGTGACGCCTGCAACTGCGTCCGAATTCGCATTACTTGAAGAGGTACCACAAGATTTCTCCCCACTATGCTGGGACGGCGCGATGTATCGATTTTGTGTTTCTCTGTGTTTCGGGGGTGCAGTCGATTGCCAGGGCAGTCAGGAAACGCGAGTGGAGGCGTCCGGGGATTGGTGGTGGCTGGGCGCTACCGCTTGGACGCACACATAGGCCAGGGGGGCATGGGGCGTGTGTGGCGTGCGGCCGACGAGATGCTCGACCGGCCCGTCGCCGTGAAGGAGATGCGCATCGACGGCCTCGACCCCGAGGACGCCCGCACCCGCCGCGAGCGCACCCTGCGCGAGGCCCGCGCCACCGCCCGGATCGACCACCCGGGCGTGGTGCGCGTCTACGACGTCGTGGACGAGGGCGAACGGCTGTGGATCGTCATGGAGCTGATCGACAGCCGCTCCCTGGAACAGACCCTCGTCGAGGACGGGCCGCTCGGCGTGGACGACGTCGCGGCGATCGGCCACAGCCTCGCCGACGCGCTGCGCGAGGTCCACGCGGGCGGCGTCCTGCACCGCGACATCAAACCGGGCAACGTCCTGCTCGAACGGGTGGGCAGGCGCCGCGTCATGCTCACCGACTTCGGGATCGCCAACATCCAGGACACCGAGGCGCTCACCATGGTCGGCATGCTCGTCGGCTCGCCCGACTACATGGCGCCGGAGCGGATCTCGGGCAGGCCCCAGGGGCCGCCCTCCGACCTGTGGTCGCTCGGCGCGACGCTCTGCGCGGCGCTCGGCGGCCGGTCCCCGTTCAGCCGGGACACCACCCTCGCGACGCTGCACGCCGTCCTGTACGAGGAGCCCCGGCTGCCGCCCGAGGCGGGCCGGCTGACACCGCTGCTGACCCGGCTCCTGACCAAGGAGCCGGAGGACCGCCCCGGTCTCGACGAGGTCGTCGGGGCGCTCGCGCCACGCGCCCCGGCCGCGGCCGCCCACCCGGGCACCCCCACCCTGGACATCGGCCTGCGCCGCCCGGTGCCGCCGCCCCCGGCGCGGCCCGCGGTCGCCCGGCAGGAGGCCCCGACCGAGTGCGCGAAACCGGTGCCCGGCGACGATCGGCCCGGCCCGCCGTCGGCACCGCGCCACGGGCACGGGCGGCGCCGCGGCCTGCTGATCGCCCTCGCCGTGGCGCTGGCCGGGGGCATCGCGGCGGCCCTCGTGCTCACGCTGCCCGGCGACCACGGGGGCGGCACGTCGGCGGGCGGCGCGAGCGCCACGGCCTCCTCCCGCCCGCCCACGGTCGAGGGCACCTCGCGCCCGCCCACGGCCCAGACCTTGCCACCCGGCTCGATCCGCGAGGTCGGGTACGCCTGGGTGCCGCCGCGGGGCTGGAAGCGGGCGGTGAAGACGGCGTCGGAGGTGCACTACACGGCCCCCGACGGCACCCAGGAACTGGTCACCCAGTCCGCGCTCGCCAAGGACGACCTGCTGGCGACCTGGCAGAAGTCGGAGCGCGACGCCCATCAGGGCCAGGACTACGTGAAGATCCGGCTGAACCGCACGACGTTCCGGGGCCGCCCCGCCGTCGTCTGGGAGTACCTGTTCACCCTCGACGGCCGCCGCTGGCACGCCGAACTCCTCGGCTTCGACCAGGAATCACGCTCGTACCAGATCGGCACCTGGTACCAGCCGCAGGTCGCGGGGGAGGCGCGGGCCCGGTACGAGCGGATCAAAAACACGTTCACGGTGCTGCGGCCGTAGCCGCGGCACCGTGAACGGGGGAACGAACGGGGGGCGTCAGTCCTTGACGGCGCGCTTCTGCACCCGGTCCCGTACGAGCGCGAACGCCACCACGAACACCGCCACGAGCAGCGACAGCAGCACCTGCTCGCGCCCGGCGTCGTCGGTCAGCATGTAGACGAGCACGAACGAGATCATCGCGATCGTCGCCCAGGTCAGGTACGGGAACAGCCACATCTTCACGACGAGCTTCTCCGGCTGCTCGCGCAGGATCATGCCGCGCATCCGCAGCTGCGTGAAGCAGATGACGAGCCAGACGAAGAGGGCGACCGCGCCGGAGGAGTTGAGCAGGAAGTTGAAGACGGTGTCCGGCCACTGGTAGTTGAACCAGACGGCGAGGAACCCGAAGACGACCGAACCGAGGATCGCGGTGCGCGGCACGCCCCGCGAGGTGGTCCGCGCGAACGCCTTCGGCGCGTCACCGCGCTGCCCGAGCGAGAAGGCCATGCGGGAGGCGGTGTAGAGCCCGGAGTTCAGGCAGGACAGCACGGCGGTCAGCACGATGACGTCCATGACCTGCCCGGCGTGCGGGATGCCGATGGAGTTCAGGGCGGCGACGTAGGAGCCGTCCTTGGTGATCGACGGGTCGTTCCACGGCAGCAGCGTCAGCACGACGAAGATCGAGCCGAGGTAGAAGATGCCGATCCGCCAGATCACCGAGTTGGTGGCCCGGGTGACGGCCTTCTGCGGGTCCTCGGACTCACCGGCGGCCAGCGTGACGATCTCGGAGCCCATGAAGGAGAAGACGACCATCAGCACACCGGTGAGGATCGCGCCGGGCCCCTTGGGGAAGAAGCCGCCCGCGTCCGTGAGGTGCCCGAACCCGGCGCCCGGATTGTCCGACCCCGGCAGCACGCCGAACACGGCGAGCAGCCCGATGATCACGAAGGCACCGATCGCGACGACCTTGATCCCGGCGAACCAGAACTCGAACTCGCCGTAGCTGCCCACGGCCGCCAGGTTCACGACGGTGAGCACGACCATCACGATCAGCGCCCAGGCCCACTGCGGCACCGCCGGTATCCACCCGTTCAGGATGGTCGCCCCCGCGGTGGCCTCCACGGCGAGCACCACGACCCAGAAGAACCAGTACAGCCAGCCGATGGAGAACCCGGCCCAGCGCCCGAGCGCCTGGTCGGCGTAGGCGGAGAAGGAGCCGGAGGAGGGCCGGGCCGCGGCCATCTCGCCGAGCATCCGCATCACGAGGACGACCATCGCGCCGACCAGGGCGTACGAGACGAGGATGGCGGGCCCGGCCGCCGCGATCCCGGAACCCGATCCGACGAAGAGTCCTGCGCCGATGACACCGCCGATGGCGATCATCGACAGGTGACGGTTCTTGAGTCCGGCCTTGAGGCCGTCTCCCTCGGGCGGGGTCTCGTTCGGTGCCAGGGTTGACTGCGAAGACATGCAGACTTCCTTAGGTCTCGGTGGGGCGAGCCCTGGCATTCAAAGCTCAGGGTCGGCCCTTTCGGAAGGGCTGACTCCGGATTGTTGTCTTTGTTACGCCGGTGAATCAGGAGGTCAGGGCCCCGCCAGCGACTACCCGGCCCGTGCCGTGCCACACTCGGATCCATGCGCGTCTATCTCGGCTCCGATCACGCCGGCTACGAACTCAAGAACCACCTGGTCGAATGGCTGAAGGCCCACGGCCACGAGCCCGTCGACTGCGGGCCCCACATCTACGACGCCGTCGACGACTACCCCCCGTTCTGCCTCCGCGCCGCGGAGCGCACGGCGGCGGACCCCGAGGCCCTGGGTGTCGTGATCGGCGGCTCGGGCAACGGCGAGCAGATCGCCGCGAACAAGGTCAAGGGCGTCCGTGCCGTCCTCGCCTGGAGCGAGCAGACCGCGGCCCTGGGCCGCGAGCACAACAACGCCAACGTGATCTCGGTCGGCGGCCGGATGCACACGCAGGAGGAGGCGACGAAGTTCGTCGAGACCTTCCTCACCACGCCCTGGTCCGGCGAGGAGCGCCACCAGCGCCGCATCGACATGCTGACCCACTACGAGGAGACGGGCGAACTCCCCGAGATCCCGGCCCACCACCCGCAGGGCTGATTCTTCGAGGGGGCTTGATCATTCAAGCCCCCTCCGCCCGTTCAAGCCCCTCCCATTCAAGCCCCTCCGGCGATTGAGGAGCGGGGTCTGGGGCAGAGCCCCAGGGACAGCAACCAGAACGAACCCGAGGAGACCGGCGGCCGTGCCCGAAGGCCACACGATCCACCGCCTGGCCCAGGACCACGCGGAGCGCTTCGCGGGCCGAAAAACCCAGGTCACCAGCCCCCAGGGCAAATTCTCCGACGCGGCCGAACTCCTCACCGGCCAGCCCCTCACGACCACCGAGGCCCACGGCAAACACCTGTTCCTCGGGTTCGGCGAAGCCTGGATCCACATCCACCTCGGTCTCTTCGGCAAGTACACGTTCGGCGCCACCCCGGCCCCACCCCCCACGGACACGGTCCGCCTGCGCCTGCTGAACGACACCCACTACGCGGACCTGCGCGGCCCCACCACCTGCGCCCTGATCACGGACGCCGAGAAGCAGGCGATACACGACCGCCTCGGCCCGGACCCGCTGCGCCCCGCCGACACCCCGGCCAGGGCCTACGCCCGTATCGCCCGCAGCCGCACCACGATCGCTGCGCTCCTCATGGACCAGAAGGTCATCGCGGGCGTCGGCAACGTCTACCGCGCCGAGGTCCTCTTCCGCCACGGCATCGACCCGTACACCCCGGGCCGGGACATCACCGGGGCGGCGTTCACCGCGATCTGGGACGACCTGGTCGCCCTGATGCGCGAGGGCGTCCGCCTCAACCGCATCGACACGGTCCGCCCCGAGCACACCCCCGAGGCGATGGGCCGCCCGCCGCGCGTCGACGACCACGGCGGCGAGGTCTACGTCTACCGGCGCGCCCCGCAGCCCTGCCACCTCTGCGGCACCGAGATCCGCACCGCCGAACTGGCGGCCCGCAACCTCTTCTGGTGCCCGACCTGCCAGCCGGGCACCCCGTAGCTCAGAACCCGTGCTGGAGCCACGGCGCGACGGCCGAGCCGAACGCCACCGACGTCTCCGTGAGCGCCCCCTGCCGCAGCTCCCGCACCCGCCCGGCCGCCCCCAGCGCGGCCAGTGACGTGTCGCCGAGATAGGCGGCGCCCAGCTCCCGTACGGACAGCGACAGTTCGGGAGCGTCGTCGGTCCGCTCGCAGGAGGCGCCCTTCGCGTCGCCGGTCAGCCGCCAACGCCCGGCGTTCCAGGGGCAGAAGGCGTCCTCGACCTCGAACACCACGTCCACCGGCGTGAGATACGTACGCGCTTCGAGCGCCGCGCCCACATCCACCAGCCGTACGTGCATCGAGTCGCGCATCCGGACGGCGCACCGGCGGATGTCCGACACCATGGACAGCAGCGGATCGTCGACCGGCAGGTTCCGCGCCTCCACGAACTCCGTCAGGTCGACGGAGAGCAGGAACCGCCACAGCGCCGCGTACGCCGCCGGGTCGAGCGCGCTGATGTGACGCACCCGGATCCGGCTGGTCGGCACCGACCACTCGGAGCTGAGCTTGATGTGGAAGCGGACGAACCCGACGAGCTCACCCGCCCGCTCCGCGAGCACGCACTGCATCGGCGAGGACCCGTCCCGCTCCTCCGGCGGGTCGAGCAGCGGCAGCCGCTCCCAGCCGGGGGAGCGGGCCAGGTTCCCCGGCCGCGTGCCGATCGTGCGCGCGTAGACGGCCTCGCACCGCTCGGCGGCCTCCGTCACGTCCGCGAACCGCAGCGAGACCTCGTCCGTCCCCTCCGGGGCCTCGATGCGCACCCGCGCCGACTCGACGGTGAGGGCCAGCTGCCGGGTGGCGATGCCGTACCCGAAACGGCCGTAGATCGCGGGCTCCGACGCGGTGAGCACGGCGAGCGCCTCGCCCCGCTCCCGTACGTCGTCGAGCTGGCGCCGCATCATCGAGCTGAGGATGCCGCGTCTGCGATGGGTGGCCGCGACGCTCACCATCGTCACGCCCGCGGCGGGCAGGAACGTGCCGCCCGGCACGGCGACCCGGTACGAGAACGCGCTCGCGGTCCCTACGCACGCCGCGCCGTCCCACGCCCCGATCGACCGGTCGAACTCGGTCAGGTCGTCCATCAGCCGCTGCTCCTGCGGCGGCTCCGGCACTCCGCCGAAGGCCAGCATCAGCTGTGCGTACCAGCGGTCGTGCTCATCGCGGCTCAGCGTGCGCAGGTCGATCGTCATCCGCCATGCCTACCAGGGCAAGCGGGACAAGAGCGAGCGAATTAACCGTCCCGCACCGGCGGCGGACGTGCCCGGAAAGGGGGACAAGTGGGACCTCCCGTGCACAGGTCCAGGCCCGATGGATAAGGTCCACGAGCAATGGCCGTACGACGAGACGGGCGGGCGCGCGAACAGCGCGCGGAAGCCGAGACGTTCCCGGCCCGGTTGAGAATGCGTGTCCACCGGGTCCGCACCGCCGTGCGCAAATCCGGCGTGGACTACTTCCGCGGCGACGGCTCGGACTGGATCGCCCTGGCCGGGCTGCTCCTGATGGTGCCGCTGATCGCCTGCTTCACGATCCTCAACCCGGTCTGGTGCTCGCCGGCCGTGCTGGTCCTGCCGATCGTCGCGGGCGGGCTGCTGCTGCGCCCCGCCAGTCTGCTCGGCCTGTACGCGGCGGCCGCCACGGCGCTGATCGTCGAGTCGTACCAGCTCGGCCCCTACGAGCAGCATCCCGCGGCGGTCACGCCCGGCACCGTGCTCACGGTCGCCGCGTGCGGCTTCTTCGGGCTGCTGATAGCGCAGTTCCGCAGCCGGGTCGGGGTGCCGTGGCGGCGCGGCGGCACGATGCTCTTCGACCTGCGCGAGCGCATCCGCACCCAGTCCAGGCTGCCGAAGCTGCCGGTCGGCTGGCACCGCGAGATGGCGCTGCGGCCGGCGGGCGGTCAGTCCTTCTCCGGCGACTTCGTCGTCGCCGCCCGCACCAACAACGGCCGCACCCTCGAAGTCGTCCTGACGGACGTCTCCGGCAAGGGCATGGACGCCGCGTCCCGCGCGCTGCTCCTGGCCGGCGCCTTCAGCGGCCTCCTGGGCTCCCTCCCGCCCCACGCCTTCCTCCCCGCGGCCAACGGCTATCTGCTCCGCCAGGACTGGGACGAGGGCTTCGCGACCTCCATCCACCTCGTCCTGGACCTCGAATCCGGCGACTACGAGCTCTACTCCGCGGGCCACCCGCCGGGCCTCCAGCTGAGCGCCGGCACCGGGCGCTGGGAGGAGAAGGCGGCCGAGGGGCCGCTCCTCGGGGTCTACGACGGCGCCGAGTTCGACGCCACGAAGGGTTCTCTGCGGCCCGGCGACGTCCTGATGCTCTTCACCGACGGCCTGGTGGAGACCTCCGACCGCGACATCGCCGAGGGCATCGACCGCCTCACGGGCGAGGCCGACCGCTATGTCCAGGGCGGCTTCCACGGCGCGGCCTGGCACTTGATCGAGGCAGTGGCCAAGGACGTCAACGACGACCGAGCCCTCCTCCTGATCTGCCGCGACGCCTGACGGCTCCGCCCTGTCGGCTCGTTCGTCTGCGGCCCCGGTGGGGGCTGGTCGCGCAGTTCCCCGCGCCCCTGAGATGCGCACTTCGTGCGCCATCTCATCGAGAGGCGCGGCGGAGCCGCAGCCTCAAGGGGAGGCGGCGCGAAGCGCCTGCCTCAGGGGCGCGGGGAACTGCGCGAGAAGCGGCCACCGTCCGTCAGCCGAACGAGGACCCATCAGGGGCGCGGGGAACTGCGCGAGAAGCGGCCACCGTCCGTCAGCCGAACGAGGACCCATCAGGGGCGCGGGGAACTGCGCGAGAAGCGGCCACCGGCCCGCAGTCGAACGACAACCCAGGGGCGCGGGGAACTGCGCGACCAGCCCCCACGCACCCGCACCCGGCGACGAAAGGTCAGACCCCCGCCCCGACCCGCTCCTCGACCGGCACAGACACCCGCCCCCCCCGGCAGAACCCGGGCCAGCCAAGCGGAGCGCCCGGCCGCCAACGGCCCCAGAACAGCAAGCACCAGCACATACCCCGCGATGAACGGAGAAAGCCGCTCGTCAAGACCCGCGCCGGCGGCCATCGTGGCAAGGATCAACGCGAACTCCCCCCGAGCCAACAACGTCGTAGCGATATTGGCAGCGGGCCCGGCCCCGAACCCGTACACCCGCGCCGCCCCCAACCCGGCCAGCACATTCATCACCAGCGTCACCGCGACAGCGGCCAGCACCGGCCACACCACACTCGGCAGATCCCCGGGATCGATCGACAACCCGAACCCGAAGAAGAAGATCGCGCCGAAGGCGTCCCGCAACGGATGCACCAGCTTCAGAATGCGCGCGCCCGACGAGGTCGACCCGAGCATGAGCCCGACCATGAACGCCCCGATCGCGTCGGCCACCCCGAACCACTCGGAGACCCCGGCCACGAACACGGCGGCACCGAGGAACGAGATCACCAGCAGCTCGTCGTCCTTGGTGTTGAAGAGCTTGCCGACGACCCGGGTCCCGAACCGCGCGGCGAGCGCGAGCAGCAGCAGGAACCCGAACGCCTTCCCGCCGTCCATCACCGCGGCGGACAGCGAGTCGGCCCCGGACAGGATCGGCTGCAACGCGGCCAGGTACAGCGCCAGGAAGATGTCCTCGACCACGATGATGCCGAGGATCGGCTTGGTCTCCGGATTGCCCAGCCGCCCGGTGTCGACCAGCACCTTGGTCACGATCGCGGACGAGGAGATGCCGAGTACCCCGGCGAGGACCAGAGCCTCGGATGTGCCCCAGCCGAGGGCGAATCCGAAGCCGAGGCCGGCGCCGACGTTCAGCGCGAGGTACGTCCCGCCGGCGACGGCCATCTTGCGGCCGCCCGCCTTGAGGTCGTCGATGTGGAACTCGAGGCCGAGATAGAAGAGCAGCAGGACCAGGCCGAGCGCGGAGAGCATCTCCAGGTCGTGCGGGTCGGACAGGAGCACGACGCCCGGTGTGTGGGGGCCGAGCAGGATCCCGGCCAGGATGAACAGCGGAATGGTGGGAAGTCCGATGCGCCCGCCGAGGCGGGCGAGAACGGCGGCGGCGAGAAAGGCGCCACCCATGGCTATCAAGGTGTCTGCGTGTCCGATGGGCCCGTTCCTCCTTGTACTGGCGACCAGCCTTGGTAAAGGGATCGTCAAGAAAACGTCAATAGTTAGCTTACCAAAGTACTCGGGGGGTGGGTCGAAGGTCCCGGGGTGGGGTTCTCCCCACCCTCGATCGGCCGGTCGCCCGCATGGTTCCGGGGCCCTGGAATCCGTACGTTCGATCCACCTGAACCGGCACGGACGAGAGGGTGACCATGGGCCTGCGCAAGAAGCGCCAGCGGCACGACGAGGCACCGCGCGACGGCGGACGGGCCGTCGAACTGCGCGGAGTGCGCCGTCAGTACGGTCGTGGGGAAGCCGCCGTCCACGCGTTGCGCGGTATCGAACTCGCCCTGCCCCGCGGCACGTTCACCGCCGTGATGGGCCCCTCCGGCTCCGGCAAGTCGACGTTCCTGCAATGTGCGGCCGGCCTGGACCGCCCCACGGAGGGCACCGTCGTCCTCGGCGGCACGACGATCACCGGCCTGAACGAGAACGAGCTCACCGAACTGCGCCGCACCCGCCTGGGCTTCGTCTTCCAGGCGTTCAACCTGCTGCCCTCGCTCACGGTCGAGCAGAACGTGCTGCTCCCGATGCGGTTCGCCGGACAGCGCCCGGACCGCCGCCGCGCCGCCGACGTCCTCACCCGGGTCGGGCTCGACGGCCTGGGCGGGCGCCGCCCCGGCGAACTCTCCGGCGGCCAGCAGCAGCGCGTCGCGATCGCCCGCGCCCTCGTCGGCCGCCCCGACGTGATCTTCGCCGACGAGCCGACCGGCGCCCTCGACACCACGACGGCCCGCGAGATCCTGGGACTGCTGCGCGACGCCGTCGACCACACGGGCGCCACCGTCGTCATGGTCACGCACGACCCGGTGGCCGCCGCCCACGCGGACCGCGTCCTGTTCCTCGCCGACGGCGCGATCGTGGACCAGCTCGAAGGCGCCCCCGCGGACGCCGTCGCCGCCCGCATGAGCACCCTCACGGCCCGCGCCGCCGCCCACCCGCCTACCCTCGCCCCATGCTGACCCTGAGCGAAGTAGAAGCGCTGGCCCGCCGGGCCCACGCCGACCAGACCGACAAGGCCGGCCACCCCTACACCGAGCACCTGCGAGCCGTGGCCGACGGGGTCGCGGCGCGCGGCGGCACCGAGGAACAGATCGCGGCGGCCTGGCTCCACGACGCCGTCGAGGACGCGGCCCTCTCCGCGGAATGGCTGACGACGGCGCCCCTCACGGACCACACCAAGGCGCTGATCCGGGCCCTGACGAAACAGAAGGGCGAGGACCCGGAGACGTACGCGCTCCGCATCCTCGCCACACCGGGTGCCCGCCTGATCAAGGAGGCGGACCTGGCCCACAACGCGGACCCGGCCCGCCTGGCGGTCCTGGACGAGCCGACCCGCATCCGTCTGACCCGGAAGTACGTGACGATGCGCGCCCTCCTGGGCCTGACCTGACCCGGGCCCGGCTCAACCCCGGCTTATGCCTTGTGGCGCCGCCGGGCCAGTTCGGCGGCGTCCTTGCGGAACGCCCACTCCATCTTCGGCTCCATGGCGAACCGGAACAGCCGCTGCACCGGCGGCGTGCACAACACGGTGATGACGGACGCCGCGACGACGGTGACGACGATCTCGCCCCACGGAGTGTGGACCCAGGCCGCGTCGAACCAGCCCCAGAACCGCGACCCCTTCGCCAGGAACCCGTGCAGCAGATACCCGTAGAGGGTCCCGGCGCCGAGCACCGTGAACCACATCCTGCGCCCCGGCACCCAGGCGAAGAAGCACGCGGTGAGCACGATCGAGGCGCCGAACAGCGCGAGCGTCATCACGATGCCGGCCCACCACGGAGCACCCAGCTCCTGTGCGCTGTCCCGGTGGTAGAACCACGCGGACGTCATCCGCGGCCCGGCCCAGTACGCGAGCGCCAGCGCGCACAGCGCGACCGGCACGGCGAGGATCCGCACCTCGCGCCGCCGCACGAGCTGGAAGTGCTCGGGCTTCAGGCACAGCCCGAGGACGAAGAAGGGCAGGAACTGCAGCACCCGCTGGAGATCGAGATCGTCCCCGACCTCCGGCGAGACGGACGCCAGCGCCGCGACGAGGACGGCCAGCGGCAGCGGCCACCGCACGATCTTCCAGATCGGCGTGGTCAGCCGCCACACGAACAGCGCGACGAGGAACCAGGTCAGGTACCAGGGGTCGAGCAGGCTGATCGGGTAGTCGGGGTCGCCCCCGGCGGTCCGCTTGAAGAGGGTGTACGCCACCTCGAAGAGGACGTACGGGACCGCGACCCCGGTGATGAGCCGCTTGAGCCTGTGGGGGCTCGCGTCGAAGGACCGGGAGAAATAGCCGGAGATGACGATGAACGCCGGCATGTGGAAGGTGTAGACGACCATGTACAGCGCCTCGGCGGCGCGGCTGCGGTCGGTCAGGGGCTCCCAGGAGTGCCCCATCGCCACGAACACGATGGCGAGGTACTTGGCGTTGTCGAAGAACGCGTCCCGCTGCTTCGGCCGGCCCGCGCCGGCCGGGGCGGGAGCGGGCGCCTCGGCGGTGGGCCGCCGGGTCTGCGGGGACGGCACGCCGTCCGCGGGCACCGCGGCCGGGGGGAGAGGCGTGCGATGCGAGCCGTGCGGATACAGCGAGCTGGTCACAGGCCCTCCCGCCGAAGACTCGGGGAGACCGTCCAGGACCGCACTGCGCCGGAGGGGGTCATGGCAGTGTGGGACATCTGAGGCACCCTAGTAGCGCCTGTGGGATTTCGTAAAACCCGCAAGGTGATTCCTCCTTATCGCCTCCGGGTACCCCGGGATTCGCGGAAGTCGACATGCTTCCGTACGTCGTCGAACTCGTGCCGATCTGTCCGCCATCGCACTGTTAATCCCACTTAAAGGGTGCATATCGCCCTCGTTCGACTACGGCGGAATGTCCCTGTGTGCACCATTGCGCGCCGCGTCGCGACGGGTCGGGAATGAGCCGCCGAATTCCCTGGATTTACCTGTGCGTACGGCAAGGGGAAAGTGCGTGAAAAGCGGGAACGACATGCGAGGGGCATGTGTGCCCCGCACGTGCCCCGATGGAAACGATCAAGCCGAATTCCGACCCCCGCCGCCACCCCTCCCGCGCCCCGCCGCCCCCGCCGCGACGTGCGCGGCACCCGCGCCGTGGGCATGCGTGCGGTTCGCGCCCCCGCACGCGCGTGGCCGACGATGCGTCACCGGCCGCATACAGGAGCCGTGTTGGTGGCACGATGGTCCTGGCGGGGGGTGTGCGGGGCTGTGCCCCCCGGGCCGGGAGAGCGGACCGACCTAGGGTGTGATCAGTGTGGCCATTTCGCTGTCAGTGCTGCTGTTGTTGGCGATCGTCCTCGTGGTGCTCATGCGCGGAGGTTCGATCAAGGCGGGACCCGCCATAGTCGCGGTGCTCTTCGGCTTCTTCCTGGCATCGTCCGGAATGGCGCCCGCGATCAACAACTTCCTCAACTCGGTCGCGGAGAGCATCAGCTCGATCAATTTCTGAGCCCCGGTCCCAAGAAGCCGCGTGACGACCGGCCGCCGGCGTCACGGCTTCGTCCTGTGCTGCCCGCGGCCCGGACACGCGTCCCCGGAACCGGCCGCCGAACGACAACAAGACCAGGCAGAGAGGCGATTCTCTGACCTGGCCTTGTGTGCTGTGGAGCGGGCGACGGGAATCGAACCCGCGTAGCTAGTTTGGAAGACTAGGGCTCTACCATTGAGCTACGCCCGCACAGTGCGCACCACCGATGACCGGCGGCGCCACGAAAGGCATCGTAGCGGGTCATGGGCCTCGCCCGCACACCCCCTTTACGACGGCCGTGTACGACGGCCGTGCAGACGACCGTACCGGCGACCGCGACGGCCCGCGCGCCGCGGTCCGGAATGCGGGCGCCGCGCCGCCTGCGGGCATGTACCCTACGTGTCGCACCGAACGGGGTGTGGCGCAGCTTGGTAGCGCGTCCGCTTTGGGAGCGGAAGGCCGTGGGTTCAAATCCCGCCACCCCGACCAGCTACTTCCCCCAGCCCCGCACCCGCCTCACCGGCGCCTCCCGGGCTCTCTCAAGATCGCATTGTGGCTGGGCAGCGGCTTGCCGTTACTATGCAAGCTGCATGCCCGTGTGTCTCTAAGCCGGGCAGATCCCTAAAGTCAGCCCCAAGGAGACCGAACCGTGAAGAGCGCCGTCGAGACCCTGAACCCGACCCGGGTTCGGCTCAGCATTGAGGTGCCCTTCGAGGAGCTCAAGGACAGCCTCGACGCGGCGTACAAGAAGATCAACCAGCAGGTCACGGTGAAGGGCTTCCGCAAGGGCAAGATCCCGGCCCGCGTCATCGACCAGCGCTTCGGCCGCGGTGCGGTGCTGGAGGAGGCCGTCAACGACGCCCTCCCGAAGTTCTACACCGAGGCGGTCAACGAGGCCGAGCTGAACGTCCTCGGCCAGCCCGAGGTCGACATCACGGAGCTGAAGGACGGCGAGACGCTGAACTTCACCGCCGAGGTGGACGTCCGCCCGGCCATCGAGATCCCGGACTACTCCGGCATCGAGGTCGAGGTCGACGCGGTCGAGGTCACCGACGAGGACGTCGAGAAGTCGGTCGAGCAGCTGCGCGACCGCTTCGCCTCGACCTCCCCGGTCGAGCGCGCCGCCGAGGACGGCGACGTCGTGACCATCGACCTGGAGGCCAAGGTCGACGGCGAGGTCCTGGAGGACGGCGTCGCGTCCGGCGTCTCCTACACCATCGGCTCCGGTGAGCTGCTCGACGGCATCGACGACGCCGTGAAGGGCCTGGAGGCCGGTGGCGAGGCCACCTTCACCTCCCAGCTCAAGGGCGGTTCCGCCGAGGGCAAGGACGCCGAGGTCACCGTCAAGGTCACCCAGGTCGCCGCCCGCGAACTCCCGGCCCTGGACGACGACTTCGCCCAGCTCGCCTCCGAGTTCGACACCCTCGACGAGCTGAAGGCCGACAGCCGCAAGCGCCTCGAGAACATGAAGCAGTACGACCAGGCCACGCAGGCCCAGGAGCGCGTCCTGGAGAAGCTGCTCGACCTGGTCGAGGTCCCCGTTCCCGAGAAGCTGCTCGAGGACGAGGTCAACACCCGCAAGCACAACCTCGAGCACCACCAGCTCGGCCAGATGGGCCTGGACATCGAGAAGTACCTCGAGATCCAGGGCAAGACGGTCGAGGAGTTCGACGCCGAGACGCGCGAGCAGGCCGTCAAGGGCATCAAGACGCAGTTCGTCCTCGACGAGCTCGTCAACAAGGAGAAGCTGAACGTGAACCAGGAGGAGCTCACCGAGCACCTCATGCGTCGCGCCGCCTCCTCCGGCATGTCCCCCGACCAGTTCGCCCAGGCGGTCGTCGAGGGTGGCCAGGTCCCGATGCTGGTCGGCGAGGTCGCCCGCGGCAAGGCTCTTGCCGTGGTCGTCGAGGCCGCCACCGTCAAGGACACCAACGGCGAGGTCGTCGACCTCGAGGACGACGAGGACGAGGCCACCGAGGCCCCGGCCGAGGAGTCCACGGAGGCCTGATCTCCGTAGCCCCACTCCGACAGGCCCCCGGGACATCACGTCCCGGGGGCCTGTCGCGCCCCTGACGGGGCTGTTGCGCGCCCGCGCGGCGGAAGCCGCATATCGGCACTGCCCCGCGCCCCTGGCCGGGCTGACCCGAACCTGCGCTCACAGCGAACAGTTCCATCTGCGGGATTCCCCGAAGGGACCCGCGCGTTAGGGTCCATGAAGAGGAGGGCAGGGGAGTCCCTGAGCAAGGGCCCCGCCCCCAGCTAGAGACGCGAGACGGCGCGCAGCCGTCAGAGACGAGCAGGTGGATACGTGACGATTCAGATGCCTTCCGCCGCCGGCGAGCCGTCCATCGGTGGTGGCCTCGGCGACCATGTCTACAACCGACTGCTCGGCGAGCGGATCGTCTTCCTCGGCCAGCAGGTCGACGACGACATCGCGAACAAGATCACTGCGCAGATGCTCCTTCTGGCCGCCGACCCGGACAAGGACATCTACCTCTACATCAACAGCCCCGGCGGCTCGGTGACGGCCGGCATGGCGATCTACGACACCATGCAGTACATCCCGAACGACGTGGTGACGATCGGTATGGGCATGGCGGCCTCGATGGGCCAGTTCCTGCTCACGGGCGGCACGGCGGGCAAGCGCTTCGCCCTGCCGAACACCGACATCCTGATGCACCAGGGCTCCGCGGGCATCGGCGGTACCGCCTCCGACGTCAAGATCCAGGCCGAGTACCTGCTGCGTACGAAGCAGCGCATGGCCAGGATCACGGCCGAGCACTCCGGCCAGACCATCGAGACGATCATCCGTGACGGTGACCGCGACCGCTGGTACACCGCGGAGGAGGCCAAGGAGTACGGCCTCATCGACGAGATCATCACTGCCGCTACGGGTGTTCCGGGCGGCGGCGGCACGGGCGCCTGATCCCAGGCCCCGATCCCAGCCCCCACTGCCTCCCTCACCAGGACGGAACACCGCCATCATGAACAACATCCCCGGCAGCGGCCTCTACACGGGCCCGCAGGTCGACAACCGCTACGTGATCCCGCGCTTCGTCGAGCGCACCTCGCAGGGCGTGCGTGAGTACGACCCGTACGCGAAGCTGTTCGAGGAGCGCGTGATCTTCCTCGGCGTCCAGATCGACGACGCCTCGGCCAACGACGTCATGGCGCAGCTGCTGTGCCTGGAGTCGATGGACCCGGACCGCGACATCTCCATCTACATCAACAGCCCCGGCGGCTCGTTCACGGCCCTCACGGCCATCTACGACACGATGCAGTTCGTGAAGCCGGACATCCAGACGGTCTGCATGGGCCAGGCGTCCTCCGCGGCCGCCGTCCTGCTCGCCGCCGGCACCCCGGGCAAGCGCATGGCCCTGCCGAACGCGCGCGTCCTGATCCACCAGCCCTCCGGCGGCACCGGCCGCGAGCAGCTCTCCGACCTGGAGATCGCGGCCAACGAGATCCTCCGGATGCGTACGCAGCTGGAAGAGATGCTGGCCAAGCACTCGACGACGCCGATCGAGAAGATCCGCGACGACATCGAGCGCGACAAGATCCTCACGGCCGAGGACGCCCTCGCGTACGGCCTGGTGGACCAGATCATCTCCACCCGCAAGATGAACAACGAGGCGATCGCGTAACCGCGCGCTGTATCGTCTGCCATTCCCCGGCACGGTTCACGTCAAAGTGAACCGTGCCAAGGGGGGCCCGAACGGGGGGCCCGGCAAGGTACCGTCGGACACAGGCACCAGGAGTCGCTGAACGTGGCGTCTCCCAGGCGAAGGGGAAGCACCTCGTGGCACGCATCGGTGACGGCGGCGATCTGCTCAAGTGCTCGTTCTGCGGAAAGAGCCAGAAGCAGGTCAAAAAGCTCATCGCAGGCCCCGGTGTATACATCTGCGACGAGTGCATCGACCTCTGCAACGAGATCATCGAGGAAGAGCTCGCGGAGACGAGCGAAGTGCGCTGGGAAGAGCTTCCCAAGCCGCGCGAGATCTACGAGTTCCTCGAGGGCTACGTCGTGGGCCAGGAGGCCGCCAAGAAGGCGCTCTCCGTGGCGGTGTACAACCACTACAAGCGCGTCCAGGCCGGGGAGAACGGCGGGGGCAGCAGCCGTGACGACGCCATCGAACTGGCGAAGTCGAACATCCTGCTGCTCGGCCCGACCGGCTCCGGCAAGACGCTCCTCGCGCAGACGCTCGCGCGCATGCTGAACGTCCCGTTCGCGATCGCGGACGCCACGGCGCTCACCGAGGCGGGCTATGTCGGCGAGGACGTCGAGAACATCCTGCTGAAGCTCATCCAGGCCGCCGACTACGACGTCAAGAAGGCCGAGACGGGCATCATCTACATCGACGAGATCGACAAGGTCGCCCGCAAGAGCGAGAACCCGTCGATCACCCGCGATGTCTCCGGCGAGGGCGTCCAGCAGGCCCTGCTCAAGATCCTGGAGGGCACCACTGCCTCCGTGCCCCCGCAGGGCGGCCGTAAGCATCCGCACCAGGAGTTCATCCAGATCGACACGACGAACGTGCTGTTCATCGTGGGCGGCGCGTTCGCCGGTCTGGAGAAGATCATCGAGTCGCGGGCCGGCGCCAAGGGCATCGGCTTCGGCGCGACGATCCACTCCAAGCGCGAGCTGGAGGAGAAGGACCAGTTCCAGGAGGTCATGCCGGAGGACCTGGTGAAGTTCGGGATGATTCCCGAGTTCATCGGCCGTCTCCCCGTCATCACCTCGGTCCACAACCTGGACCGCGAGGCCCTGCTCCAGATCCTCGTCGAGCCGCGCAACGCACTGGTGAAGCAGTACCAGCGCCTCTTCGAACTCGACGGTGTGGAGCTGGACTTCGAGCGCGAGGCGCTGGAGGCCATCGCCGACCAGGCGATCCTGCGCCGCACCGGTGCGCGAGGTCTGCGGGCCATCATGGAGGAGGTCCTCCAGTCGGTGATGTACGAGGTCCCGTCCCGCAAGGACGTGGCCCGTGTCGTCATCACGGCGGACGCCGTCCACTCGAACGTGAACCCGACGCTGATCCCGCGCGATGTGCGGGGCGGCGGCAGCGGGGAGCAGAAGTCGGCCTAGCCGTACGGCGTCTGACGCAGTGAAGGGCCCCGACCGGATCTCCGGTCGGGGCCCTTTCGCGTACCGCGGCGCGTGTTACGCGGGAACGCGGACTTCGCTGCGGAGCTTGGCGGTGAGGTCCGCCGCGGCCTTCAGGTCCGGCGCCTTGCCGGTCATCATGTCGGCGATGTCGGCCGAGGTGACCATCGCCATCGTGCTGTGGTCTGCCCAGATGCACAGCGGCATGTGCATCTCCTTGGGGGCCGTGGAGCTGCCGGTCGAGCCGGAGTTCTCGAACTTCAGCTCCTGGCACTTCAGGGTGACGTCGTCCGTGCTGTAGTCGGTCGGGCTGCCGACCAGGCTCGCCTTGCCGCTCGCGGTGCTGCTGCCCTTCGCGATCTCCGAAGCACCCTTGTCGAACATGCCGCTGACGAACTGCGAGGGGTCGTCGATCTCGCCGTAGGCGCCCTGGAACTGCAGCACCTTGCCGCCCAGCGGGTTGGAGCTGTCCTTGACCTGGTAACCGGCGCTGACGGGCTTGCCGTTCTTCAGGCCGGCCTTCTCGGCGTCCGCCATGTCCGACGAGGTGAGGCCGCCCGACGAGGAGGACTCGGTCTTCTGGTACTCGCTCAGCACGGTCGCCGGGGTCGTCAGCTTGTGCGCCCCGTCGTCGGAGACGCTCGCGCTGCCGCTCCCGCCCCCACCGATCACGAAGTACGCCCCCACACCGATCGCCGCGACCACCGCGACCGCGCCGATGATGAGGCCGGCCTTCTTGCCGCCGCCACCGCCGGCCGGGGGCTGCGGCGGGTACTGGCCGTACTGGTCCTGGCCGTACGGGGCCTGCTGCTGCGGGTAGCCGTACCCGGCCTGCGGGGGCTGCGGCGGCTGCTGCTGGCCGTACGGGTTCGGCTGCTGGGGCGGGACACCGGGGGGAGCCTGCTGGGGATACCCGTAGCCGGGCTGGGGGGCCTGGGGCTGCTGGCCGTACGGGCCAGGCTGCGGCTGCTGGCCGTACGGCCCCGGCTGCTGCGGCTGCTGGCCTCCGTAGGGGCCCGGCTGGTTGTAGCTCATTGGATGGGTTCCCTCCCGATGCTTATGTGCTCCTCACATCCTGGCGTACTGCCGTACGGATCGGGCCACCGGATTCGGTTTCAGTACGGGACTGTGACCCCTCTAAACTGGCTCCGTGACCGAGAACTCTCAGCAGCAGCACTCAGCGCCCACCACCGAACTGCCGACCCAGTACGCGCCGGCCGAGGTAGAGGAGACGCTGTACGAGCGCTGGGTAGACCGGGGCTATTTCACGGCGGACGCCAAGAGTGAGAAGCCGCCGTACACGATCGTCATCCCGCCGCCGAACGTCACGGGCTCGCTCCACCTGGGCCACGCCTTCCAGCACACGCTCATGGACGCCCTCACCCGCCGCAAGCGCATGCAGGGCTTCGAGGCGCTGTGGCTGCCCGGCATGGACCACGCCGGCATCGCGACGCAGAACAAGGTCGAGCAGCAGCTCGCCGAGGAGGGCAAGTCGCGGCACGACATCGGCCGCGAGGCCTTCGTCGCGAAGACGTGGGAGTGGAAGGAGCAGTACGGCGGCCGGATCCTCGGCCAGATGCGCCGCCTCGGCGACGGCGTCGACTGGTCGCGCGAGCGCTTCACGATGGACGAGGGCCTCTCCAGCGCCGTCCAGACCATCTTCAAGCGGCTCTACGACGACGAGCTGATCTACCGCGCCGAGCGCATCATCAACTGGTGCCCGCGCTGCCTGACCGCCATCTCGGACATCGAGGTGGACTACCAGGACGACGACGGCGAGCTGGTCTCGCTGAAGTACGGCGAGGGAGACGAGACGGTCGTCGTCGCGACCACCCGTGTCGAGACGATGCTGGGCGACACCGCGGTCGCCGTCCACCCGGACGACGAGCGGTACGCGCACCTCATCGGCAAGCGCATCAAGCTGCCGCTGACCGACCGGACCATTCCCGTCGTCGCGGACACCCACGTCGACCCGGAGTTCGGCACCGGCGCCGTGAAGGTCACGCCCGCCCACGACCCGAACGACTTCGCGATCGGCCAGCGGCACGACCTCGAATTCATGACGATCATGGACGAGCGCGGGGTCATCACGGTCCCCGGCCCGTTCCAGGGTCTGGACCGGTTCGAGGCGCGCTCCGCGATCGTCGACGCGCTGCGCCAGCAGGGCCGTGTCGTCGCCGAGAAGCGCCCGTACGTCCACTCCGTCGGTCACTGCTCGCGCTGCCGCACCACCATCGAGCCGCGCCTGTCGCTCCAGTGGTGGGTCAAGGTCGAGACGCTGGCCAAGGCCGCCGGTGACGCCGTCCGCGACGGCCGGGTCACCCTCCACCCCAAGGAGATGGAGAAGCGGTACTTCGACTGGGTCGACAACCTCAACGACTGGTGCATCTCGCGCCAGCTGTGGTGGGGCCACCGCATCCCGGTCTGGTACGGGCCGAACGGCGAGGTCGTCTGCGTCGGCCCCGACGAGCAGCCGCCCGGCACCGAGGCCGAGGGCTGGAAGCAGGACGAGGACGTCCTCGACACCTGGTTCTCGTCCGGCCTGTGGCCGTTCTCCACGCTCGGCTGGCCCGAGCGGACGCCGGACCTGGAGAAGTTCTACTCCACCGACGTCCTGCTCACCGGCCACGACATCATCTTCTTCTGGGTCGTCCGGATGATGATGTTCGGTCTCTACGCGATGGACGGCGAGGTCCCCTTCAAGACGGTCGCCCTGACCGGTCTCGTCCGCGACGAGAACGGCAAGAAGATGTCGAAGTCCTTCGGCAACGTGGTGGACCCGCTGGACTGGATGGACAAGTACGGCTCGGACGCGCTCCGCTTCACGCTGGCGCGCGGCGCGAACCCGGGCACGGACGTCCCGATCGGCGAGGACTGGGTCCAGGCCTCCCGGAACTTCGCCAACAAGATCTGGAACGCCACGCGCTTCGCGCTGATGAACGGCGCGACGATCGAGGGCCCGCTGCCGGAGCCGTCCGAGATGACGGCCACCGACCGCTGGATCCTGTCCCGGCTGAACAAGACGGTGGCCGAGGTCGACGCGTTCTACGACGACTACCAGTTCGCCAAGCTCTCCGACGCGCTCTACCACTACGCGTGGGACGAGGTCTTCGACTGGTACGTCGAGCTGTCGAAGACGACGTTCATGGCGGGCGGCGAGCCGGCCAAGGTGTCGGGCCGGGTCCTCGGTGAGGTCCTGGACGTCACGCTGCGCCTGCTGCACCCGATCGTCCCGTTCGTCACCGAGACGCTGTGGACGACGCTCACCGGGCGCGAGTCCGTCGTGATCGCCGACTGGCCGAAGGACTCGGGCTTCCGCGACGAGGCGGCCGAGAAGGAGATCGAGACGGTCCAGCGGGTCGTCACCGAGGTCCGCCGCTTCAAGGGCGACCAGGGCCTGAAGGCCGGCCAGCGCGTTCCGGCCCGCCTGACCCTGGACGGTACGGCGCTCGCCGCGCACGAGCCGGCCATCCGCCAGCTGCTCAAGCTGCAGCCGGCGGGGGAGGAGTTCCAGGCGACGGCGACCCTGCCGGTCGCCGGGGCCGAGGTCGCGCTCGACCTGTCCGGTGCGATCGACGTGGCGGCGGAGCGCAAGCGCCTCGCCAAGGACCTCGCGGCGGCCGAGAAGGACAAGGCGCAGGCCGAGGGCAAGCTGGGCAACGAGAAGTTCCTCGGCAAGGCTCCGGAGAAGGTCGTCGACGGCATCCGGGCCCGGCTGGCCAAGGCGGACGAGGACATCGCCCGCATCCAGGCCCAGCTGGAGCGCCTGCCGCAGGCGTGAGCCGCGCCCGTACGTGACTGAGGCCCCGGAACCCTTCGGTTCCGGGGCCTCGCTCGTGCGGCGTCAGGCGGTGCGCAGTCCGAGCCGGATCAGTTCGGCCTCCGCCAGCGCGTCCAGCGTCGCCGGGTCGCCCTCGCGCCAGCCCTCGGCGAGGCTGCCCGGCGTGGTCTCGGGCAGCGCCTCCGCGGTGCGGCCCACCTCGTCGAGCGGCCGCAGCAGCGCCCGCAGGGCCAGCAGTTCGCGGCCGTCCTCACTGTTGGCGAGATCCCGGGCGGCGGCGGCCCGCCGCACCCAGCGGATCCGGCGCGGCAGCCACAGCGCGCAGAGCAGCCCGACCGGCACGACGAACACCGCGACGGCGGCGAGCAGCACCAGCACCCGCACCGGCCCCGCCCCTTCCGGCGCCGCGCTCACGATCCGGTCACCGGCCCGCGCCACACCGTGCAGCGGCCCGGGCAGCCCGATCCGCGCCCCGGCGGGCACCGGCCGGGTGGCGAGTCCGAGCACCCGATGCGCCACGACCGCCATCACGGCCCACCCCGCGACCCACAGCAGAGCCGCCCCGTCACCGATGATCTGCCGAGCACGCCGACTCGGCTGATGTGCGTACCACATGGTCCGATTGGACCCCTTGTCGCCCGTACGGGGCGCTCACCGCGCCGAACAGGGGTGCGCCTTTACGACAGATGGCGGTGCCCAACGCGGGGAACTGGGTGCTCAGCCACGGCGGTGCTGCACTGCCCCACCCCGGCACGCTCGCCCCGCGCCGGGGTGCCGCCTTGCCCACCCGTGCCGCCCCAGGCGGCAGACTGCCCAAGGCTGACCGGCCCCGCCAGGGGCGCGGGGAACTGCGCGACCAGCCACGGCGCACCCGCACCTGCCCCCCACCAGAACGACCCCTAGGCGGCCCCCAGCATCCGCTCCAGCCCGTCGAAGTCCTCCACACACTTCCCGCACCCGAGCGCGACACTGTCCAACGGCTCCTCGGCGACGAACACCGGAATCCCCGTGGCGGAAGCCAGTCGCAGATCGAGCCCGGGCAGCAGCGCACCCCCACCGGTCAGCACGATCCCGTGCTCCATGACGTCTCCGGACAGCTCCGGCGGACACTCCTCCAGGGTGGCCTTCACCGCCGAGATGACCGCCTCCACGGGCTCGTCCAGCGCGGAGCGCACCTCGCGCACCGTCAGCTCCACGGTCTTCGGCAGCCCGGCCACCTTCTCCCGCCCCCGCACGGTGAACGCCCGCATCTCGAAGGCGTCCTCGCCGGGCACCGGCCACGCCGACCCGATCGCGACCTTGATGTCCTCGGCGGTGCGCTCCCCGATCAGCAGCCCGTGCTCCTTGCGCACGTGATCGGTGATGGCCTCATCCAGACGGTCACCGCCCACCCGCAGCGACTGTGCCGTGACGACCCCGCCCAGCGAGATGACGGCGACCTCGGTGGTCCCGCCGCCGATGTCGACCACCATCGACCCGCGCGGCTCCGCCACCGGCAGCCCGGCCCCGATCGCCGCCGCCATCGGCTCCTCGATCAGATGGACGGCCCGCGCCCCCGAGCTCTGCGCGGCGTGCACGATGGCCCGCCGCTCGACGGGCGTGACCCCGCTGGGCACGCAGACGACCATCCGGGTACGGGGCCGGCGGCCCGGGGCGACCTTGCGGACGAAGTGCCGGATCATCTGCTCGGCCGCCTCGTAGTCGCTGATGACCCCGTCGCGCAGGGGCCGGATGGCGGTGATGGAGCCCGGGGTGCGCCCGATGGTCTCCTTCGCCTCGGTGCCGACGGCGAGCACGGAACCGTGTTTGCCGCCCTGCTTGACGGCGACCACCGACGGTTCGTTCAGCACGATCCCCTGACCGCGTACGTAGAGAAGAGTGTTGGCGGTGCCGAGATCGATACCTATGTCCATGATCGCCAAGTTTGCAGGGTGAGACAGTGAGGCGGCGGGACCAAGGTCCCGATTCGGACAGGTCCAAAGTCCCGTTCCGTTCCGGAGGGCGGCTTGCACACCGCTGTCCCCACTTGTCGGGGACCTCCGTAGACTGGCGTACGTGAGTGACCTCCCCCCGCGCGACAGCAGCGACGACCACGGCCCCAGCGACAGCCCGGACGCCTTCGAGGAGATCGTGGGCGCCGAGACCGACCGTGACCCGGACCTCGCGGTCATCGAGGCGGGCAGCCGCACCCTGCGCACGCAGGGCGGCCCCCCGCAGGGCGACGGCATCCCGGCCCGGCCGCAGGACCCGGAGGTGGAGAAGGCGCTGCGGGCGGTCGAGGCGGACCTGGCCACGCGGTGGGGCGAGACCAAGCTGGAGCCGTCGGTGGCCCGCATCGCGGCGCTGATGGACGTGCTCGGCGAGCCGCAGAAGGCGTACCCGTCGATCCACATCACGGGGACGAACGGCAAGACGTCGACCGCCCGCATGATCGAGGCCCTGCTGGCCGCCTTCGACCTGCGCACCGGCCGCTACACCTCGCCCCACGTGCAGTCGATCACCGAGCGGATCAGCCTGGACGGCGCGCCGATCGACCACGAGCGCTTCATCGAGACGTACGAGGACATCAAGCCGTACGTCGAGATGGTCGACTCCCAGCAGGAGTACCGGCTGTCCTTCTTCGAGGTGCTCACCGGGATGGCCTACGCGGCCTTCGCGGACGCCCCCGTCGACGTCGCGGTCGTCGAGGTCGGCATGGGCGGCAGCTGGGACGCGACGAACGTCATCGACGGCTCCGTCGCGGTCATCACCCCCATCGACCTCGACCACACCGACCGCCTGGGCTCCACGCCCGGCGAGATCGCGGTGGAGAAGTCCGGGATCATCAAGCAGGACGCCACCGTGATCATGGCGCAGCAGCCGGTGGACGCGGCGCAGGTGATCCTGAAGAAGGCCGTCGAGAGGGACGCCACGGTCGCCCGCGAGGGCCTCGAGTTCGGCGTGGTGGACCGGCAGATCGCCGTCGGCGGCCAGCTCGTCACGCTGCGCGGGCTGGGCGGCGAGTACGAGGAGGTGTTCCTCCCGCTGCACGGCGCCCACCAGGCGCACAACGCGGCGGTGGCGCTCGCCGCCGTCGAGGCGTTCTTCGGCATCGGCTCGGAGCACGCACGTCCGCTGGACATCGACACGATCCGTACGGCGTTCGCGTCCGTCACCTCGCCGGGCCGCCTGGAAGTCGTACGCCGGTCGCCGACCGTCGTGCTCGACGCCGCGCACAACCCCGCGGGCGCGCGGGTCACCGCCGACGCCATCAGCGAGGTCTTCGACTTCAGCCGGCTCATCGGGGTGGTCGGCGCCAGCGGCGACAAGAACGTACGGGGGCTGCTCGAGGCCTTCGAGCCGATCTTCGCGGAGATCGTCGTCACCCAGAACTCCAGCCACCGCGCCATGGACGCCGATGAGCTGGCGGCCGTCGCGGTCGAGGTCTTCGGTGACGACCGGGTGCAGGTCGAGCCGCGGCTCGACGACGCGCTGGAGGCCGCGATCACGCTGGCCGAGGAAGAGGGCGAGTACGCGGGTGGCGGCGTGCTCGTCACCGGGTCCGTGATCACCGTCGGGGAAGCCCGGCTGCTGTTGCTCGGGAAGGACTGAGGGCTGTGCGTACGTTGTGTGCGTCGACGTTGATCGGCGAGTTCTTCGTCATCGGGTTCGCCGGGCTGGTCGCCATGAAGGACCAGGATCTGTCGAACGGGCTGGTGTGGACGGTCTGTGGCGTCGCCATGGTGCTGAGTGTGCTGCTGTGCGGCATGGTCACCCGCCCCGGTGGCGTCCAGCTGGGCTGGGCCCTGCAGATCGCGCTGATCGTCAGTGGGTTCTGGGTGCCGGTGATGTTCTTCCTCGGTGCCTGTTTCGCGGCGCTGTGGTGGGCCTCCGTCCACTTCGGCCGCAAGGTCGACGAAGCGAAGGCCCGCTGGGCGCAGCAGGACCCGACCGCGGCCTGAGCTTTTCGCCGCCCGCCGTCCGTCTGCGGGCCGGTGGCCGCTTCTCGCGCAGTTCCCCGCGCCCCTGAGATGCGCACTTCGTGCGCCATCTCATCGACAGAGGCGCGGCGGAGCCGCAGCCTCAGGGGGAGGCGGCGCGCAGCGCCTGCCTCAGGGGCGCGGGGAACTGCGCGACCAGCCGTCCACCGGCCGTCGGCCGACCGATGAGCGGGCGGGGGCGGAACCCCGGTGCCGGGCGGGTGATAACCCCCTGTAACCTCAGGGCCCACCGCACAAACCCGGCCGCACAAGGAGCCCAACCGAAATGACCCAGCGCACGCTCGTCCTGCTCAAGCCCGACGCGGTCCGCCGTGGCCTGATCGGCGAGATCATCGGCCGTATCGAGCGCAAGGCCGGCTGGACGATCGGCGCACTCGAACTGCGCGAGCTCGCCCAGGAGACGCTGGAGCAGCACTACGGCGAGCACAAGGGCAAGCCGTTCTACGAGCCGCTGATGACGTTCATGGCGTCCGGCCCGGTCGTCGCGCTGGTCGTCGAGGGCGAGCGCGTCATCGAGGGCGTCCGCCAGCTGGCCGGTCCGACCGACCCGATCGCGGCGGCCCCGGGTTCGATCCGCGGCGACTTCGGTGTCATCGTCCGGGAGAACCTGATTCACGCGTCGGACTCCGAGGAGTCGGCCGAGCGCGAGCTGAAGATTTTCTTCCCGAACCTGGTCTGACACCGGATCTCGCCCATTGAGACGAACCGCATTCCCTTTCTGACGATACGTCAGTCACGGAGCGCCACTGACCTGGAACGGCCTGAGAATTCGGGCCGTTCTTTGGCATATGCGCCCCGATTGGGGGAACGCAACCCTCCGTCGGCACGTCCCCATTAGCGGGGCGGGGATTCATCTGCTGACAATGGCGAAGACCCTCGCGCCGTGATCGTGCAGGCGAGACTACGATGGAGCCTCCACGCCACACCGCGTCCACCTCTCGCCTACCTGACAAGCAATCAAACGCTCCACTTGGGAAGGCCAGACGAATCCTGATGGGGAACTCAATGTCGTTCATCGGCCGTGACATGGCTGTCGACCTCGGGACCGCCAACACGCTGGTGTACGTCAGGGGTCGCGGGATCGTGCTCAACGAACCGTCCGTGGTCGCGATCAACACCAACACCGGTGGCATTCTCGCGGTCGGCGCCGAAGCCAAGAAGATGATCGGGCGCACCCCTGGCAACATCGTCGCGGTGCGCCCGCTGAAGGACGGCGTGATCGCCGACTTCGAGATCACCGAGCGCATGCTCCGCTACTTCATCCTGAAGATCCACAAGCGGCGCTACCTCGCCCGGCCCCGAGTCGTGGTCTGCGTCCCCTCCGGCATCACCGGCGTCGAGCGCCGCGCGGTCATCGAGGCCTCCTCGCAGGCCGGTGCCCGCCAGGTGCACATCATCGAGGAGCCCATGGCCGCGGCCATCGGCTCCGGCCTCCCGGTCCACGAGGCCACGGGCAACATGGTGGTGGACATCGGCGGCGGCACCACCGAGGTCGCCGTCATCTCGCTCGGCGGAATCGTCACGGCGCAGTCCATCCGCGTCGCGGGCGACGAGCTGGACAACGCGATCATCCAGCACATCAAGAAGGAGTACTCGCTCCTCCTCGGTGAGCGGACCGCCGAGCAGATCAAGATCACGATCGGTTCCGCGTACGACCTGGACTCCGACGAACACACCGAGATCCGCGGCCGTGACCTGGTCTCCGGCCTGCCGAAGACCGTCGTCATCTCGGCGGCGGAGGTCCGCAAGGCCATCGAGGAACCGGTCAACGCGATCGTGGACGCGGTCAAGACCACCCTCGACAAGTGCCCGCCCGAGCTGTCGGGTGACGTCATGGACCGCGGCATCGTGCTCACCGGCGGCGGCGCCCTGCTGCGCGGCCTCGACGAGCGGCTGCGCCGCGAGACGGGCATGCCGATCCACATCGCCGAGGACCCGCTGGACAGCGTGGCGCTCGGTTCCGGAAAGTGTGTCGAGGAGTTCGAGGCGTTGCAGCAGGTGCTGGACGCCCAGCCGCGCAGATGAGTGGTGTGAACACCTGAAAGGGTGGGTCCGCCGTACGAGTGCCTGCCACTTCGTGCGGCGGATCGTTGATATAGAGGCAAGGCGCAAGAATTCCCGGACATCGGTTACATCCGTCCGGCTTCCCCCTATCCCCCCGACAAACCCATATCCCCGGACATCGTGACATCGCCCCACCCGATTTCTGATTGAGGAAGGCACGGCCGCCGCACGTGAGGGACACACGAGAGAGCCGGCTGCTCCTGGTACTGCTGATCGCCATCGCGTTCGCGCTGATCACGGTGGACATCCGCGGAGGAGAGGACTCGCCGGTCGACGGTGCCCGTCAGGCCGCCGCCAAGGTCTTCGGCCCCGTGGAGAGCGGTGTCGCCGGCGCGGTCGATCCGATCGGCAACGCCATAAGCGCGGTCCGCGACTCGGACAAGCGGCACGACCGGATCAGCCAACTGGAGCGCG
Source organism: Streptomyces sp. HUAS MG91 (assembly GCF_040529335.1). Classification (GTDB taxonomy): domain Bacteria; phylum Actinomycetota; class Actinomycetes; order Streptomycetales; family Streptomycetaceae; genus Streptomyces; species Streptomyces tabacisoli. The sequence continues at coordinate 2,913,303 of NZ_CP159534.1, read as the reverse complement.
AGAACGCCGCGTTGAAGTCGAAGCTCGGCAGCGACGACCGCAACCGCAGCAAGATCCACCAGCTCGACACCATGCTGAAGACGGCGGGCGCCGGCCAGTACGGCATCAAGGGCGCCCAGGTCATCGCCATAGGGTCCGCGCAGGGCTTCTCCTGGACGGTGACCATCGACGCCGGTGCCAACGACGGCATCAAGCGCGACATGACCGTGCTGAACGGCGACGGACTCGTCGGCCGCGTCACCACCGTCGGCCCCGGCACCTCCACGATCCTCCTCGCCAACGACCCGGACTTCACCGTCGGCACCCGCATGGAGAAGACCGACGAGCTCGGCTTCGCCACCGGCCAGGGCGACCGGCCGCTGCGCGTCCAGCTCCTCAACGGCAAGGCCAAGGTGAAGAAGGGCGACCGGCTCGTCACCTTCGGCTCGGAGGCCGACAAGCCGTTCGTGCCCGGCGTGCCCGTCGGCAGGGTCGTCCGCGTCGACCCGTCCGGCGGCGACCTGACCCGCACCATCTACGTCACGCCGTACGTCGGCTTCACCAAGCTGGACATCGTGGGCGTCGTCGTCCAGCCGCCGCGCAGCGACCCGCGCGACGAGGTCCTGCCGGCCAAGCCCGCGAAGCCGAAGCCCGCGCCGACCGTGACCGTCACGGTCACCCCGTCCGCGCCCGCCGACGGCGTCCAGCAGTAACAGGAGGAGCTGACCACCATGCGCTTCAACCGGATCCTCCTCTCCACGACCCTCGTCGTCGTCGCCCTCGTCGTCCAGGTCTGTGTCCTGGCCCGGCTCCAGCTCCCGGGCGCCGTGCCCGACCTGCTGCTGCTGACCGTCCTCGGCCTCGCGCTCGTCTACGGGCACGTCGGCGGCGCCTTCATCGGCTTCGGCGCGGGCCTGCTCGCCGACCTGGCCCCGCCCGCCGACCACGCCGCCGGGCGGTACGCCCTGGTCCTGTGCGTCATCGGCTACCTCGCGGGCCTCGCCAAGCCGGAGACCGGACAGCTGCGTTCGGCCGCCGGACCGATGGTCGTGGTGGTCGGCGCCGCCGTCGGCACCACGCTGCTGTACGCGGGCGTGGGCGCCCTCGTCGGCGACACCGCCGCCCGCCACGTCGGCCTCGGCAGCCTGCTGTTCACCGCCGCCCTCTACGACCTGCTGCTCGCGCCGTTCGTCGTGCCCGGCGTGATGGCGCTCGCCAGACGCGCCGAGAACGATCCGCTGGGCGACAGCGGCGGCTCCGGCAAGGTCTCCGACGTCTCCTCCGGCTGGCTGTCGGCCGGCACCGGTCTGCGCATCGGCAACCAGCGCGGCGGCCTGCGCATGAAGTCCGTGAAGGCGCGCGCCGCCCGCGCCGGACGCATCAAGGGGGTCAAGCGCCTGTGAGCGCATGCCAGTCGACCGCTCCGGCCGATCCGGCCGCACACAGGTCGGGCGTGTACACGTACTACTCGTACTCGTACGCGCACACGTACTAGGGGGAGCACGGGCACCATGACCAACATCCCTGAGACCGGCCGGACCCCGCGGGTCCAGATCCGTCTCGTCGTCCTCCAGATCCTCGTCCTGTCCCTCCTGTTCACGCTCGGCGGCCGCCTCTGGTACCTCCAGGTGCGCAACGGCGACGAGTACGCCAAGGAGGCGTCCGGCAACCACGTCCAGCAGGTCGTCACGCCCGCCGTGCGCGGCTCGATCCTGGACTCGCGGGGCGTGGCCCTCGCCGACAACGAGACCCGCCTCGTCGTCTCCGCCTCCCGTACCGACCTGATGCGGATGAAGGACGACGGCAAGTCCGTCCTCACCAAGCTGGCCGGCGTCCTCGGCATGAAGCCCAAGGACGTCGAGGAGAAGGTCCGGCTGTGCGACGCCAAGACGCCGCAGCCCTGCTGGAACGGCTCGCCGTACCAGCCGATCCCGATCACCGACGAGGCCACGCCCAAGCAGGCGCTCCAGATCCGCGAGCGCGGCGAGGACTTCCCCGGCATCACCGCCGAGCCCACCGCCGTGCGCCGCTACGCCGCGCCCGGCAAGGCCAACACCGCGCAGGTGCTCGGCTACCTCTCGCCGGTCACCGACGCCGAGATCGAGCAGGCGAAGGACAGCGAGTCGCCGTACCTCCGCTCCGACCAGGTCGGCCGCTCCGGCCTTGAACGCACGTACGACAAGGACCTGCGCGGCAAGGCCGGCGTCACCCGTTACGAGGTCGACAACCTCGGCCGCGTCATCGGCCGCGCCAAGAGCGACAAGGCCGAGCCGGGAGCGAACGTCGTCACCTCGATAGACGCACGGGTCCAGCGCGTCGCCGAGTACGAGCTGAACGAGGCCATGAAGGCCGCCCGCCACGAGTTCGACAAGAACACCGGCACCAACTACAAGGCCGACTCCGGCGCCGTCGTCGTGATGGAGGCCAAGACCGGCCGCGTCGTCGCCATGGCGTCCAACCCGAGCTACGACCCGAACGCCTGGGTCGGCGGCATCTCCGGCAAGGACTACGCCAACCTGACCGGCAAGAACTCCAACTACCCGCTGCTGAACCGGGCCATCCAGGGCCAGGCGGCCCCCGGCTCCATCTTCAAGGTCATCTCGACCACGGCGGCGGTCAACGCGGGCTACCCGTTCAACGGGCACTACCCGTGCACCAGCTCGTACTCCATCGGCAACCAGGTCTTCAAGAACTTCGAGTCGGAGAACTTCGGGCCGATCTCGCTCGGCCGCGCCCTGGAGGTCTCCTGCGACACCGTCTTCTACGGCATCGCCCACAACGAGTGGAAGAAGGACGGCGGCCTCAAGGGCAACAAGGACACCCAGGACTGGTTCTACAAGACCGCCCACCAGTTCGGTCTCGGCAAGGAGACCGGCATCGACCTGCCCAACGAGGTCACCGGCCGGGTCCCCGACCGCCAGTGGAAGCAGCGGTTCTGGAAGGCCAACAAGGACTCCTGGTGCAAGTCCGGCAAGAAGAGCGGCGACTACGTCCAGCGCCTCAACTACGAGAACTGCCTCGAAGGCAACCTCATGCGCGCCGGTGACTCCGTCAACTACTCCATCGGCCAGGGCGACACCCTCGTCACCCCGATCCAGATGGCGTCGATCTACGCCGCGATCTCCAACGGCGGCACCCTGCACGAGCCCGAGGTCGGCAAGGCCATCGTCAGCGCCGACGGCAAGCAGGTCCACGCGATCCAGCCCAAGGTCAACGCCAAGCTGCCGTTCAAGGGCAAGACCCGCGACGAGATAGACCAAGCACTGGCGGGAGTGGCGACCCGCGGTACGGCGGCCTGGCGCTTCGGCGGCTGGCCTCAGGACAAGATCCCGATGCACGCCAAGACCGGTACGGCGGAGGTCTACGGCAAGCAGACGACGTCCTGGTTCGCGTCCTACACCAAGGACTACTCGATCGTCATGACGATCTCCCAGGGTGGTACGGGTTCGGGCGCCTCCGGCCCGGCCGTCCGCAAGATCTACGACGCGATGTACGGCCTCGACGACAAGGGCCAGCAGAACCTGAAGAAGGCCCTGCTGCCCGAACCGGAGAAGGCCCTGCCGAAGATCCAGAAGGACGGTTCGATCGACGCCCCGACGATCGACACGTACGACCCGAGCAAGCAGCAGGCGCCGGCCCAGCAGGAGCTGGCGGCCGGGCTGCCCGCCTCGACGTACAGCAGGAGGGACTGACCGACGATGGCAGGCCACACCAACGGTTTCTCCGTCTCCGGGTACGGCCCGCAGCAGCGCTCCACCATGTCCCGGCTCATGGCCCGGGACTCGGTGGTGCGGCGGCTCGACTGGCCGATACTGCTGTCGGCGATCGCGCTCTCGCTGATCGGCTCCGCGCTCGTCTACTCGGCGACCCGCAACAGGACCGAGCTGAACCAGGGCGACCCGTACTACTTCCTCTTCCGCCACCTGCTCAACATGGGCATCGGCATCGGGCTGATGGTCGGCACGATCTGGCTCGGCCACCGCACCCTGCGCACCGCCGTCCCGATCCTCTACGGCATCTCGGTCTTCCTGGTGCTGCTGGTCCTCACCCCGCTCGGCGCGACGGTGAACGGCGCGCACGCGTGGATCATCGTCGGCGGCGGCTTCTCGCTCCAGCCCTCGGAGTTCGTGAAGATCACGATCATCCTGGGGATGGCGATGCTGCTCGCGGCGCGGGTCGACGCCGGTGACCGCGAACATCCCGACCACCGGACCGTCCTCCAGGCCCTCGGCCTCGCCGCCGTGCCCATGATGGTCGTCATGCTGATGCCGGACCTCGGGTCCGTCATGGTCATGGTGATGATCGTGCTCGGCGTGCTGCTGGCCTCCGGCGCCTCCAACCGCTGGGTGCTCGGCCTGATCGGGGTCGGCGCGGCGGGCGCGGTCGCGGTGTGGCAGCTCGGGGTCCTCGACGACTACCAGATCGCCCGGTTCGCCGCCTTCGCCAACCCGGCGCTCGACCCGGCCGGCGTCGGCTACAACACCAACCAGGCGCGCATCGCGATCGGCTCGGGCGGGCTCACCGGCGCCGGGCTCTTCCACGGCTCGCAGACCACCGGGCAGTTCGTGCCCGAGCAGCAGACGGACTTCGTGTTCACGGTGGCGGGGGAGGAGCTGGGCTTCGTCGGGGCCGGGCTGATCCTGCTGCTCCTCGGTGTGGTGCTGTGGCGGGCCTGCCGCATCGCGCGCGAGACCACCGAGCTGTACGGGACCATCGTCGCCGCCGGCATCATCGCCTGGTTCTCCTTCCAGGCGTTCGAGAACATCGGCATGACGCTCGGCATCATGCCGGTCGCCGGGCTTCCGCTGCCGTTCGTGTCGTACGGCGGTTCATCGATGTTCGCGGTCTGGGTGGCGATCGGCCTCCTCCAGTCGATCAGGGTGCAGCGCCCCATGTCCGCGTAGCCGCTCCGCGGGAAGCGCTTCAAGGGGCGGCCACCCCGGCGTCGTACGCGGCCGCCCGCCCGGTGGGGGTTCTCGCGCGGTTCCCCGCGCCCCTGACGGGGCTCGGGCCGTCCTCTATCGGGGGCGCCCGTCGGCGTCTAGATTCGGGTTATGGCGGAGACGAAGCGCGAGATCGAGCGGAAGTACGAGGTGCCGGGCGCGCCCGACGAGGCCTTCGAGCTGCCCGACCTGGGCAGGGTCCCCGGCGTGGCCGAGGTCATCGGCAAGGGCGTCGTCGAGCTCGACGCCGTGTACTACGACACGGCCGACCAGCGCCTCGCGGCCGACCACATCACCCTGCGCCGCCGCACGGGCGGCGACGACGCGGGCTGGCACCTGAAGATCCCGGTCGCCCTGGGGGAGGGCGTACGGGACGAGATCCGCGCCCCGCTCTCCGCGCAACTGCCCCGCTCGCTCGCCGGACTGGTCCGCTCCCGGGTCCGGGACGCCCAGCTCCTGCCGGTGGTCCGCCTGATGTCGTCCCGCGCCGTCTCCCATCTGACCGACGCCCACGGCGAACTGCTCGCCGAGGTGAGCGTCGACGCCGTACGCGCCGAGCGGGCCGACGGCCAGGGCGGCACGGCCTGGACGGAGATCGAGGTCGAGCTGGCGGACGACGGCGACCCCGACTTCCTCGGCAAGGTCGAGAAGCGGCTGCGCAAGGCCGGCGCCGACCGCTCCGGATCCCTCTCCAAACTGGCCCGCGCCCTCGATGAGACGGGCGCCGCGGTCCCGGCACCCGAGCCCGCCGAGCCCTCCCCGTCCGGCACCGCAGGGGACCACGTCGTCGCCCACCTGCGCGCCCAGCGCGACGTGCTCGTCGACCTCGACCCGGCCGTCCGCCGCGACCTGCCGGACGCCGTGCACCAGATGCGGGTCGCCGCCCGCCGGATGCGCAGCGCGTTCAAGACGTACAAGAAGGTCCTCGACCCCGCCGCCACCGCGCCGGTCGCCGAGGAACTGAAATGGCTCGGCGCCGAGCTGGGCATCGACCGCGACCACGAGGTGCTGGCCGAGCGGCTCACCGCCCGGATCGACGCCGTGCCGCGCACCCTGCTGCTCGGCCCGGTCCGCGGCCGGCTGCGGATCTGGGCGGTCGCCCAGCGCCAGGGCTCGCGCCGGCACACGGTCGCCGTCCTCGACGGCAAGCGCTACCTGGCCCTCCTTGACGCCCTCGACGCGCTGCTCGCCGACCCGCCGCTGCGGTCCGCCGCCCGGAAACCGGCCGCGGAACTGCTCGTCACCGCCGCCCTCAAGGACCGGACCCGCCTCGCCGCCCGCGTCGAGCACGCCCTGTCGCTGCCCGCGGGCACCGACCGCGACCTGGCGATGCACGAGGCCCGCAAGTCCGCCAAGCGCGCCCGGTACGCGGGCGAGGCCGCCGTCCCCGCGCTCGGCAAGCAGGCCAAGCGGTTCGCCAAGCGGATGAAGTCCGTCCAGTCACTCCTCGGCGACCACCAGGACTCCGTCGTCGCCCGGGAGACCCTGCGCCAGCTCGCGATCCAGGCGCACGCGGCCGGCGAGACCGCGTTCACCTGGGGACTGCTCCACGGACAGGAGCAGGCGGCCGCCACGGACCGCGAGCGGGAGCTGCCCGGGGTGTGGGCCCGCGCGGCGAAGGCCACCCTTTCGGCGGGTTAGGGTTGAGGGTCACCCCTGTCAGCTCACAAAGGTCCACGGTTATGCCTGCCGATGCCGTCGCCGCGGCGCCCCAAGCGGTCGAGTCCGTGTTTCCGCAGCTCGAAGCGCTGCTCCCGCATGTGCAGAAGCCGATCCAGTACGTCGGCGGAGAGCTCAACTCCACGGTCAAGCCGTGGGAGTCCTGCGACGTCCGCTGGGCGCTGATGTACCCGGACGCGTACGAGGTCGGGCTGCCCAACCAGGGCGTCATGATCCTCTACGAGGTGCTGAACGAGCGGGAGGGCGTCCTCGCCGAGCGCACCTACAGCGTCTGGCCCGACCTGGAAGCCCTGATGCGCGAGCACAAGGTGCCCCAGTTCACGGTCGACTCGCACCGCCCGGTGAAGGCCTTCGACGTCTTCGGGCTGTCGTTCTCCACCGAGCTGGGCTACACCAACATGCTCGCCGCGCTCGACCTGGCCGGCATCCCGCTGGAGTCCAAGGACCGCGGGCTCGACGACCCGATCGTCCTCGCGGGCGGCCACGCGGCCTTCAACCCCGAGCCGATCGCCGCGTTCATCGACGCCGCCGTCATCGGCGACGGCGAGCAGGCCGTGCTCGACATGACCGAGATCATCCGCGCCTGGAAGGCCGAGGGCCGCCCCGGCGGCCGCGAGGAGGTCCTCCTCCGCCTGGCCAAGACCGGCAACATCTACGTCCCGGGCTTCTACGACGTCGAGTACCTGCCCGACGGCCGCATCGGCCGGGTCGTCCCGAACCGCTCGGGCGTCCCGTGGCGCGTCTCCAAGCACACCGTCATGGATCTCGACGAGTGGCCGTACCCCAAGCAGCCGCTGGTGCCCCTCGCCGAGACGGTCCACGAGCGGATGTCCGTCGAGATCTTCCGCGGCTGCACCCGCGGCTGCCGCTTCTGCCAGGCCGGCATGATCACGCGCCCCGTGCGGGAGCGAAGCATCACCGGCATCGGCGACATGGTCGAGAAGGGCCTCAAGGCGACCGGCTTCGAGGAGGTCGGCCTGCTCTCGCTCTCCTCCGCGGACCACTCCGAGATCGGCGACATCGCCAAGGGCCTCGCGGACCGCTACGAGGAAGACAAGATCGGCCTCTCGCTGCCGTCGACCCGCGTGGACGCCTTCAACGTCGACCTGGCCAACGAGCTGACGCGCAACGGCCGCCGCTCCGGCCTGACGTTCGCCCCCGAGGGCGGCAGCGAGCGCATGCGCAAGGTCATCAACAAGATGGTCTCGGAAGAGGACCTGATCCGTACCGTCGCGACCGCGTACGGCAACGGCTGGCGCCAGGTGAAGCTGTACTTCATGTGCGGCCTGCCGACGGAGACGGACGACGACGTCCTCCAGATCGCCGACATGGCGATGAACGTGATCCAGAAGGGCCGCGAGGTCTCCGGCTCCAACGACATCCGCTGCACGGTCTCCATCGGCGGTTTCGTGCCCAAGCCGCACACCCCGTTCCAGTGGGCGCCGCAGCTGTCGGCGGAGGAGACGGACGCCCGTCTGGAGAAGCTCCGCGACAAGATCCGCGGCGACAAGAAGTACGGCCGTTCCATCGGCTTCCGCTACCACGACGGCAAGCCCGGCATCGTCGAGGGCCTGCTCTCCCGCGGCGACCGCCGCATCGGCGACGTCATCCGCGCGGTCTACGAGGACGGCGGCCGCTTCGACGGCTGGCGCGAGCACTTCTCGTACGACCGCTGGATGGAGTGCGCCGCCAAGACGCTGCCCGCCCACGGTGTGGACGTCGCCTGGTACACGACGCGTGAGCGCACGTACGAGGAGGTCCTGCCCTGGGACCACCTGGACTCCGGTCTCGACAAGGACTGGCTCTGGGAGGACTGGCAGGACGCGCTCGACGAGACCGAGGTCGAGGACTGCCGCTGGACGCCCTGCTTCGACTGCGGTGTCTGCCCCGCGATGGACACGTCCATCCAGATCGGCCCGACCGGCAAGAAGCTGCTGCCGCTGACGGTCGTCAAGTAGCGCACACCGCGGACACGGTGAAGGGCGGGGCCACGGCCCCGCCCTTCACCGTTGCCGTCCTACTTGCTGACGGCGAAGCGCATCAGCGCACGCTCGTCACCCTGCTTGATCTTGCCGGTCTCGTTGATGACCTGGAGCTTCCAGACGTCGCCCGCGCTGCGGACGGCCTTCGCCACGAGGCAGCCGTTGTCGGCGGTGAGCAGGCTCGGCCAGATGTCCGCCACCTGCTGGCTGCTGCCGCCCGTCGCGTCGTACACCTTGAAGCTGATGTTGCGGGCCTTCTGGAACGAACTGCCCTTCTTGTAGGCCGCCGCGATGAACACGATCGACGTGATGACCGGCGGCACCTTCGCGAACTCGACGGTGACGGTCTCGTCGTCGCCGTCGCCCTTGCCGGTCTGGTTGTCGCCGCTGTGCAGCAACGCGCCGTTGCCCAGCGGGTCCAGGGAGTCCAGGCCCGCGAGCCGGACCGGGTCGCCGCCCTGAAGGGCGATCGCTATCAGGTCCAGGTCCGTGCCCTGCTTGCGGCGCAGCGCGCCGAGCACGCCACCGCTGCTGCCCGCGGTCGGGTCCCAGGAGACCCCGATGGAGAGATGGGTGACACCGTCGAGATCCGCGGGGCCGTCTTCCTTCGTAAGCGTAATCATGCGCAGATTGTGCCTGGCACGGCCGCTTTGTGAAGCACCGGCGTCCCCTCCGCATCCGGAAAGCCCTCTCCGGCGTCTGACACAGCATGGACATGGAGAAGCGCCCCGGCCCCGCGCCCGACCCCGCGGAAGGCTGTCTCGTGGCGGCGATCCGCATGCCCGTGCGGATCGTGGCGCTCGTCGTCGTGGTGCCGGTCCGGCTCGTGTGGGACGCGCTCGTCACCGGCGGCCGCTTCCTGTACGAGAAGGCGCTCGTGCCGCTCGGCCGCGGTGTCGGACTGCTGCTGTACGGGCTGTTCGTGTGGCCGCTCGTCCGGCTCGGGCGGTACGTGCTGGCGCCCCTCGGGCGCGGACTCGCCTTCCTGGGGCGGGTGTTGGTCGTCGTACCCGCCGTGTGGCTGTACGCGCGCGTGCTCGCGCCCGCCGGACGGGCGGCCGCCGTGGCGCTCGCGTGGGTCGGCAAAGCCCTGTTCGTGTGGCCGTGGGTCGCGCTGTGGCGGCACGCGCTCGTCCCGGTGGGGCATGGACTGGCCTGGCTGGTACGGCAGTTGGCGGCCGGTGCCGCCGCGGTCGGGCGTGGGCTCGGGTGGCTGGGGCGCGTGCTGCTCGTCGTACCCGCCGGGTGGCTCTACGCGCGCGTGCTGACACCGCTCGGGCACGCGATCGCCCTGCTCCTCACCGGGATCGCCTTCGGCCTCGGACGGCTCGCGGCAGGGCTGTACCGATACCTCCTCACCCCGCTCGGCCACGCCGCCCTGGCACTCGTCCGGTGGATTCTCGTGCTGCCCGCGCTCGCCCTGTGGCGCTGGGTGCTGGTGCCCGTCGGACGGGCCCTCGGCGTGCTGCTGCGGGAGACCGGCGCGGCCCTCGGCGTCGCCTGGCGCGTGGCCGGGTACGTCTCGCTCGCCGTCGGACGGTTCCTCGGCGCCTTGCTGCGGTGGACCCTCGTGGAGCCCGTGCGCTGGGCGTACCGCAGCGTGCTCACCCCCCTCGGGCACGTCGTGCGGGACCAGGTGTGGCGGCCCGCCGCCCGGGTGGTCCGGGAGACGGCCGGCGCGGTGCGGGCCACGGTCCGGCAGGTGCGGGCCGATGTGCGGCGCGCCCTGTTCGGCCCGGGCCGCCCGCCCGAGCCGCTGGTCAGGGAGGTGCGGGAACCGGAGGACGCGCAGGGACGTACTCTTGGTAGCAGTACGACCGCTCTCACGAAGACCGCATTCATTAAGGATTAGGACACTGGGCAAGCGACAGCCCGAAGGCCCGCCGCCCGCACCCGCGGTGCAGCGCATCCGACTGCGCTACACCAAGCGCGGCCGCCTCCGGTTCACCAGCCACCGAGACTTCCAGCGCGCCTTCGAGCGTGCGCTGCGCCGCGCCGAGGTGCCCATGGCGTACTCGGCGGGGTTCACGCCGCACCCGAAGGTGTCCTACGCCAATGCCGCACCCACCGGCACGGGCAGTGAGGCCGAGTACCTGGAGATCGCGCTCACCGCGCCCCGCGACCCCGCGACACTGCGCGCGCTGCTCGACGAGTCGATGCCGCACGGCCTTGACATCGTCGACGCCGTCGAGGCCCGTACCCCAGGACTCGCCGACCGGCTCGCCGCCTCCGTGTGGGAGCTGCGGCTCGACGGGGTCACGGCCGAGGAGGCAGCCCGCGCCGCAGAGGCGTTCCGGGCCGCCGAGACGGTCGAGGTGCAGCGCCGCACCAAGAACGGCATGCGGACGTTCGACGCCCGCGGGGCTGTCGTGTCCCTCGAGGCACACGATGCGGCGCAGACCTCGGATGTCCCGGCTGATAGGCCGGGCGACAAGGCCTGTGCGATACTGCGCCTGGTTGTTCGGCACGTGACGCCTGCCGTTCGACCCGACGACGTCCTGTCCGGTCTCCGCGCCGTGGCCGACCTGGCGCCGCCGGTCCCCGCAGCGGTGACCAGGCTGGCGCAGGGGCCTTTCGATGAAGAGACCGGCACGGTGACCGACCCGCTCGCGCCCGACCGCGAGGCAGACCGGGACACCCCGCACGCGGGGTCCGCAGGATCTGCCGCCGCGAAGGTGCCTGCCGTGGAAGGTTCCGCGTAAGGACGGTCGTCGTCGCGCCGCCCTCGGACTCGGGAGCCACCTGGGTCGGGCAGCGCACCCACCCAAGGACTTTCGCCAGGCCGTACGTACCTCGCGTACCGGAACCGGCGAGAACAGACAGAAGAGCCCCCGTGCGGCGCCCGCGCCCCGGACCGGCGGCCCTCGCGCCCGACAAGAAGCGCGAGCGAGCCGCGGACGTCACCGGTCATGGACCAGGCGCGGCGCCCGGGGGCCCGACGGGAGATCCACCCGCATGCCCGAGCCGACCGAACCCACCACCTCCGAGCTGGACAGCCCCAGCGACACCCTGCCCCCGCGCCGCCGGCGCCGGGCCGCGTCGCGCCCCGCGGGCCCGCCCGTGAGCCCCACCGCCGCTGACACCGAGGCCGCCGCGCCGGCCATACCGGCCGCTGCCACGGACGCCGAGGACGAACTCGACGCCGTGAACGAGGCCCCCGAGGCCGCTGCCGCCGCCGAGACCACCCCGGCGCAGGAGACGCAGGACGCGGCGCCCGCCGCCCGCCCGCGCCGCCGTGCCACCCGGCGCGCCTCCGCGCCCACCGGTGCGCCCGCGCAGGCCGAGGCCGCCGAGCCGGTCGTCGAACCGGTCACCGAGCCGGCCGCCGCGCCCGCCGCCGAGGAGGCCCCGGCCGAGGCCGCCGCGCCGCGCCGTCGCCGCCGCGCGACCCGTACCGCGTCCGCCCCTGTGACGGACGCCGCCGAGGCCGCCGCGCCCGCCGCCGACGAGCCGCAGGCCGTCGCGGAGGAGACCCCGGCCGCCGAGGAGGCGCCCGCCGAGGCCGCCGCGCCGCGCCGTCGCCGCCGCGCGACCCGCACCGTCGCCACGCCCGCCGCCGAGGCCCCCGCCGCCGAGACGCCCGCCGTCGAGGCGGCCCCGGCCGAGGAGCCGCAGGCCGCGGCGCCCGTCGCCGAGCCGGCCGCCGAGACCCCGGCCGAGGACGCCGCCCCGCGCCGTGCCCGCCGCCGGGCCACCCGCGCCGTGTCCACGCCCGAGGCCCCGCAGGCCGCCGAGCCCGTCGCCGAGCCGGCCGCCCAGGAGCAGGCCGCGCCCGCCGCCGAGCCCGCCGAGGCCCCGGCCGAGGACGACGCCCCGCGCCGCCCCCGGCGCCGCGCCACCCGCAAGGCCGCCGGCGGCTTCTCCGAGCCCAAGCAGACGAAGGGCCGCCAGGCGAAGCAGGCCGACACGGCCGACGCCGAGGGCGGCAGCCGCCCGAAGCGCCCGTCCGTCGCCGTCTTCCAGGCGCCGGTCTTCACCGAGCCGATGTTCCAGACGCCCGAGCGTGCCGCTGCCGCCGCCGCGGCCGAGGCCGCCGGTGAGCAGCGCACCGAGCCCGAGCCCGAGCCGGCCGCGGTCGTCGAGGAGGACCAGACGCCGCGCCGTCGCCGCCGTCGCCGCGCCACCGACGAGCGCCCCGCCGCCGAGCCCGAGGCCGTGACCGCCGCCGCGCCGGAGCCCGTCGTCGACGAGGACGCCGACGACGCCGACGAGCAGACCGCCGAGGCGGCCGACGAGCAGGACTCCGACGGCCACGACGACCACGACGAGCAGGGCGACCGCCCGGCCCGCCGCCGCCGTCGCGGTGGCCGCCGCCGTCGTCGCGGGGACGCCGCCGACACGGACGCCGACGCCGACGCCGAGGGCGCGTCCGACGAGGACGCCGACGACGAGCACACCGACGAGCAGGACGAGCACGCCGACGACCAGGACGAGCAGGACACGCACGGCGCGTCCGGCGGGTCGAGCAGCAGCCGTCGCCGTCGTCGTCGCCGCCGTCGCGCCGGTGACGCGTCCTCCGACGCCGAGCAGTCCTCGGACGACCCGGAGCGCACCGTCGTCAAGGTCCGCGAGCCGCGCAAGAAGGACGAGAAGTCCGAGCGCTCGACCTCCTCGGACGAGGTGCAGTCCATCAAGGGCTCCACGCGTCTCGAGGCGAAGAAGCAGCGCCGCCGCGAGGGCCGCGAGCAGGGCCGCCGCCGCGTCCCGATCATCACCGAGGCCGAGTTCCTGGCCCGCCGCGAGGCCGTCGAGCGCGTGATGGTCGTCCGGCAGAACGGCGACCGCACCCAGATCGGCGTGCTCGAGGACAACATCCTCGTCGAGCACTACGTCAACAAGGAGCAGTCGACCTCGTACGTCGGCAACGTGTACCTGGGCAAGGTGCAGAACGTGCTGCCGTCGATGGAGGCCGCCTTCATCGACATCGGCAAGGGCCGCAACGCGGTGCTGTACGCCGGTGAGGTCAACTTCGAGGCGCTCGGCATGGCCAACGGGCCGCGCCGCATCGAGACCGCCCTGAAGTCCGGCCAGTCCGTGCTCGTCCAGGTCACCAAGGACCCGATCGGCCACAAGGGCGCCCGCCTGACCAGCCAGGTCTCGCTGCCCGGCCGCTACCTGGTCTACGTGCCCGAGGGCTCGATGACCGGCATCAGCCGCAAGCTGCCCGACACCGAGCGCGCGCGCCTGAAGACCATCCTCAAGAAGATCGTCCCCGAGGACGCGGGCGTCATCGTGCGCACCGCCGCCGAGGGCGCGAGCGAGGACGAGCTGCGCCGCGACGTCGAGCGTCTGCAGGCCCAGTGGGAGGACATCCAGAAGAAGTCCAAGCAGATCTCGACGTCGTCGCCGAGCCTGCTGTACGGCGAGCCGGACATGACCGTCCGCGTCGTGCGCGACATCTTCAACGAGGACTTCTCCAAGGTCATCGTCAGCGGTGACGAGGCGTGGGAGACCATCCACGGCTACGTCAACCACGTCGCCCCCGACCTGGCCGACCGGCTGTCCCGCTGGACGTCGGAGGTCGACGTCTTCGCGACGTACCGGATCGACGAGCAGCTCGCCAAGGCGCTCGACCGCAAGGTGTGGCTGCCCTCCGGCGGCTCCCTGGTGATCGACAAGACCGAGGCCATGATCGTGGTCGACGTCAACACCGGTAAGTTCACCGGCCAGGGCGGCAACCTCGAAGAGACCGTGACCAGGAACAACCTGGAGGCTGCCGAGGAGATCGTCCGCCAGCTGCGGCTCCGGGACCTCGGCGGCATCGTCGTCATCGACTTCATCGACATGGTCCTGGAGTCCAACCGGGACCTGGTCCTGCGCCGTCTCCTGGAGTGCCTGGGCCGCGACCGGACCAAGCACCAGGTCGCCGAGGTCACCTCGCTCGGCCTGGTCCAGATGACCCGCAAGCGCGTCGGACAGGGCCTCCTGGAGTCCTTCTCCGAGACCTGCGTGCACTGCAACGGCCGCGGCGTCATCGTCCACATGGAGCAGGCGTCCTCCGCCGGCAGCGGTGGCGGCGGCAAGCGCAAGAAGCGCGGCCGCGGCGGCAACGGCGCGGACCACCAGCACGAGACGCACGAGCACGACACGCACGAGCACGAGTCGACGCCGGAGCCGGCCGAGACCGAGGCCGAGGTCGCCGCGGAGGTGGCCGCCCCGGTGGCGCTGCCCGAGCCCGAGTTCGTGGCGGACGAGGAGCTGTACTCCAGCGCCGCCGAGGCGGAGGCCGCGGCGGGCAGCCGTGGCCGCTCGCGCCGCCGTGCCACGCGCCGTGCGTCGGCCCCGGCCGGTGCCCCGAAGGCGGAGCAGACCGACAAGCGGTCCGCGCGTGCCGAGCGGGCCCGCAAGGCGGAGCAGGCCGAGGAGCAGCGGGAGGCCGCCGCGGCCGCCCCGGTCGCCGACGCCGAGCCGGTCGTCGAGGAGCCGAAGCCCCAGGAGACGCCCGAGCCCGTGGTGGAGCAGGCCGCCGAGGCCCCGGCCCCGCGCGCCCGCCGTCGTGCCACCCGCAAGGCCAGCGCCCCCGCCGGTGCCCCGAAGGCGTCCTCGGACGAGGCCGCCGTGGTGACCGTCGTGGAGTCGGAGCCCAAGGCGGCCGAGGAGCCGAAGGCCGCCGAGGAGACGGCGCCGGAGACCGAGGCGGCCGCCCCGGCCCGCCCGCGCCGCCGTGCCGTCCGCAAGGCGACCGCCCCGACCGCGTCCGAGGAGACGGCCGTCGTGGTCGTCCCGTCGGCCACGGACGAGCCTGCCAAGGAGGAGTCCGCGGAGAAGCCCGCCGCCAAGAAGACGGCCCGTAAGACGGCCAAGAAGGCGACGGCGAAGAAGGCGGCCACCACCACCAAGAAGACCGCGGCCAAGAAGACGGCCGCGAAGAAGACGACGGCCAAGAAGGCGGCGACCAAGACCGCCGCCAAGAAGACGACCGCGAAGAAGACCGCGGCGGCCGAGCAGCAGTCGCCGCCGTCCGTCACGGCCGCGGCCGACGAGGCCTGAGCCATCGACGACGGCGCCCCTGTCACAGCCCGGCTGTGACAGGGGCGCCGTCGTGTGCCGTGGGGCAAGGGAGGGGAACGGGTGGAATATCGTACGTAAATCGCCCCCCGCCCTCGGGGCACGGCAAACTGCCTGTAAAACTCAAGCAGTAGTACATGTGCAGGAGGAGCAGGGGTGTCCGTTGGGGAGACGGCAGCATCCGTGCCAGGGAGGGGAACGATGACGCACGTGCGTCTCAGGGGTACGGGCCGGCACCGGGCGGTGAAGCCGGTCAAGGGGGCCCGGCAGGCGGTGGCCCTCGCCACCGTGCTCTCGGCCGCCGGGGTGCAGGCGGGCGTCGCCGCGGACACCGCGTCGGCGGACACGAGGACCTGGACCGAGGGGCCCATCTTCAACGACCCGCTGGGCACGACGGACGCCCAGTACGCGATCCGCACCCGGCTCGTCGAGCTGACGGACGCGGCGCTGCCCGGCTCGACCATCAAGGTCGCGGTCTACCACGTGTGGGAGCAGACGATCGCGGACGCGCTGATCCGGGCCAAGGCCCGCGGCGTGAACATCCGGATCGTGCTGGACTCCACCAGCGTCAGCGACCGCCCCACCAACACGATCTACAGCCAGCTGAAGACGGCGTTCGGCACCGACATCGCCGCGTCGTCCTTCGTGACGCTGTGCCCGAAGGACAAGTCGTGCCTGGGCGACCCCAAGTTCGGCAAGTCGATCATGCACAACAAGTTCTGGCTGTTCTCGGCCGTCGACGGCGCGAAGAACGTCGTCGTGCAGACCACGGCGAACTCCACGCCCTCGGCCGGCACGCGCTTCTTCAACGACGCGCTCCAGCTGCCGAACAACCCGGTCCTCTACGGCGCCTACTCGGACTACTTCGACGACATAGCCGCCAAGGACTGGAAGAACTGGGACTACCGCACGGTCAGCAACGGCCGCTACAAGGCGTACTTCTATCCGCGGGCCGGCACCACGAACTCCACGGACACGCTGTACTCGGTGCTCAACAACGTCTCGTGCACCTACAAGAACCCCACGACGGGCGCGACGCAGCACACGATCGTGCGGGCCGCGATCTTCCAGATCACCCGGCAGGCCATCGCCGACAAGCTGGTCGCGCTCCAGAAGGCGGGCTGCACCGTCTCCGTCGAGTACGCGACCTCCGACAGCGGCACCTGGAAGACGATGCACGCCACCGGCGCCCCGCCGCGCCGCTGCTACAACGACGACCGCGACCCGCTGAAACCCGGGTCCAAGACGGCCACGCCGTTCATCATCCACACCAAGTACGTCGCGATCGACGGCATGTACGACGGCGCCCGCAACAAGGTCACCTTCACCGGCTCGCAGAACGCCTCGAACCCGGCGCTGCGCGAGAACGACGAGGCGTACGTCAAGATCGACGACGACTCCGTGCACGACACGTACCGCACGCACTTCCAGAAGGTGTGGAACGTCGCGTACCCGGGGACGAACGACAACACGAACCTCTGCAAGGGCGTGAACACGCTGCCGCAGGACGGTGAGCCCAAGGCCTGAGAGGCCCGGGGGAGCGGGGGCCGGTTTGACCCTTCTGAGGGGCGCCCCGTAACCTTGACCGTCGGCGTGTCCATCGACGTGCCTCACTCCCGTAAACCTCTTCCTCCGGGATCTGTGAAGCCCAGGCTTCCGAGATGCCGGAGAGGCCGCCTCGCGCGGCTGGACTGCGGGGGTTCCGTTCCGAGCGAAAGAGAGATCCGCGTGTACGCCATCGTGCGCAGCGGTGGTCGCCAGCACAAGGTTGCTGTCGGCGACATCGTTGAGGTTGACAAGCTTTCCACCGCCAAGGTTGGCGACACCGTAGAGCTCTCTACGCTGCTCGTTGTCGACGGCGAGTCCGTGACCAGCGACCCGTGGGTCCTGGCCGGCATCAAGGTCCAGGCCGAGGTCGTGGACCACCACAAGGGTGCGAAGATCGACATCCTTCGCTACAAGAACAAGACCGGCTACCGCCGTCGTCAGGGCCACCGCCAGCAGTACACGGCGATCAAGGTCACTGAGATCCCCGCGGCTGCGAAGTAAGGGTAGGGACTGAGACATGGCACACAAGAAGGGCGCATCGTCCACTCGGAACGGGCGCGATTCCAATGCTCAGCGGCTCGGCGTGAAGCGCTTCGGCGGTCAGACCGTCAACGCCGGTGAGATCCTGGTCCGCCAGCGCGGCACCCACTTCCACCCGGGCAACGGCGTGGGTCGTGGCAAGGACGACACGCTGTTCGCGCTCGACGCCGGTGCGGTGGAGTTCGGTACCCACCGTGGCCGCAAGGTCGTGAACATCGTTCCGGTCGCCGCCTGAAAGGCAGCCTGACCGGCAGTTTTCGCGAGGCGGACCTCACTTCCCTTTCGGGGAAGCGGGTCCGCCTTTCGCGTGTTAGAGCTAAGACATTCCGTAAGTTTCTGGAGGCACCGAACCATGACCACCTTCGTGGACCGCGTCGAACTGCATGTCGCCGCGGGTAGCGGAGGCCACGGCTGTGCCTCCGTCCACCGTGAGAAGTTCAAGCCGCTCGGCGGCCCGGACGGCGGCAACGGCGGCCGTGGCGGCGATGTGATCCTGGTCGTCGACCAGGACGTCACGACGCTCCTCGACTACCACCACTCCCCGCACCGCAAGGCGACCAACGGCGCGCCCGGCGCCGGTGACAACCGCTCCGGCAAGGACGGCCAGGACCTGGTCCTGCCCGTGCCCGACGGCACGGTCGTCCTCGACAAGCAGGGCAACGTGCTGGCCGACCTGGTCGGCCAGGGCACCACCTTCGTCGCCGCCCAGGGCGGCCGCGGCGGCCTGGGCAACGCGGCGCTGGCCTCGGCCCGCCGCAAGGCCCCCGGCTTCGCGCTGCTCGGCGTCCCCGGCGACGCGAGCGACGTCGTCCTGGAGCTGAAGACCGTCGCCGACGTCGCCCTGGTGGGCTACCCGAGCGCCGGCAAGTCCTCGCTGATCTCGGTGCTGTCCGCCGCCAAGCCGAAGATCGCCGACTACCCGTTCACGACGCTCGTCCCGAACCTGGGCGTGGTCACCGCGGGCTCGACCGTCTACACCATCGCCGACGTCCCGGGCCTGATCCCGGGCGCCAGCCAGGGCAAGGGCCTCGGCCTGGAGTTCCTGCGGCACGTGGAGCGGTGCAGCGTGCTGGTGCACGTGCTCGACACGGCGACGCTGGAGTCCGACCGCGACCCGGTCTCCGACCTCGACATCATCGAGGCGGAGCTGAAGGAGTACGGCGCGGGCCTGGAGAACCGGCCGCGCCTGGTCGTCCTCAACAAGATCGACATCCCCGACGGCCAGGACCTCGCCGAGATGGTGCGGCCCGACCTGGAGGAGCGCGGCTACCAGGTCTTCGAGGTCTCCGCCGTCGCCCACAAGGGCCTCAAGGAGCTCTCCTTCGCCCTCGCCGAGCTGGTGTCCGCGCACCGCGCCGCGCAGCCCAAGGAGGAGTCGACCCGTGTCGTCATCCGCCCGAAGGCCGTGGACGACGCCGGGTTCACCGTCACCCGCGAGGACGTCGACGGCGAGCCGCTGTTCCGCGTACGGGGCGAGAAGCCGGAGCGCTGGGTGCGCCAGACCGACTTCAACAACGACGAGGCCGTGGGCTACCTGGCCGACCGCCTCAACCGTCTCGGTGTCGAGGACGAGCTGATGAAGGCCGGCGCCCGCAACGGCGACGGCGTCGCCATCGGCCCCGAGGAGAACGCGGTCGTCTTCGACTGGGAGCCCACCATGATGGCGGGCGCCGAGATGCTCGGCCGCCGCGGCGAGGACCACCGCCTCGAGGCCCCGCGACCGGCCGCGCAGCGCCGCCGCGACCGGCAGGCGGAGCGGGACGAGGCACAGCAGGAGTTTGACGACTTCAACCCGTTCTAAGCGGTTCTCCGCAGGCATTCCCTGCGCATGAGGAAGGGCCCGGGAGATTCTCCCGGGCCCTTCCTCATGCGCTGTGCCGCGTCACGCCGTGACGGAGTCCTCGGACTCGGCGGAGTCCTGCGTGTCCGCCGCCTCCGCCTCCATGGCCTCGGCCACCTGCTCCTCGACCGAGTCCTCGCGCTGTATCGGGATCTCGCTCTCGCCACGCGCGGCCATCCGCACCCGGCGCTCGTCGGCCCGCGTGCACAGGGCGCGCACCGCGCCGTTGAAGCGGTCCATGGACGGCGGGTCGGAGGGGCCCAGGAGGTGCTCCTTGAGCTCCAGACGGGCCTCGGCGTACTTGTCCTCGGCCTCGCCGCGAACGGCCGCGAGAAGGGCGGGCACGCCCTTCGCCTTCGGCGTCAGGATCGTCGCCGCGCTCACGGTCGGGAAACCGGTGCGGAAGTCCGCCTCGGACAGCCCCGAGGTGTTGGCGACCGCGTACGGCTTCTCGCTGCTCAGCCAGTCGGAGACGACCGAGGAGACGTCGGAGATCAGTACGTCGGCCTGGTTGAAGCAGGTGAAGATCGCCGGGCGGGCCTCGGTGACGATCAGGTGCTCCCACTCCGGGAAGGACGCCCAGTAGGCCGCTTCCCAGGCGGCGGTCGCCTCGGCGACGGCCGCGGCGCGGTCACCCTCGGGCCTGCCCTGGAGCAGCATCTTCTCCATCTCGTCCGCGCTGGTGCGGAAGGCGGTGGAGGTCAGCCGGTCGAGGGCGGCGGCCGCGCGGGTCAGCTCGGCGGCGGCCTCCGGGCCGGGGCGGGCGCCGGAGCGGCGGGTGTTGGCCTCGCGGATCATCGCCATGATCCGCTTGTTGGCCTCGCCCGCGGCGGGGACCTGCGAACCGGTCATCGGGTGCGGCTTGTAGATCAGGCGGACCCGGTCGTCGGCGAGCAGGTGCCGCACGATGTTCTCGCCGGCCAGGATCACCGAGGTGTTGCCCGGGTTGCCGTCCCAGCCCTCCCAGGTGGGGGCGTAGAGGACGGTGGTGTACGCGCCCGTGGCCGGGCCCGTGCCGACCTGGATCGGGGAGAGCTGGGGGCGGCCCACCTCGACGACGTCCTTGTCGTCGACGCCGACGTCGGCCAGCTGGTAGCGGTCGCGGGCCGCGGGGCCCGCCACCCACACCTCGTCGTACGCCTTCGCGTACGGGTTGCAGGACGACAGCTTGTCGGACTCGCCGTGGTTGATGAACGCGTGCTTGATCGTCGGGATGCGCAGCACCTGCGAGGTCTTCGCCGCGTTCGCCGGGTGCAGCATCATCTTCAGCGTCGAGTTCTCCAGGGAGAACATCGTGGCGACCTTCGGGAAGCAGATGATCGGCACGTCGGTCGCGTCGATCTTGTTAACCATGAAGCGCTCACGCAGCACGATCAGCGGTTTGCCGTCGACGTCGGCGAGCGTGGAGAGCCACATGTTCGCCTGGTACGCGGAGGTCGTGCCGCCGGAGAAGTACATCGCCACGGTCGGCTGGTAGTCGGCCAGCCAGCGGTCGAGCCACTCGATGGTCTGCTGGTCGTTCAGCGGGCGCTTCTTCGGCAGCAGCCAGGTGGCCAGGTAGGCGGCGCCGCCGCCGAGCAGCACGATCGAGACGCCGATGCCGATGCCGCCCCACAGGGCGTTCGTCGTCGCGGCCGTCACCAGCAGGCCGATCGTGGCCGGCACCGAGAAGGCGAGGAGACGGTGGCTGGAGCGGCGGGCCAGCAGGCGCGGCGGGGCCGCGGACAGCCGCAGCGGGGTGGAGTCGATGTTCCGCGTGACGATCGGCAGCGACCGGGTGCGGCGCACGAGGACGGCGGCGGCCTGGCAGGCGAAGTGCAGCACGTACACCGCGAGCACCATGATCAGCAGGGGGGCCTGCTCGCCCAGCGGGTCGATGCCGTCGATGCGCAGCAGGCCGACGAAGATCAGCATGTCCCGCAGCAGCTGACGCACGGTGACGTCGAAGCGGATCTTGCCCAGCAGCGACAGCAGGCCCGGCTGTCGGAACTGCATATACGTGTCGAGGGCGAGGCCCGCGGCGCTCGCGACGACGAACACGGGTACGTACGGAACGAGCGCGCTCACGAGCTGGGCCACATAGAGCGCAAACATCGCGAACAGCGCTGAGAGCTGCACGATGCGGCGGGGGGCAAGTCCGGCGGAGGGCACGGGCTGGGCTCCTGGCAGGGATAGGAGGACGAGGAGGACCGTGGGGGGCTGGTTCACCTCGGTGAAAAGGCTGACCACTGACCGTATGACTTTGAGCGGTCCCGTAGCAATCCTCGGTGAGATCAATCACGGCAAATAGGGGCAAAGGGCACCGACTCCGAGGTCTCAGGTCCCCTGAGGTGCACCGCCCCCGGACCGCGGGCGTCCGCCCCTCGAAACCCCGGAGCGTCCGTCCGGTCACGTCCCGTAGATTGCGAAGCATGTCTGGGGCAACAACAGGGGCGGCTCGATCGGCGCGGCAGGGCGTCTCGGAAGCGCGCCGGATCGTGGTCAAGGTCGGATCGTCGTCGCTCACCACGGCCGCGGGAGGGCTGGACGCCGACCGGGTCGACGCTCTGGTGGACGTCCTCGCCAAGCACCGCGGTGAGGGAGCCAGGGAGATCGTCCTCGTCTCCTCCGGCGCCATCGCGGCCGGACTCGCCCCGCTCGGCCTGACCCGCCGCCCCAAGGACCTCGCCCGCCAGCAGGCCGCGGCCAGCGTCGGCCAGGGCCTGCTCGTGGCCCGCTACACGGCCTCCTTCGCGCGCTACGGCGTCCGCGTCGGCCAGGTCCTGCTCACCAGCGACGACATGGCCCGCAGGGCGCACCACCGCAACGCCTCGCGCACCCTCGACCAGCTCCTCGCCATGGGCGCCTTCCCGATCGTCAACGAGAACGACACCGTCGCCACGGACGAGATCCGCTTCGGCGACAACGACCGGCTGGCCGCGCTCGTGGCCCACCTGGTCCACGCGGACCTCCTCGTCCTCCTCTCCGACGTCGACGGCCTCTACGACGGCGACCCCGCGAAGCCCGGCACCTCCCGCATCGCCGAGGTGCGCGGCCCCGCCGACATCGCGCACGTCAAGATCGGCTCGGCGGGCCGGGCCGGGGTGGGCACCGGCGGCATGGTCACCAAGGTCGAGGCCGCCTCCATCGCCGCGGCCGCCGGCATCCCCGTCGTGCTGACCTCCGCGTCGCACGCCGCCGACGCCCTCGCCGCCCGCGACACCGGCACGTACTTCCACCGCACGGGGCGGCGCAGCGCGGACCGGCTGCTGTGGCTCCAGCACGCCTCCACCCCGCAGGGGTCGATCACCCTCGACGACGGCGCCGTACGGGCCGTGGTCGAGCGGCGCACCTCGCTGCTGCCCGCCGGGATCGCGTCCGTGGAGGGCGAGTTCAGCGCCGGCGACCCGGTCGAGCTGCGCGACGAGAGCGGGCGCGCGGTCGCCCGCGGCCTGGTCAACTTCGACGCCAAGGAGATCCCTCAGCTCATCGGCCGCTCCACCCGGGAACTCGCCCGCGACCTCGGCCCCGCCTACGAACGCGAAGTCGTACACAGGGACGATCTGGTCCTCCTCCGGGCTTGAAACACGGCCCGTCACCTTCGAAACCGCCTGTGTAATCGGCCGAAAGCCTGCCACCCGTGGGGGACCTTCCCCAAAACCACCCCACGAAGGCTCGTGTCCTGCTCAACTCTTGAGGCAGGGAGTTACACGCAGGGAGTTCAGCCGGAGTGGTTCCGCACGACCATCACGACCATTGCGCAAAGGAGGCCGTCGTGAGACGAGCGCGCCCGGGGGCCGTATCCAAGGGGTCCCGAGGGTCGGCGGAGCGGGCCCTGACGAGCGTGGTCGCGGGGGCCGCCTACGAGGAGCGGTCCGGCGAGACCGCGGACGCCACCGGGGAACCCGCGGGAGGCGCCGTGGAAGGCCCCCGTCTGTGGCACATCACGCTCAGCGTCTCCGGCGCCGAGGCGCCGCTGGCCGAAGTCCGCCGCGGCCTCGAACAGCTCGCCCACGACCACCCCTTCCTGCTGACCAGCCGCTACGCCGTCGACCACGCCGAGATCCGCTACTGGGAGGAGGCCCGCGACCTGCACGACGCCGCGGCCGTCGCCCTGCGCCTGTGGGGTGAGCACCGCCAGACGTCGCAGCTGCCGCCGTGGGAGATCGTCGGCCTGGAGGTCATCGACCGCCAGACCTACCACCACCGCATCGCGGAGGGCTACGGCCCCCTCCCTGCGACCCCGGTGGGCGTGCACCCGTTCTAGGGCGTGTGTCGAGAATCCTGCCTGCCCCGTGGGCGCGAGCAACCACGACGAATCCGTCACCCGGCGTCGAAACCGCACGCCCCACGAACAAGCCGTTTTCAGCCATGTCTCACCCCCCGAAACACGTGCTGGACGCCCCCCGTACCCCCGTTACCCTGCGGAGCATGACGCCTTCGCTGAACCCGTACGACTCGATGACCCCGGTCACTCAAGCCGCCTACCGCGCCCGCGCCGCCGCGAACACCCTCGCCCCGCTGCCGCGCGCGCAGAAGGACGACGTCCTGGCGGCGATCGCCGACGCCCTCGAAGTCCGTACGGCCGAAATCATCGAGGCCAACGCCAAGGACATCGACAGGGCCCGCGAGGCCGGCACCAGCGAAGCGATCATCGACCGGCTCACGCTCACCGCGGAGCGCGTCCGCGCCATCGCCTCCGACGTCCGCGACGTCATCGCGCTGCCCGACCCGGTCGGCGAGGTGGTGCGCGGCAGCACCCTGCCCAACGGCATCGACCTGCGCCAGGTCCGCGTTCCGCTCGGCGTCGTCGGCATCATCTACGAGGCCCGGCCCAATGTGACCGTCGACGCCGCGGCCCTCTGCCTCAAGTCCGGCAACGCCGTCCTGCTGCGCGGCAGCTCGTCCGCGTACGAATCGAACACCGCGCTGGTGCGGGTGCTGCGCGACGCCGTCGGCGGCGCCGGACTGCCCGCCGACGCGATCCAGCTGGTGCCCGGCGAGTCCCGCGAGTCGGTGACCGAGCTGATGCGCGCCCGCGGCCTCGTCGACGTCCTCATCCCGCGCGGCGGCGCCTCCCTCATCAAGAACGTCGTCGAGAACTCGATCGTCCCCGTCATCGAGACCGGCACCGGCAACTGCCACGTCTACGTCGACAAGGACACCGACCTCGACATGGCGGTCGACATCCTCGTCAACTCCAAGGCCCAGCGGCCCTCCGTCTGCAACTCCGCCGAGACGCTCCTCGTGCACGCCGACGTCGCCGACGCGTTCGTGCCGCGCGCCCTCGACGCCCTCGCCGACGCCGGGGTCACCGTCCACGCGGACGCCCGGATCCTCGCGTACGCGGAGCGGTCCAAGGCCACCGTCGTCGAGGCGACGCCCGACGACTGGGAGACCGAGTACCTGAGCTACGACATCGCGGCCGCCGTCGTCGACGACCTCGACGCCGCCGTCGAGCACATCCGGCTCTGGTCCTCCGGCCACACCGAGGCCATCGTGACCACCTCGCAGCAGGCGGCCCGCCGCTTCACCCAGCTCGTCGACTCCACGACCGTCGCCGTGAACGCC
Organism: Streptomyces sp. HUAS MG91; assembly: GCF_040529335.1. Taxonomy (GTDB): domain Bacteria; phylum Actinomycetota; class Actinomycetes; order Streptomycetales; family Streptomycetaceae; genus Streptomyces; species Streptomyces tabacisoli. The sequence goes on along the minus strand of NZ_CP159534.1, from coordinate 2,888,233 downwards.
TCGACCCGGTTCACCGACGGTGGCCAGTTCGGCTTCGGCGCCGAGATCGGCATCTCCACCCAGAAGCTGCACGCCCGCGGCCCCATGGGGCTGCCGGAGCTGACGAGCACGAAGTACATCGTCACGGGCGACGGGCACACCCGTTGATCACCGTGTGATGCGGTTCGTGCGGTGAATTTCCTTACTGTCTGCCCAAATTGACCCCCCAGGTCTACTCTGGACAGGTGCCGGAGGACGTGGGGGGCACGCCGTTTCCGGACGGCTGGGAGCCCGACGACGACCACGACCGCGGGGGTTCGGACGATGAGTTCGCCTCCGTGGTCTTCGACGAGGACTTCGTGCGGGCGGCGAAGGTCCATGAGCCCACCGCGGTCGAGCGTCTGCTCGCCGCGGCGCAGGCCCGTGCCGAGGCCCAGGAGGCCGAGGCCCGCCGGGCGCGCATACGCCGCGGCCCCGAGGACGACTTCTACGACGAGACCGACCCCGAGGGGCTCGGCCCGGACGACGCGGTCGACTTCGGACGCGAGCTCGACGACCTGTACGACGACGGGCCCGACGGGACCGGCCGCGGCGCCGCCCACCCGGGCCGGATGCGCTGGCGCAGGCCCGTCGCCTGGGCGCTCGCCCTGCTGATGGGCGTCGGCATGGTCGCCCTCGCCTTCACGGCCGTCTACCGCGGCGCGGCGGGCCGCCAGGACGACCGGGTGCCCCCGCCCGCGACGACGGAGCTGGAGAAGAGCGTTCCGGGCCCGTCCGCGTCCGCCGACTACTCGCGGCCGGCGGTGTCGGCGGTTCCCCGCACGCCCTGAGCGGCCCGGCACCGCTCTGCCGGGCCGCTGTGGGAAGTTGTCGTGTACCAGGGCGTTTACCCGAGGCCCCGGGGACCTACCCTGAAGGTATGGGCGGGCCAGCAGACCCACCGGAGGGGACCCCCGAAGGCGGCCCCGGAGGTGGTGGCGGAAGCGAGGACGAATACCGATCCGTCGTGTTCGACGAGTCGTTCGTCCGGGCTGCCCGGCTCCAGGAGTTCTCCGCGCACGAGCGGATAGCCGACCACGCCCCGGCCGTGCGCCGCACGCCCGCACTGCGCCGCGGACTGACCCGGCAGGCCGTCGTCCTCGTCGTGATGATCGTGATCGCCTTCGGCACCGCGATCTACATGGGCGTCCGCAGCCCCTACCGCACGGCCGAGGCCGTCCGGCACGCCGAACCGCTGCGGATGACCGTCATCCCGCTCTCCCCGTCCGGCAAGGTGCCCGGCGCCGCCTCGGCCACCGAGCTCTACCGGCACAGCCCCGCCGCCCAGTTCCGTACGGCCGCCGACGGCATCGCACTGCCCGCGTCGCCCCAGCGCACCGCGCACTTCTCCGACAGCCAGGTCGTCGCCGCGCTGACCACGTCCAAGGACTACCTCGTCGACTCCTCGCTCGACCCGGACGTGCTCACCGGCTCCACCCTGCGGCCGGTGCGCCAGCTCGTCGACCCGCGGCAGCTCGACCAGTTCGACCAGAGCTTCGACCGGCCCACCGCCGACGGCCGGCACGCGGCCACCGGCTGGCTGGTCCGCTTCGACCCGGCCGAGGCCGCGCTCGCCGATCCCCGGATCCGGGTCACCGGCACCCTGCACGTCGCCGAGACGGACGCGGACACCCTGGAAGTCACCTCGGACCACACGTTCGTGTACGCGCTGCGGCCCGTCGACCGGCCGGACGCCAAGGCGTCCCTGTTCACGGTCCGCCGCGAGCTGCACTTCCGCTACGACCGCGACGACCTGCGCAACCACCAGGCCGAGCTGCTCGTGTCCTACGTCCAGGCCGGGCCGCTGTCCTGCTCGGCCGACTCCGCCGCCCAGCTGCACCCGCTGCTCGCGGGGCAGCGGGCCACGAAGGACGGTCCGGCGGGCACCGACCCGTACGCCACGGGCAGCGCGACCGCGCTGTGCGGCGCGCTCGCGCCCAGTGCCCAGCCGTCCGTCTAGCGGAATCCGTCCGCGGTCCTACTCGTCGTCGCGGGTGCCGTGGTTGCCGTTGTTGCCCCCGCCGCTGTCGCCGCCGCCCTCGCCACCGCTCGAACCGCCGAAGTTCCCGAAGCCGCGCCGTACCCGGCCGCCCAGGTCGCCGGCGCCGCCCGCGATGTCGCTGACCAGCTTCATCAGCGGGTCCTTCGAGTTCTTCACGTGCTCCGTGTAGTGCGCGGCCGACTCGCGGAAGGAGTCGCCCACCGAGGTGTCCTTGTCCTCGGTGCGGCGCGGGTAGTGGCCGTCCATCAGCCGCTGGTGGTCCCGGGACTCCGCCCACTTCTTCAGCTCGGCGGCGCGCACCGTGGTGAACGGGTGCGAGCGCGGCAGCACGTTCAGGATCTTCAGGACGGAGTCGCGCAGATCGCCCCCGGCCTCGTACTCCTCGGCCTGCTTGAGGAACGCGTCCACGTTCATCTCGTGCAGGTGGTTGCCGCCCGCGATCTTCATCAGGCCGCGCATGGAGGCCTGGAGGTCCTGGCCGACCAGCAACCCGGCGCGGTCCGCCGAGAGTTCGGACTTGCGGAACCACTCGCGCAGCGCCGTCACGATCGCCATGATCGCGAGGTTGCCCAGCGGGATCCACGCGACGCGCAGCGCGAGCGTGGTCAGGAACAGCAGTATCGTCCGGTACACCGAGTGGCCGGACAGCGCGTGGCCGACCTCGTGGCCCACGACCGCCCGCATCTCTTCCTCGTCGAGCAGCTCGACGAGGCCGGTCGTGACGACGATGATCGGCTCGTCGAGGCCGATGCACATCGCGTTCGGCTGCGGGTCCTGATGGACGTACATCGGCGGGACCTTCTCCAGGTCCAGGATGTAACAGGCGTCCCGCAGCATCGAGTTGAGGTGCGCGAACTGGTCGTCGGAGACCCGCACCGAGTCCGACAGGAACAGCAGCCGCAGGCTGCGCTCGGGCAGCAGGCCGCTCAGCGCCTTGAAGACCGTGTCGAACCCGGTGAGCTTGCGCAGCGCCACCAGCGCCGAACGGTCCGCGGGATGCTCGTACGCCCGCGAGGAGATCCCGGGGAAGCGCCTGCGCTGCCTGCTGGGTACGTGATCGTGCTGCTCGTTCGGTACGTCGGGCATGCGGCCCCCCATGTCTGTCGTCCGGTCGTGCCCCCGAGATGGGCTCCACCCTAGGCGGAGATACCGTGGCGGGGCAGCAGACAGAAGGAGCGAACCGCCATGGATCACATCATCGCCGCGTCCGACCAGGGCGCGGGCAATCTTTTGCGCATCGTGCTGGTCGTCGGTGTGCTCGGGGCCGTCTTCCTGGCCTGGTTCCTGCTGCGCGGCTACAAGCGCGACGACTGACGGAGACCCGGCCGGCCGTATGCGCGGGCCCGTACGGCAGAGTCGGCGTGAGCGGCGGGAGGGCCCCCGCTTACGATGGGCGGGAAGTCTTTGTCCCGATCCCACACCGGATAGGTCCTGCTGACGATGAGCCTCCACAGCACCGCTGCCCAGCTGGCCACCCTCGCCGCCGAGGGCGGCGAGCACGGCGGCAACCACGAAAGCCTCAGTCCGCTCGTGACGGGCGGTGGCGCGTTCATCATCCTGCTTCTGCTGCTCTGGATCACGACCCGCTTCAACCGCGACCGCTGATCCTGCGGGCCCTCCCGGCGGAACCACCCGGATCGGGCCAGTAGGCTCTGCACGCATGGGAGCGCAGGACATGCCTACCGGCCCGGTCAACAGCCCGACCGGCGGCCCGGATCACGAATGGGCCTCACCGGCCAAGAGGCGCCTCGGCGTCATGGGCGGAACGTTTGACCCGATCCACCACGGACACCTGGTGGCGGCCAGTGAGGTCGCCTCGCAGTTCCACCTCGACGAGGTGGTGTTCGTGCCGACCGGGCAGCCCTGGCAGAAGAGCGACAAGAAGGTCTCGCCCGCCGAGGACCGCTATCTGATGACGGTCATCGCGACCGCCGAGAACCCGCAGTTCTCGGTCAGCCGCATCGACATCGACCGCGGCGGACCCACCTACACCACGGACACGCTGCGCGATCTGCGCGCGCTCAATCCGGACACGGATCTCTTTTTCATCACCGGCGCCGACGCCCTGGGCCAGATCCTCACCTGGCGTTACACCGAAGAGCTCTTCTCCCTGGCACACTTCATCGGCGTGACCAGGCCGGGTCACCCGCTCGCGGACCCCGGCCTGCCGGAGGGCGGCGTCTCGCTCGTCGAGGTGCCCGCCCTCGCGATCTCGTCCACGGACTGCCGTGACCGGGTCGCGAAGGGCGACCCCGTCTGGTACCTGGTGCCGGACGGTGTGGTGCGCTACATCGACAAACGTCAGCTGTACCGAGGCGAATGACCCTGCACCGCCGAGAGGGGCATCGGTGAACGACCGATACGACGGTTACGACCAGCAGAATTACGACCTGGTCGGCTACGACGAATTCGGCCGGCCGGTCTACCGGCAGGCGGGGCAGGCGCCGTCGTACGAGCAGCACGCGAACAACTCCTACGACGCGGGCAGCGCCGGTGACCCGGCGTACGGCTACGGCTACGACCCGTACGCGACCGGGCAGCAGCAGCCGGTCCCGCCGCAGTCCTACGATCCCTACGGCGGGGCGCAGCAGGGGAGTTCGGGCGGCTACGACCCCTACGGCGCGGCCACCGGCACCGGGCAGCAGCCGCACGCCGGGTACCGCCCCGAGCAGCAGGCGCAGGCCACCGCGTACATCCCGCAGCAGGCCCCGCCCGCCCAGCCCCCGGCGCAGCCGGAGCCCCGGCCGCAGGTCCCGTCGCAGGACGTGCCGCAGGCGGACGCCGAGCCGCGCGAGTACCGCACCGAGCAGTTCGAGTTCGTCGAGGAGCCGGACGAGAACTCCGAAGACGTCATCGACTGGCTGAAGTTCACCGAGTCGCGCACCGAGCGGCGCGAGGAGGCCCGGCGCCGCGGCCGCAACCGGGTCGTCGCCCTCGTCGTCGTCCTCGCCCTGTGCGTCGTCGGCGGCGTCGGCTACCTCTGGTCCGCGGGCAAGCTGCCGTTCCTGTCCGACGACGCGGCCAAGAACGGCGCCGCGGCCGCCACCGGACCGCAGAACCGCGACGTCATCGTCGTCCACCTGCACAACACCAAGGGCGGCGCCACCTCCACGGCGCTGCTGGTGAACAACACCACCACCAAGCAGGGCACCACCGTGCTGCTGCCCAACACCCTCGGCCTGACGGACGAGGAGGGCAGTTCGACCACGCTCGCCAAGTCCGTCGACGCCGACGGCTCCTCGGGCACCAGCGACGCCATCGACACCCTGCTCGGCACCGACATCGAGGGCACCTGGCGGCTCGACACCCCCTTCCTCAGCAACCTCGTCGAACTCGTCGGCAACATCGACATCACCACCGACACCGACGTCCCGGACCCGGCCAAGAAGGGCACCTTCCTCGTCCACAAGGGCCAGGACCAGACGCTGAGCGGCGCGCCCGCCGTCGCCTACGCCACCTACCGGGCCAAGGGCGAGTCGGAGACCGCGCAGCTCATGCGGTTCGGCCAGGTCATGCAGGGCGTCCTGCGCAAGATCTCCTCGGACCCGCAGGCCGCGACGACCACCGTGCAGACCCTCACCCAGATCATCGAGCCGCCGCTCACCGAGAAGGACCTCGGCGCCTTCCTCGCCAAGCTCGCCGACCACGCCAAGGAGGGCGACTACAAGACCGCCCTGCTCCCGGTCCAGCAGGACGGCAGCCTCTCGAAGACGACCGCGAACTCCGTCGTCAAGGACGTCCTCGGCGGCACCGTGAAGGCCCCGTCCTCGGGTGACTCGCCGCGCGTCTCCGTCGAGAACGCCACCGGCGACAAGGGCCGCACCGAGCTGGCCCGGGTGGCCCTGGTCAACGGCGGCTACACCTACGTCTCCGGCGGTACGGACACGGCGGTGCCCGCCTCCCGGGTCACCTACGCGGACGCGGACAGCAAGCAGGACGCCGTGGAGGTCGCCAAGACCCTGAACCTGCCGACCTCGGCGGTGAAGAAGGGCGAGACCACGGCGAACGCGGACGTGTCCGTGGTTCTCGGCCAGAACTACACCGGCAAGTGACACCGGCGCCGGCGCCCCGACGGGGCGCCGGCGATGCCGTGAGGCCGCTTGGCGGTCCGTGAGACCCTTGGGGTATCCCCGTGAGGCCCGGTGAGGGACAGTCCGGGGGAATCCCCGGGGAATCCGCCCCGATGCGACCGCCGACCGAAAGCCTTGTAGTGACCGCCACTGACCGTTCCATCGAGCTCATCAACGTCGCCGCGCAGGCGGCCGCCGACAAGCTCGCGCACGACATCATCGCCTACGACGTCAGCGACGTGCTGTCCATCACGGACGCCTTCCTGCTGGCCTCGGCGCCCAACGACCGCCAGGTCAAGTCCATCGTGGACGAGATCGAGGAGCGCCTGAGCAAGGACCTCGGGGTCAAGCCGGTGCGCCGCGAGGGCGACCGCGACGCCCGCTGGATCCTCCTCGACTACGTCGACATCGTCGTCCACGTCCAGCACAGCGAGGAGCGCGTCTTCTACGCCCTGGAGCGGCTGTGGAAGGACTGCCCCGAGCTGGACCTGCCCGAGGAGGCCAAGGCCACCCGCGGCAAGGGCGCCGAGCACGCCCAGCGCGAGGAGGCGGCGGCCGAGGCCGAGGACATCCGGGACCTCGGCGGTGAGGTCCTTTGACAGCGGCCGCACGCGGTCGCCGGGTCATCCTGTGGCGGCACGGCCAGACCTCCTGGAACCTGGAGCGCCGCTTCCAGGGCACCACGGACATCGAGCTGACCGAGACCGGCACCGGCCAGGCCCGGCGCGCCGCCCGGCTGCTCGCCTCCCTGAAGCCGGACGCGATCGTCGCCTCCGACCTCAAGCGGGCCGCCGCCACCGCCGGTGAGCTGGTGCGGCTGACCGGCCTCGACATCACGTACGACGAGGGGCTGCGGGAGACGTACGCCGGCGCGTGGCAGGGCCTCACGCACGACGAGATCCAGGCGCAGTTCGGCGAGCAGTACGCCGCGTGGAAGCGCGGCGAGCCCGTGCGGCGCGGCGGCGGCGAGCTGGAGACCGAGGTCGCCGACCGGGCCGCGCCCGTCGTGCTGCGGCACGCGGACAAGCTGCCCGACGGCGGTCTGCTCGTGGTGGTCAGCCACGGCGGCACCATCCGCACCACCATCGGCCGTCTCCTGGGCCTGGAGTCCCACCACTGGGAGGGGCTCGGCGGTCTGTCGAACTGCTGCTGGTCCGTGCTCGGCGAGGGCGCGCGCGGCTGGCGCCTGCTGGAGCACAACGCGGGCACCCTGCCGGAGCCGGTCCTCGGCGACGACGACTGAGTGGACCGGTCCCTGGGGCGCGGGGGCCGGATTTCACTTTCTGGCAGGTCGCAGGCTAAAGTTCTTCTTGTTCGGGCCGCCGGGGAAACCGGCCGGAATCCGAATGAAAGCAAGGGGCTATAGCTCAGTTGGTAGAGCGCCTGCATGGCATGCAGGAGGTCAGGAGTTCAATTCTCCTTAGCTCCACAGAAAGAAATCCCGTCCCGTCAGGGGCGGGATTTCTCGTTGTCCAGATACGTGCGGGTCGTGTCGTCCGCGGGCGAGTACACGACGATCCGGCACTCCGGCATCCCGTCGATCGACAGGGACGTCGACGTCATCCGCAGCTCCGTGGAGGTCCGGCCGCACCGGAACGTCTTCACGCGGGGCCCCGGCGGCGCGACGTCGCCGCTCTCCCAGAGCTCGGCGAAGAAGGGACTGGCCGCCGCCAGCTCGTGGACGAAGCCCTCCCAGGCGGGCTCGCCCACATGCCGTCCGTAGCCGGACCGCAGGGTCGCCACCATCACGGGCAGCTCCGCCTCCCGGTTCACCAGGGGACAGGTCCCCTCGGGCGCCAGGAACAGCGTCCGCAGCGCGTTGGGGATCCGGGGCGGCGGGGTGGGGACCACGATGAACAGCGACCGGTAGGCGGCATTGGTCGCCAGCAGGTCGAACCGGGCGTTGTAGACCACCGCGGGCAGCGGGGCCATGGAGTCGAGGATCCCCTGCACCTGGGGGCTCACCGGCTGCGCGGTGTCCTCGTGCGCGGGCGCGAACGGCACGCCCGCCAGGTGGTACAGGTGCTCGCGCTCCGGCCGGTCGAGCCGCAGGGTGCGCGCGACCGCGTCCAGGACCTGCGGCGAGGCGTTGATCGGGCGGCCCTGCTCCAGCCACGTGTACCAGGTGACGCCGACACCGGAGAGCTGCGCGACCTCCTCGCGGCGCAGACCGGGGGTGCGCCGGCGCGGGCCGGCCGGCATGCCCATGTCCTGCGGGGTGACTCTGGCGCGGCGGCCGCGCAGGAAGGCGGCCAGCTCCGGCCTGCGGCGGTCCGGCGACCTGCCCGTGGTCCGCTCCGAAGTGGTCATCGTCGTCACATCCCCCATGGTGTGCCTGAGCGCCGGGCCCCGGAAGGTACGAACCGGGTGGTGCCGGTACCAGCATCAGCGGGCTCTCGGTACCCGTGCCCGGCCACCGTCACGCTCCAGGCATGACGACAACCGCCCCGGAAAGTCCCCGATCCCCAACTCCCGCGTCCAGTAAAGCCCCTGCCACCGACAACGGCCCCGCGCGCGGCCGGGGGCGGCTGCTCGCGGTGGTGCTGACCGCGCAGTTCATGGCGGTCCTCGACGTGTTCATCGTGAACGTCGCCGCCCCCACCGTCCGCACCGAACTCCACGCGTCCGGCTCCGCGTTGCAGCTGATCGTCGCCGGATACACCATCACCTACGCCGTCCTGCTGATCACCGGAGCCCGGCTCGGCGACCTGTTCGGGCACCGGCGGGCCGTGCTCGGCGGGCTCGCCCTGTTCACCGCGGCCTCCCTCGCCTGCGGGCTCGCGCAGAGCGGCGGCCAGCTGATCGCCTTCCGCATGGTGCAGGGGGCGGGCGCGGCCCTGCTCGTCCCGCAGGTGCTCAGCCTCATCCAGCGGCACTTCACCGGGGAGGCCCGCACCCGGGCGCTCGGCCTGTACTCGGCGACGCTCGCGGTGGGCGCCGCCGCGGGGCAGGTGCTCGGCGGACTGCTGGTCGGCGCCGATCTGTTCGGCACCGGCTGGCGCGCCGCGTTCCTGGTGAACGTGCCCGTCGGCGTGGCCCTGCTCGTCCTCGGCCGGGGCACGCTGCCCGCCGACACCGGGCGCGCCGCGGGCCGCCGCCTCGACCTGGTGGGGCTGGTGCTCCTCGCCGGCTCGGTGTCGCTGCTGACCGTGCCGCTGGTGCTCGGCCAGGAGCAGGACTGGCCGCTGTGGTCCTGGCTCTGCCTGGCGTCCTCCGTCGTCCTCTTAGTCCTGTTCTGCGGCTACGAGTCCGCTCTCGCCCGGCGCGGCGGGGCGCCGCTGATCGTGCCGCGGGTGCTGCGGCTGCCCGGCATCGGCCTGGCCGTCCTCCGCGTGCTCGCCGTGATGGCCGTGAACGCCGGCTACCTCTTCGCGCTCACCCTGCACCTCCAGAGCGGCCTCGGCGACGGCCCGCTGCGCGCCGGGCTGACCGTCGCCCCCACCGCGGTCGCGTTCGGCGTCGTCGGCCTGACCTGGCGGCGCTGGCCCGCGCGGTGGCAACGGGCCCTGATCCCGGCCGGGTTCGGGCTCGCGGCCGCCGGAGCGCTCGGCACCGGGCTCGCCCTGCGCGGCGGCGGCGACGGCGGGGCCGGGCTGTACCTGGCCTTCGTGGCGATCGGCGCGGGCCTCTCGCTCGCCTTCGGCCCGACGCTCACCGGGGCCCTGGCGACGGTGCGGCCCGAGGACGCGGCCCACGCCAGCGGACTGCTCACCACCGTGACCCAACTCGGCATGCTGATCGGCGTCGCGGGCTTCGGCACACTTTTTCTCGCCCGCGTTGAGTCGCTGCGGCCCCCTGGGGCGTACAGCTCTTCGGACGCGCTTCTGAGCTGCGCCTACGCGCTGGCCGCGGTGGCGGTCGTGGGCGCCGTGTCCGGACTGGTACGCAGGCGTCGCTGACCGTATTGCTCCGGCCGTGGCAGAATCGGACGGCCGGGAGGGGGCTGCGTCCGACCGATGAAGACGGCCCGACGGGAGGGAGTGCGCGATGCCCGCGAGCATCAACGAGGAGGCCGACCGCCTCCTTGGTGCGACAGCGATATCCGCCGAGCCCCCGTCCGCGGCCGCCCCCGAGGTCCTGGCCCAGGACCTCGCCTCGCGCGGCACCCGGGTGCTTCTCAACTGTCCGTCCTGCGGTTCCTCCCATGTCGCCCAGATGCTGGGCGACAACGGCGGGGTCTCGTACGTGTGCACGGCCTGCGGCCACAGCTGGAGCTGATTGATGGGTGCACACAGGAGGAAGTGCGACTGGTGCGGCAGCGGTACGCCCATCGTGCGCGACATGGAACCTCTCAACCCCGAGTACCAGTACTGGTGCGAGGAGTGCGCGCGGGCGCTGATCATAAAAGGCGACCCGATCGAGACGTACCGGGAGTTGGAGGGCGAGCCGATCTACGGCCGCCTGCTGGACGAGCACTGCACGCTCAAGCGGTTCTACTCGTTCGCCACAGCCTGACCCCGGCGTGCGCCAGAAAGGCGCAGCCCGCTGCCGTGTAGAGCGCGGACAGGAGCAACTGGACACCGTTCTGGTGCAGTTCGGGCCGGTCCCCGCCGTGCGGCACCCACCACAGGGCGTACGCGCAGAACAGCACCCCGAGGACGGCCGCGGTGCGGCGGCGGCCGTCCTCCCACACCAGGAGGACCAGCGGCACGCACCACACCCAGTGGTGCGACCAGGAGACCGGGCTGACCAGGAGCGCCGTCGTCGCGCACACCACGACGGCGAGCGCCCGCCGTCCGCGCAGCGCCGCCGCGACCGCCACCGCGAGGCCTGCGGCCCCCACCGCGGCCGCCACCAGGACCCACCACAGGCCCGGGTCGTCGGTGTGCAGCAGCCGGGCCAGCACACCGCGCAGCGACTGGTTCGCGGTCTCCTCGGCGTGCCCGACCCGGCTCGCCTCGAAGACCGAGCGGGTCCAGAAGCGTCGCGAGTCGTACGGCAGGACCACGGCCGTCAGCGCCGTGACCCCGGCGAACGTGCCGGCCGCCAGGCCCGCCGCGCGCAGCCAGGGCCGCCATGCGCCCCGGCCGGCCGCGAGCACGAGGCCCGTGCACAGCAGGAACACCGCGAACAGCGCCGGGGTCAGCTTGATCGCCGCGGCCACCCCGATGCCCACCCCCGCCCAGCGGTGTCCGGGGCGCCGGGTCAGGTCCCACAGGACCAGTACGGCGAGCAGCAGGTTGACCTGGCCGTAGCGCAGGGTCGTCCACACCGGTTCGCACCACACGGCGCCCGCCGCCACCCACAACGCGTGCTCCACGCGCGCGTGCCGTCGCACGAGCAGGAGGGACAGATGGACGAACGCGACGAGCAGGGCGAGATTCAGCGCCGTCGCCGCGGCCCGCAGGGACGGCAGGTCCAGCAGGGTCAGCGGCGTGAACAGCAGCGCGGCGAACGGCGGGTACGTGGTCGGCAGTCGGGCGTGGGTCGCCCGGAGCGCGTACAGGTCGCCGCCCGCCCGTACGGTCGCGCCCTCCGCCCGGTAGACGAGCAGGTCGATCATCGAGACGTGAGCCGCGCGCTGGGCGATCCAGAAGCTCACGAAGGAGAGCAGACAGACTCCCAGGGATACGGAGACACGACGGTGGGTACGGGGTAGGACGAGCGCGGTCACGGGACGCACCGTAGTGGCCCCATAAGGATCTTTTCCCAACAAGGCGGGGCAGATCGGAAACGATTTGGTGGTGCACCCGGGGAACCGTGTAATGTTGGCGTCGCCGCCGGGGAAACCGACAGGGAAGACCTGAAGGACACCACGGCAGTACACCGCAAGGGGCTATAGCTCAGTTGGTAGAGCGCCTGCATGGCATGCAGGAGGTCAGGAGTTCAATTCTCCTTAGCTCCACAGGAATTGAAAGCGGGCCATCCGATTCGGATGGCCCGCTTTCGTGTGTCCGGCTACCGGCGGGCGCGGCTGCGGCCCGGTGGCAGCGCGGGCGGTGCGGCGGGGCGCGGCGGGAGCGCCGCGGGGTCTCCCTCGATGCGCAGGGCGAGCGCCGGGCAGCGGCGGACGGCCCGCACCGCGTTCGCCTCCGAGTAGCGCGGCACCGCCGCCTCCGCGACCGAGGGGAAGCCGTCGGGGCCCAGCTGGATCAGCTCCGGCACGATGTCCGCGCACAGGCCGTGGCCCTGGCACAGCGTCCAGTCGACGGCGAGCCGCTTGCCGCTGGGGGCGGCGCTCGCGGGCGCCTCGGTGTGCAGCGGCAGCACCCCGCGCACCGGCCGCCCGCACCCGGCGCCGAGCACGTGTGCGGCCAGGTCGTCGGTGAACGCCGAGATCGTCGACTCGATGAACGCCGCCGAACCGTCGGGGTGCTTGCAGGCCCCCCGGCGCTTCACCGCGCGGGTCACCTCGCGCAGCGCCTCCAGGGCGGTCGGGCCGCCGCCGTTCAGGACGTCCTCCAGGCCGCGCGCCGCCGCCGGGAGCCCGAGATAGCAGGGACCGCACTGGCCCGCGCTCTCCGCCGCCAGCCACTGGGCGACCTTCAGGGCCTCGCCCAGCGGGCAGGTGTCCGGGCCGATCGGCAGGATCGCGCCCGCGCCCAGAGCGCCGCCACAGGCCTCCAGGGAGGCCCGCGAGACGATCGCGTCCTGCGCGCCGACACCGTCCAGCCACTTGCCGTGGTAGCCGCCCGTGAGCACGCCCTGGGGGAGCGGGGGAGCGCCGGCGAGCTGAAGGACGTACCGCAGCGGGACGCCCGAGGGGACCTCCAGGACCATGGGGCGGGCGACCGCGCCGGAGAGGGTGAGCAGCACCGTGCCGGGCTCGTCGTGCAGGCCGGTGCGGCAGTAGCGCTCGGGGCCGGTGCGGGCGGCGATGGCGAGCTGCGCGAAGGTCTCCGCGTTCGACAGGAGGGTCGGGGCGCCGCCGACGCCGGAGTCGGAGGCGCGCACCTTGCGGCCCGGCGGCATCGGCGGGCCGCCGTCCGCCGAGCGGATCAGCGCCGAGGACTCCCCGGTGACCATGCGCACCGGATTGCGCTGCACGCGCGCGCGGAGCGGGGCGCCCCGCCGGTTGGTCAGGCCGCGCTCGGCGAAGGCCGCCCGGATCGAGGCCTCGGTCGAGTCGCGGGTCACGCCCACGACGAGGGTGCGCGCGCCGAGCGCCTCGGCGACCAGCAGGGCGCCGTCGAGGATCAGGTGCGGGGCCCGGTTGAGCAGCACGGTGTCCTTGCGGCAGGCTGGCTCGTCCTCGCTGCCGTTGACCACGACCACGGGGCGCACGCCACGCCGGATCGCGGACTCGGCGACCGCGCGCAGCTTCTTGGCGAACGGAAAGCCCGCGCCGCCCCGGCCGCGCAGCGACACCGCCTGGGCCAGCCGCGCCAGCTGCTCGCCCGCCATGGGCTCCAGCGGGCCGTGCACCTTCAGATGCATGTCGAGGTCGAGCCGCTCCACCAGGTCGAAACCGGCGGTGAGCTGGGGAAGGCCGACGACGCGTACTTCCGGGACGTCGGGCAGTGCCGTGTTCACTGCGGTCCTCCGTAGGGCGTGGACCAGGGCTCACCGGAGGTCGGCGGCTGGAAGGGGTCGGGGGGCGGCGGTGCGGCGGGGGCGCCGGTCGGGTCGTGGGTCCCGTAGGGGGCGTCGTTTCCGTACGGGCCGCCATAGGTGGCCTCGTACTGCGGCACGCCTCCGTAGGGCGTGTCGTACCTGGGGTCGTACGCGGACGGCGGGGCCTCGGCCGGGGGCGGGGGAGAGGGGGCGGGCCAGCGCTGGGTGGCGGCCGGTTCGACGGCGCTCAGGGGAGCCGTCAGCGGGTCCACGGGCTCCGCGGGATCCATCGGCGGGAGCGGTTCCGTGGGGGCCGCGTACGGCGTCGCCTGCACGTAGGGGATCGATTCGGTGATCGCCTCCGCGCGCGGGGCGGCCGACACGGCGCGGTACGCGGCCGCGAAACCGGCGTCGGACGGCGCGGGCCGCACCGGGGGCTCGCTCGCGGGCCGGGGGCGCGGGACGGTACCGCTCGTCTCACGCGTGTCGCTCGTCCGGAGCGTGCTCGTCCCGCGCGTGCCGCGCAGCGTGCGGGCGTCCCGGTCGAGGAGGGTGAGGACGCGGGCCGCGACCCTGGCCTTCACGGGCCGCGGTGCCGCGCGCAGGGCCACGGCTCCGGCGACCGCGAGCAGGCACAGGCAGTACAGGACGATCACGTACGTCTTCGGCGGCCGGCCCGCGTACAGGCCGTGCATCAGGGCGAAGCACCAGGCCGGATAGGCGAGCATGTGGGTCGCGCGCCAGCGGGCGGCGAGCCGGGCCGGGGAGGCCATGGAGCTGCGCAGCGCGCCGGTGATGCCGGTGGTCACCATCAGGAGCCCGGCGAGCACTCCGAGGCCGATCAGTCCGCTGCTGCCGGTGACGCCCGTGCCGAAGGGGATCAGCGCCCCGATGAGTGTCACGTGCGCGAGTGCCAGCTTCACGCTGACGTGCAGCAGCAGGAAGCCCAGCGAGGCGACCGCGGTGGCCCGGTGGACGGCCTGGGACAGCAGCCGCTGCCGCGAGGTGAGGAACAGCCGGTCCGAGGCCACCAGGCCCCAGACGACGGATGCCGAGAGCGACACCAGGGACAGCACCCCTGTGGTGAAGTCGAGCGCCGCCCTGAAGGCGTCGCTCCCTGTGACCACGATCAGGGGGCCGAGCAGGAGCACCGCCGCGCCGAACACCCCCGTGGTCGCGCGGCGGCTCTTACCGGTGGTGCGTGAACTCCGTTTCGTACGAGGGGAGTTCACTATGTGAGGGGTTCGAGGGTTCATGGGGGCGACTCCGAATGGTTCGGCACAGTGGACCCACAGCCCGCACTCTAGGTCGCCGCATACCAGCCAGTACGAGGTTTGAGTTATCTCGCCGTTATCTAGAGGAAGCCTGGTATTTGTGTTGCCCCGATAGAGGGTGGTACGCGGAGTAACCCGGGGTGTCCTGAGGGGCGCGAGGAAGCCCGTCGCGGCTCGTGCGGGGGCTGCGGTACCCTGACGCCATGCGTGCCGTACGCCTTCTGCTTAGTGAGCCGCGCTGATCAGTCCCGACCCGCCCCTGGCGTGAGGTCGGCATCGGCGCGGCGTCCCCTCCTGTGCGAGGGGCTTTTTCATTTCTTGAGCACTGGCCGCCGGCAGAGACGATCGATGGAGCTTTGAGGATCATGAGCGAGACGAACACCGCCGCCGCTTCCGAGGCGGCGGTCGCGCCGCACCGCTACACGGCGGCCATGGCCGCCGACATCGAGGCACGCTGGCAGGACTTCTGGGACGAGAAGGGCACCTACGAGGCGCCGAACCCGAGCGGTGACCTGGCCGGGGAGACCGACGAGGCCCGTGCCGTCGCCGCCCGCCCGAAGAAGTTCATCATGGACATGTTCCCGTACCCCTCGGGTGCGGGCCTGCACGTCGGCCACCCGCTGGGCTACATCGCCACGGACGTCTTCGCGCGCTTCCAGCGCATGAACGGCCACAACGTGCTGCACACCCTGGGCTTCGACGCGTTCGGCCTGCCGGCCGAGCAGTACGCCGTGCAGACGGGCACCCACCCGCGCACGTCGACCGAGGCCAACATGGAGAACATGAAGGCGCAGCTGCGCGCCCTGGGCCTGGGGCACGACAAGCGCCGGTCGTTCGCCACGATCGACCCGGAGTACTACAAGTGGACGCAGTGGATCTTCCTGCAGATCTTCAACTCCTGGTACGACGACGAGCTGAAGAAGGCCCGTCCCATCGCCGATCTGGTCGCCCAGTTCGAGAACGGTGAGCGCGCGGTTCCCGGCGGCGGCTCGTGGTCCGCGCTGAGCGAGGCCGAGCGCGCCGACGTCCTGGGCGAGTACCGCCTGGCGTACGCCTCCGACGCGCCCGTGAACTGGGCGCCGGGCCTGGGCACCGTCCTGGCCAACGAGGAGGTCACCGCCGACGGCCGCTCCGAGCGCGGCAACTTCCCGGTCTTCAAGGCCAAGCTGCGCCAGTGGAACATGCGCATCACCGCCTACGCGGACCGCCTGATCGACGACCTGGACGGCCTGGACTGGCCCGAGGCGATCAAGCTGCAGCAGCGCAACTGGATCGGCCGCTCCGAAGGCGCCCGGATCGACTTCGGCTTCGACTCCTCCGACGACGTCATCACCGTCTTCTCCACCCGCCAGGACACCCTGTTCGGCGCCACCTACATGGTGCTGGCCCCCGAGCACGACCTGGTGGAGAAGATCACTCCCGCCGCCTGGCCGGAGGGCACCCACGACGTGTGGACGGGCGGCCACGCGACGCCCGCCGAGGCCGTCGCCGCCTACCGCAAGCAGGCCGCCTCCAAGTCGGACGTCGAGCGCCAGGCCGAGGCCAAGGACAAGACCGGCGTCTTCACGGGCGCGTACGCGACGAACCCGGTCAGCGGCGAGCAGGTCCCGGTCTTCATCGCCGACTACGTCCTGATGGGCTACGGCACCGGCGCGATCATGGCCGTCCCGGCGCACGACGCCCGCGACTTCGCGTTCGCGCGCGCCTTCGAGCTGCCCATGCGGTGCGTGGTCCAGCCGTCGGACGACCGCGGCACCGACACGACGACGTGGGACGACGCCTTCGTCGCGTACGAGGCGAAGCTGGTCAACTCCTCGAACGACGAGGTCGCGCTGGACGGCCTGGGCGTCGCCGACGCCAAGGCCCGGATGACCGAGTGGCTGGCCCGCAAGGGCATCGGCCACGGCACGGTCAACTTCCGGCTGCGCGACTGGCTGTTCAGCCGCCAGCGCTACTGGGGCGAGCCCTTCCCGATCGTCTACGACGAGGACGGCATCGCCCACCCGCTGCCCGAGTCGATGCTGCCGCTGGAGCTGCCGGAGGTCGACGACTACACCCCGCGCACCTTCGACCCGGACGACGCCGACACCGAGCCCGAGACGCCGCTGTCGCGCAACCAGGACTGGGTCAACGTCACCCTGGACCTGGGCGACGGCCGCGGCCCGCGCCCGTTCCGCCGCGAGACCAACACCATGCCCAACTGGGCCGGGTCCTGCTGGTACGAGCTGCGCTACCTGGACCCGCACAACGGCGAGCGGCTGGTCGACCCGGCCGTCGAGCAGTACTGGATGGGCCCGCGCGAGGGGCAGCCCACCGGCGGTGTCGACCTGTACGTGGGCGGCGCCGAGCACGCCGTGCTGCACCTGCTGTACGCGCGTTTCTGGTCGAAGGTGCTGTTCGACCTGGGTCACATCTCGTCGGCCGAGCCGTTCCACAAGCTGTACAACCAGGGCATGATCCAGGCTTTCGTCTACCGGGACGCGCGCGGGATCGCCGTGCCCGCCGCCGAGGTGGAGGAGCGCGACGGCGCGTACTACTACCAGGGCGAGAAGGTCTCCCGCCTGCTGGGCAAGATGGGCAAGTCCCTGAAGAACGCCGTCACGCCGGACGAGATCTGCGAGGAGTACGGCGCGGACACCCTGCGCCTGTACGAGATGGCGATGGGCCCGCTGGACGTGTCGCGGCCGTGGGACACGCGCGCGGTGGTCGGCCAGTTCCGGCTGCTGCAGCGCCTGTGGCGCAACATCGTCGACGAGACGACCGGTGAGGTCACCGTCGTCGACGCCGCCGAGGCGGACATCGACGAGGCCACGCTGCGCGCCCTGCACAAGGCGATCGACGGGGTCCGCGGCGACCTGGAGGGGATGCGGTTCAACACCGCCATCGCCAAGGTCACCGAGCTGAACAACCACCTTGTCAAGTCGTACGCGGGCGGCGCGCTGCCGCGCTCGGTCGCCGAGCGCCTGGTGCTGCTGGTCGCGCCGCTGGCCCCGCACGTCGCCGAGGAGCTGTGGCGCAAGCTGGGCCACACCGACTCGGTCGTCCACCAGGACTTCCCCGTCGCCGACCCGGCCTTCGTGGTCGACGAGTCGGTGACCTGCGTCGTCCAGATCAAGGGCAAGGTCAAGGCCCGCCTGGAGGTCTCCCCGTCGATCTCCGACGCGGAGCTGGAGAAGATCGCCCTGGCCGACGAGAAGGTCGTCGCCGCGCTGGACGGCGCCGGGATCCGCAAGGTGATCGTCCGGGCGCCGAAGCTGGTGAACATCGTGCCCGCGTAAGGCACTCAGGGTTGTTCCCTACGGGCAGGTTGGGGGTTCCGCTGGAACCCCTGGCCTGCCCGGTCCGTTTACGGTGGGAGGACGGGTCCGAAGGGTCGGACGGGGCGGGCGGACGAATCGGAGGAGCGCCGTGGAAGCTGTGCTGGTGATCGTGGCGCTGATCTTCATCGCCTTCGTCGCCCTCGGCGCGTACGCGACGGTGAAGGCGGTCGGCGCGGCCAAGCGCGGGGTGGACCGCACGGTGGCGCAGGCGCGCAGGACCGTCGAGGACACCACCCTGCGGGCCAAGAGCTTCCAGCCCGGCGCGGCCAGCGAGCTGGCCCAGCTCCGGCTGAGGCTGCGCGGCTCCATGCGCGCCACGCAGGACGCGCTGCACGCGCGCGTGGCCGAGGACGAGTCCCTCAAGGAGTCCCTCGGCCTCTTCAAGCGGCTGAGCGCGCACGGCCACGAGCTGGACGGCGAGCTGAAGCGACTGGAGAGCGAGCCCGACAAGGCGCAGATCGCCCGTCTGCTGCCGGAGCTGCGCTCGCGCACCGAACAGATCACCCAGTCCGCCGACGCCCTGCGGCACGCGGCCCGCGACCGGGCCGGCCGGTTCGCGAGCGACGACCTGGACGTGCTGCGGAGCCAGATCGACGTGGAGGCGGGGGCCCTGCGGCACTGGACGACCGAGGCCGCCCCGGACGCGACGGGACCCGCCACGGGCGGGCCACAGAAACCGGACCGGTCCGCGATCACGCCGCCAGGTGTGCGGCCGGTGTATCCGTGGCAGAAGAAACCCCGTCCGGAGAGTACGACTTGATCCCCGGCCGCTCGTCGGCCGACGGACGCCGGTCGCCGGGGGCCGGGCTGCCGACGGCGGGCCTCGCCGGGTAATCTCCGGTGCATGTCCCGCCATGTCGCGATCGTCACCGATTCAACGGCCTACCTGCCGCAGCGGACGATGGAGCGCCACGGCATCACGGCGGTGCCGCTGACCGTGGTCCTGGGCGACCGGGCGCTCGAAGAGGGCACGGAGATCTCCGCCCGCTCGCTCGCCGAGGCGTTGCAGAAGCGCCGGCCGGTGACGACGTCGAGACCCAGCCCCGAGCTGTTCGCCGAGACCTATCGCAGGGTCGCCGAGTCCGGCGCCACCGACATCATCTCGCTGCACCTGTCGTCCGAGTTCTCCGGAACCTACGACGCGGCGGTCCTCGCGGCGCGTGAGGCACCGGTCCCGGTGCGGGTGGTGGACACCGGGATGGTCGCCATGGCGCTCGGCTTCTGCGCGCTCGCGGCGGCGGAGACGGCGGACGCCGGAGGCACCGTCGACGAGGCGGTGACCGCCGCGGAGAAGCGCGCCGCGGGCACCTCCGCGTACTTCTACGTCGACACCCTGGACTATCTGCGCCGCGGCGGGCGGATCGGGGCCGCGCAGGCTCTCTTCGGCTCGGCGCTCGCGGTCAAGCCGCTGTTGCAGCTCGACGGCGGCCGCATCGAGTTCCTGGAGAAGGTCCGTACGGCGTCCAAGGCGATCGCACGGCTCCAGGAGATCGTCGCCGAGCGCGCGGGCACCGGTCAGGTCGACATCGCCGTGCACCACCTGGCGGCACCGGAGCGGGCGGAGGCCCTCGCGGAGTGGCTGCGCGAGCGGGTGCCCGGCCTCGGTGAGCTGCACGTCAGCGAGGTGGGAGCGGTGATCGGGGCGCACACGGGGCCGGGGCTGCTCGGCGCGGTGGTCTCGCCCCGGACGTAACCCGCGCGGGTGACGGGGTTTTCCACAACTGGCCCGTTGTCCCCGGAAATTGAGCAAGATCCACTAATGCCGAGTGCGGTGTCTACCGTCTCGGGACATGGCACTTCGATCACTGTCTCGGACAGCACAGGTATCCAGTGGGCCGGGGCGCGGATCCGGGCCCGGACCCAGCTCCGGACCCAGCTCCGGACCCGGGCGCGGCCCCGGCTCGGACAGGCGCGCCCGGAAGCGGCGGCGGACGCGGCGCCGCGTGCGGCAGGGGCGTGCGCGCGGCGAGGCCGAGGAGGAGACGCGGCGGCGGGCGGAGGTTCTGTTCGCCCCGGCGCGGCGGGGTCGTTCTTCGGCGCGGGATCCTGGGGGTGGGGGGTTTGCGGCGGGTGGGGGGTCTGCGGCGGGTGCAGGGCTTGAGCCGGATGTCGGGTCTGCGCCGGAGATGGT
Organism: Streptomyces sp. HUAS MG91; assembly: GCF_040529335.1. Taxonomy (GTDB): domain Bacteria; phylum Actinomycetota; class Actinomycetes; order Streptomycetales; family Streptomycetaceae; genus Streptomyces; species Streptomyces tabacisoli. The sequence goes on along the minus strand of NZ_CP159534.1, from coordinate 2,867,924 downwards.
GTCCGCGTTGGATGCGAGGCCTCCGTCGGGTGTGGGGGCTGCGTCGGGCGTGGGGCCCGCGTCGGTTGTGGGGTCTGCGTCGGGTGTGGGGTCTGCGTCGGGCGTGGGGCCCGCGTCGGATGTGGGGGCTGCGTCGGTCGCCGGGCCTGAGTCGAATGTGGGGCTTGAGCCGGACGAGGGTCCCTCGTCTGCTGTGGCGCCCTCGCCGGCCGTGGCGCCCGTGCAAGATGCGGGTCCCGCGCCGGCCGTGGCGCCCGTGCAAGATGTGGGTCCCGCGCCGGACATGGCGCCCGTGCATGACGTGGGTCCCGCGCCGGACAGGGCGCCTGCGTCCCCCGAGGCCGTGGATGGCGGTCCTGTGTCCTGGCGGGAGCAGGTCGGGGCGGCTGTGCGGGATCGGTTGCCGTTGTGGGTGCAGGCCCGCTGTGGTGTCGAGCGGCGTGGTGCGCTGGCCGTGGTCGTGGTGCTCTGCGTCGCGGCGATCTTCGCCGTTCAGCACTTCTGGGCCGGACGGACGCAGCCCGTGCGGGCCCCGGAGGCGGTGCGGGCGGCGGCTCCGGCGGCTGCCGACCCCGTTCCGTCGCCCTCGCCCGGGCCGGAGCCGGGCCCGGCGCCCCAGTCCTCGCCGACGGGCGGCGCGGGGATCGTCGTGGACGTCGCCGGGAAGGTGCGCCGCCCCGGCATCCAGCGGCTGCCCGCCGGGGCCCGGGTCGCGGACGCGCTGCGGGCCGCCGGTGGGGTCCGCCCCGGCGCGGACACGGCGGGGCTCAACCGGGCGCGGCTACTGACCGACGGCGAGCAGGTACTGGTGGGAGAGCCGGCGGCGCCCGGCGCGGTCCCGCCGGGCGGTGGCGGCGGCCCCGGCGGAAGCTCGGCGGCCACGGCGCCGCCCGCCGGGCCGATCGGCCTCAACACCGCGAGTGTGGAACAGCTCGACACCCTCCCCGGCGTCGGCCCGGTGCTGGCCCAGCACATCCTCGACTACCGCACCGAGCACGGCGGCTTCCGCTCGGTGGACGAACTCCGCGAAGTCAACGGCATCGGGGACCGCCGCTTCGAGGACCTGCGGAATCTGGTCCGGCCATGACCGGCACCGGCACGGCCGAAGACCGCCAGGAGGGCCCCGCCGACCTGAGGCTGGTCCCGCCCGCACTGGCGGCCTGGGCGACGACGGCGCTGCTGCTCACGGCCCCGGGGCGGTGTGCGGCAGCAGTGGCCACGGTGTGCGCGCTCGCCGGTGCGGGGCTCCTGATCGCGGGCCGCCCCCGAGGAGCCCCGCGGAAGCAGCGGGCGCACCCGGCCTCGAGCCCCGGAAACCGCGACGCCCGCGCCTGGCGGAGCCCCTCCGCCGCGCTGCTTCTCCTCTGCACCGCGGCGGCAGCCGCCTCGGCGGGCCTGCACGGAGCCGACCTGCGCCGGGGCCCGGTGCCCGAGCTCGCGGCCCGGTACGCCCGGGTCGACGCCGAGGTGGAGATCACCTCCGACCCCCGGCTCACCCGGCCTCGGATCAGCGGGGACCACGCGGCGCCCGCCGCCGTGCTCGTCGAGGCGGAGATGGTGCGGCTGACGGCACCCGACGGCACGGCGTACCGGACCCGGACCCCCGTCCTGGTCATCGCGGACGCGCCCAGGGCGGCGCCGGGCGACCCGAGCGCCGGGCCGCGCGGCAGCCCCTGGCTGTCCCGGCTGCCGACCACCCGGCTGCGGGTCACGGGCGCGCTCGCGCCACCCCTGACCGGCGGCGACCGGACCGCGGCGGTGCTGCGCGTCGGGTCCGGCGAGCGACCGCGCGTGGTGGGTGCGCCGAGCGGGCCGCAGCGGCTGGCCGGCGACCTGCGCGCGGGACTGCGGCGGGCGACGGACGGGCTGCCCGCCGACGCGCGGGCCCTCCTGCCCGGTCTCGTCGTCGGGGACACGGCACGGGTCACGCCGGAACTGCACGCCGCGTTCGAAGCGACCGACCTGCTCCACCTGACCGCCGTCAGCGGCGCGAACTTCACGATCCTGCTGGCCCTGCTGATCGGGCCGCCCGGCACCGCGCACCTCGTCGAGAGACGCGGACTCGCGCCCCGGATCGGCCTGTCGCTCCGGACGACCGCGCTGCTCGGCGGTGGGCTGACGCTCGGGTTCGTCGTGGTGTGCAGACCGGAGCCGAGCGTGCTGCGGGCGGCGTCGTGCGGGCTGATCGCCCTGCTCGCCGTCGCCACCGGACGCCGCAGGTCCCTGCTCCCGGCCCTGGCCACGGCCGTGCTGCTGCTCGTCCTGTACGACCCCTGGCTGGCCCGGAGTTACGGATTCCTGCTGTCGGTGCTCGCCACCGGTGCGCTGCTCACCCTCGCCCCGCGCTGGAGCGCGGCGCTGCGCGGGCGCCGGGTGCCCGGGCGGCTCGCCGAGGCGCTCGGCGCGGCGGCCGCCGCCCAGGCCGTGTGCGCGCCCGTCGTCGCCGTCCTCGCGGCGCGGGTGAGCCTGGTGGCGGTGCCGTGCAATCTGCTCGCGGAGTTCGCCGTGGCGCCCGCGACCGTGCTGGGGTTCGCGGCGCTCGCGGCGGCGCCGGTCGCGATGCCGGTGGCGACGTTCTGCGCGTGGTGCGCGAGTTGGCCCGCGAGCCTGATCGCGCGGATCGCGCGGACGGGGGCCGCGATGCCGGGCAGTGGTGTGGACTGGCCGGGCGGCTGGCGCGGGGGCATGCTGCTCGCGGTCGGCACGGCGGTGCTGGTCGTGGTGGGGCGCAGAGCGCTCAAGTCCGCCTGGATCTGCGGGGCCTGTGCGCTGCTGCTCCTGCTGTTCGTGGTGCAGCCGGCGCCCCTGACGCGGGTGATCACCGGCTGGCCGCCGCCGGGCTGGCGGCTGGTGATGTGCGACGTCGGGCAGGGGGATGCGCTGGTGCTCGCCGCCGGGGCGGGGGCCGGGGTCGTGGTGGACGCCGGGCCCGATCCGGTGCGGGTCGACCGGTGTCTGCGCTCGCTGGGCATCACCCGGATCCCGCTGGTGCTGCTCACCCACTTCCACGCGGACCATGTGGCGGGCCTGCCGGGGGTGTTGCGGGGACGGTCGGTCGGGGCGATCGAGACGACGGGCTTCGCGGAGCCCGCGGACCAGGCCGCCTTCGTCCGGCGGCTCGCGGCGGCGCACGGACTCGCCATGATCCGGGCGGTGGCGGGGGAGCGGCGCAGCAGCGGTCCCCTCGACTGGCAGGTGCTGTGGCCCCCGCCGCGCCCCGCGCCCGACCCGGACGGGCCGAACGACGCGAGCGTCACGCTGCTGCTGCGCACCGGCGGCCTGACCCTGCTGCTGCTCGGCGACCTCGAACCGGCCGCGCAGCGCGCCCTGCTGAGAAGCGGCGCGGGCGCCGGGCTGTCCCGGGTGGACGTGCTGAAGGTCGCCCACCACGGTTCGGCCTACCAGGACCCGGAGTTGCTCCGGCGGGTCGCGCCCCGGCTGGCGCTGATCAGCGTTGGGGCCGACAACCCGTACGGGCATCCGGCTCCGCGGACCCTCGCGGCGCTGCGGGCGCAGGGGGTCGCGGTGCTGCGGACGGACCGGGACGGAGCGGTCGCCGTCCTGAGCGGTGGGCGGGGCGCGCGGGGCGGCGTGGGACTGGAGGTGGCGCGGAGCGGACCCTGACGGTGACAACCGGTGAACCTGGCGATGGGGCAGATCTACTACCCGTGAGTAGAAATGATCCCGTGTTGCCTCGAATGCCCCAACGGTGATCGAATACTTCTTCGTTGAAGAAGTGACGACACTCGTCAAGGCGTACTGGGGTGGATAGTTCATGTTCGGCCGCAGGCTGGGAAACCGTACGAACCGGGCTCAACGGGCAAATCCCATGGCGGCGGTGACGGTCCCGCCCAGCGCGGGCGTCCTGAGCTGTCGGGTTCTCGACCCGGTCAACGAGCCGGTGCGGGGCGCCGAGTTCGCGGTCAGCGACGCGATGGGGCGCAAGGTGGTGAGCGGCGGGACCGACCCGTTCGGCTCGTTCATGGCGGCCGTGCCCGCCGGGGACTACCGCCTCGCGGTCTCGGCCGAGGGGTTCGCGCCCTACCGGGCCAGCGCCACCGTCGTCGAGAGCGCGCACGCCTCGCTCGGCGACGTCACGCTCCAGGTCGCGCCGCGGCCCCAGCTGCCCGAGCCCGGCGAGTGGGAGATCGAGCCGACGCACTCCTCGATCGCCTTCACCGCGCGGCACATCGGGCTCGCCCGGGTCCACGGCCGGTTCAACACCTTCGCCGGCGCGCTGCGGGTAGCCGACCGCATCGAGCAGTCCGCGATGCACGTCGTCATCGACGCGTCGTCCATCGACACGAACGTGAAGATGCGCGACGACCACCTCAGGTCCGCCGACTTCCTCGACGTCGACCGCTTCCCGACCCTGGAGTTCTACAGCGACCGCTTCGTGCACAAGGGCGGCACCCGCTGGGGCATCACCGGGGCGCTCTCGCTGCACGGTGTGACCCGCACGGTCACGCTCGACGCCGAGTACCTGGGACTCGGCAACGGCATGGAGGGCGAGACCCGCGCCGCCTGCCGGGCCACCACCGAACTGCACCGCGACGACTTCACCGTCAGCTGGCAGACCATGCTGGCGCGCGGCATCGCCGTCGTCGGCTCCAGCGTCCGCATCGAGCTCGACGTGCAGATCGTGCCCAAGGACTGATCCGTGGTGCCGGTGTCCGAAGATGGTCTCGTGAGCGATGTGAGACACGTACTGGTGCTGCCCGACCGCGACGCGGCGGAGGAGGCCGCCGAAGCGCTCGCCGAGCGTTTCGGCGTGGCCGAGGAGCCACAGCTCGTACGGGACGCGCTGGCCGGCGAGGACGACGCCGAGGACGCGCAGTGGCTGGTGGTCGTGGAGGACGCCGAGGGCCGGCTCGACCCCGGCGAGCTCGACGGGTTCGCGGGGGAGTGGGACGGGTGGCGGGAGGAGCCCTGATCCCGCCCCTCCGGCGGGCGGCCCCGGTTGTCAGTGGCGCGTGGGATGCTTGACCGCGATGGCCAGGAAGACTGCACACGACGATCCCCTCGCCCCGTTCACCGTCGCGGTGGGCCAGGAGGACCTGCTGCTCGACCGCGCGGTGCAGCAGGTGGTGGCCGCTGCCCGGGCCGCCGACGCCGACACCGATGTCCGTGATCTCACCCCGGACCAGTTGCAGCCGGGGACGCTCGCGGAGCTGACGAGCCCGTCGCTGTTCGCCGAGCGCAAGGTCGTCGTCGTACGCAATGCGCAGGACCTGTCGGCGGACACCGTCAAGGACGTGAAGGCGTATCTCGGCGCGCCCGCCGAGGAGATCACGCTCGTCCTGCTGCACGCCGGTGGAGCCAAGGGCAAGGGGCTGCTCGACGCGGCGCGCAAGGCGGGGGCGCGGGAAGTCGCCTGCCCGAAGATGACCAAGCCCGCGGACCGGCTGTCGTTCGTGCGCTCGGAGTTCCGCACGCTCGGCCGGTCGGCCACGCCCGAGGCGTGCCAGGCCCTCGTCGACTCCCTCGGCAGCGATCTGCGGGAGCTGGCGTCCGCCGTCTCGCAGCTCGTCGCCGACATCGAGGGGACCATCGACGAGGCCGTCGTCGCGCGGTACTACACCGGGCGGGCCGAGGCGTCCAGCTTCACCGTGGCCGACCGGGCCGTGGAGGGGCGGGCCGCGGAGGCGCTGGAGGCGTTGCGGTGGTCGCTGGCCACCGGGGTCGCGCCGGTCCTGATCACCAGTGCGCTGGCGCAGGGGGTGCGGGCCATCGGGAAGCTGTCCTCCGCGCGCGGCGGGCGGCCCGCCGATCTGGCCCGTGAGCTGGGGATGCCGCCGTGGAAGATCGACCGGGTGCGGCAGCAGATGCGGGGGTGGACTCCGGACGGGGTCGCCGTCGCGCTGCGTGCTGTCGCCGAGGCGGATGCCGGGGTCAAGGGCGGCGGGGACGATCCCGAGTACGCCCTGGAGAAGGCCGTTGTCGCTGTTGCCGGGGCCGCGCGGGCCCGAGGGCGTTAGCCGGTCATCGCGGGGACCGTCCCTGGGGGCTGCGCCCCAGACCCCCCTTGTCGGCCTTCGGCCTCGACCTCAAACGCCGGACGGGCTGAAAAAAGAAGCCCCCGTTCTTCTCAGCCGAGAAGTAACGGGGGCCTCAGATCACGCTCTGAGTGAGCCCACACCCGCGTGGCGAACGCAGGCCGCGTGTGGGCTCGGGGGCCGGTCGGGGGCGGATGAGAGAGGGCCCGCCCGGGTCCTACCGGCGACAGATCAGGTCAGGTTCAGCCCTGGAGGGAAGCGACCTTCGAAGCAAGCGCCGACTTCTTGTTGGCGGCCTGGTTCTTGTGGATGACGCCCTTGGCGACGGCCTTGTCGAGCTGACGCGCGGCAGCGCGCTGGTACTCGGTGGCCTTCGCGGTGTCACCCGCGGCAGCGGCCTCGCGGGCCTTGCGGATCGCGGTCTTCAGAGAGGACTTGACGGCCTTGTTGCGCAGCCGGGCCTTCTCGTTGGTCTTGTTCCGCTTGATCTGGGACTTGATGTTCGCCACGAAATGAGCCTTTGCAGGTTCAGGCACGGGGCCGGTGAAGGTCCCGTACCGGTGATTTTCTCTGAGTGTGTGCCTCGCGCTGAGAGGGCATGAGACACAGCTGCCCACGGTACCAGCCGTACTCCCACCGGCCCAAACCGCCCGCTCGTCTCCCGCCGCCACCCTCGAACGGGGCCCCGCGGACCGCCCCTCAGATGCCCAGTGTCCCGGCCGTGGGACCATGGAAGCTACGTATCGATCCCAACCGAGGCCGACCTGAGGCAAACGGCGCCTCAAGAGACAGGACCCTGCGTGCCCGCGACCCCTAAGAATGTGCCCGAGCCGAGCCGTACCGACCCGGCTCTGATCCGCAATTTCTGCATCATCGCGCACATCGACCACGGCAAGTCCACGCTCGCCGACCGCATGCTCCAGCTCACGGGCGTGGTCGAGCAGCGGCAGATGCGTGCTCAGTACCTCGACCGGATGGACATCGAGCGCGAGCGCGGCATCACGATCAAGTCCCAGGCGGTGCGTCTTCCGTGGGCCCCGACCCACGACAAGAGCAACACGCACATCCTCAACATGATCGACACCCCGGGCCACGTGGACTTCACGTACGAGGTCTCGCGCTCGCTCGCCGCGTGCGAGGGGACGATCCTGCTCGTCGACGCCGCCCAGGGGATCGAGGCCCAGACTCTCGCCAACCTGTACCTGGCGATGGAGAACGACCTCCAGATCATCCCGGTGCTCAACAAGATCGACCTGCCGGCCGCCCAGCCGGAGAAGTTCTCCGAGGAGCTGGCGAACCTCGTCGGCTGCGACCCCGAGGACGTGCTGAAGGTCTCCGCGAAGACCGGCATGGGCGTCGAGGCGCTGCTCGACCGGGTGGTGGAGCAGATCCCCGCCCCGGTCGGTGTGCAGGACGCCCCCGCCCGCGCGATGATCTTCGACTCGGTCTACGACTCGTACCGCGGTGTCGTCACCTACGTCCGTGTCGTCGACGGCCAGCTCAACAAGCGCGAGCGGATCCGGATGATGTCCACCGGCGCCACGCACGAGCTGCTGGAGATCGGTACGAACTCGCCCGAGATGCTGCCGGCCGACGGCCTCGGCGTCGGCGAGGTGGGCTACCTGATCACCGGCGTGAAGGACGTCCGCCAGTCCAAGGTCGGTGACACGATCACCAGCCTGAACAAGGGCGCCTCGGAGGCGCTCGGCGGCTACAAGGACCCGAAGCCGATGGTCTTCTCCGGTCTGTATCCGCTGGACGGCTCGGACTACCCCGAGCTGCGCGACGCCCTCGACAAGCTCCAGCTCAACGACGCGGCGCTGGTCTACGAGCCGGAGACCTCGGCCGCCCTCGGCTTCGGTTTCCGCGTCGGTTTCCTCGGGCTGCTGCACCTCGACGTGATCCGCGAGCGCCTGGAGCGCGAGTTCGGCCTCGACCTGATCGCCACCGCGCCGAACGTGGTCTACCGCGTCGACATGGAGGACGGCGCGGAGCACATCGTCACCAACCCGAGCGAGTTCCCCGAGGGGAAGATCGACCAGGTCTACGAGCCGGTCGTGCGCGCCACCATCCTCGCGCCGTCCGAGTTCATCGGCTCGATCATGGAGCTGTGCCAGACCCGGCGCGGCACCCTGCTCGGCATGGACTACCTCTCCGAGGACCGCGTCGAGATCCGCTACACGCTGCCGCTCGCCGAGATCGTCTTCGACTTCTTCGACCAGCTGAAGTCCAAGACCCGCGGTTACGCGTCGCTCGACTACGAGCCCACCGGTGAGCAGACCTCGAACCTGGTGAAGGTCGACATCCTGCTGCACGGCGACAAGGTCGACGCCTTCTCCGCGATCACCCACCGCGACCAGGCCTACGCTTACGGTGTGCGGCTCGTCGCCAAGCTGCGCGAGCTGATCCCGCGCCAGGCGTTCGAGGTGCCGATCCAGGCGGCCATCGGCTCCCGGGTCATCGCCCGCGAGACCATCCGCGCCATCCGCAAGGACGTCCTCGCCAAGTGCTACGGCGGTGACATCTCCCGTAAGCGCAAGCTGCTCGAGAAGCAGAAGGAGGGCAAGAAGCGCATGAAGATGGTCGGATCCGTGGAGGTTCCGCAGGAGGCCTTCATCGCGGTGCTCTCCAGCGACGACGGCGGCGGCAAGAGCAAGAAGTAGCCACCGGAGCGGTCCCGGAAGGCGGCGGCGGTGGGCCCGGCACGCACAGGCGTGTCGGGCCCACCGCTTTTGTGTGGGCACTGTGTGGGCAGGGGCGGAAGGGGCGATTCCCTGGGAAGTCGGAGGCCGGAGCCTCTTACGCGCCGGGGCAGTGGCCCTTACCCTGATCACTGCTCAATGGTTACTCGCCAGTTAAACAAGCCGCGTTTCAACAGCCGCGGGCCCCGGAGGACGTCGTGAGCGACACACAGACCCTGATCGAGAACCGACCGCCTTCCGTGGCGTCTCTCTTCCTGGAGCGCGTGGCCGCCACACCTGATGCCGAGGCCTACCGCTACCCGGTGCCCGCGGCCGCCGGTTCGGGCCCCGACGAGTGGAAGTCGCTGAGCTGGGCGCAGGCCGCACAGCGGGTCTACGCGATCGCCGCCGGCCTCGTCGAGCTGGGCGTGCACGCCGAGGAGCGGGTGGCGCTCGCCTCCTCGACCCGGGTCGAGTGGATCCTCGCCGACCTCGGCATCATGTGCGCCGGCGCCGCGACCACCACCGTCTATCCGCAGACCAACGCCGAGGAGTCGGCGTTCATCCTCTCCGACTCCGAGTCGAAGGTGCTCGTCGCCGAGGACGCGGCCCAGCTCGCCAAGGCCCGCGAGTCCCGCGCCGAGCTGCCCGAGCTGCGCCACGTCGTCGTCATCGACGCGACCGGTGTCGAGCCGGACGCCGCCGACCCCGACGGCTGGCTGCTTACCCTGGAGGACCTGGAGGCGCGCGGCGCCGCCTACCTGGAGAAGAACCCGGAGGTGGTGAAGGAGCGCGTCGGCGCGATCGACAAGGACCAGCTCGCCACCCTCATCTACACCTCCGGCACCACCGGCCGCCCCAAGGGCGTCCGCCTCCCGCACGACAACTGGTCGTACATGGCGAAGGCCATCGCCTCCACCGGGCTCGTCGGCCAGGACGACGTGCAGTACCTGTGGCTGCCGCTCGCCCACGTCTTCGGCAAGGTGCTCACCAGCGGCCAGATCGAGGTCGGGCACGTCACGGCCGTCGACGGCCGCGTCGACAAGATCATCGAGAACCTGCCGGTCGTGCAGCCCACCTACATGGCCGCCGTGCCGCGCATCTTCGAGAAGGTCTACAACGGGGTCGCCGCCAAGGCGCGGGCCGGCGGCGCCGCCAAGTACAAGATCTTCCAGTGGGCGGCCGGAGTCGCCCGCGAGTACGCGAAGGTCAGCCAGGACAACTTCCGCAGGACCGGCGTGGCCTCCGTGCCGTTCGCCCTCTCCTCCAAGCACAAGGTCGCCGACGCCCTCGTCTACAGCAAGCTGCGCGAGGCCTTCGGCGGCCGGCTGCGGGCCTGCGTCTCCGGCTCCGCCGCGCTGGCCCCCGAGATCGGCTACTTCTTCGCCGGCGCGGGCGTCCACATCCTGGAGGGCTACGGGCTGACCGAGTCCTCCGCCGCGTCCTTCGTCAACCCCGGCGAGGCCTACCGCACCGGCACCGTCGGCAAGCCGCTGCCCGGCACCGAGGTGCGCATCGCCGACGACGGCGAGATCCTGCTGCGCGGCCCCGGCATCATGGAGGGCTACCACGGGCTGCCCGACAAGACCGCCGAGGTCCTGGAGAGCGACGGCTGGTTCCACACCGGCGACATCGGCGAGCTGTCCGTCGACGGCTATCTGCGGATCACCGACCGCAAGAAGGACCTGATCAAGACCTCCGGCGGCAAGTACATCGCGCCCGCCGAGGTCGAGGGCCAGTTCAAGGCCGTCTGCCCCTACGTGTCCAACATCCTGGTGCACGGCGCCGACCGGAACTTCTGCACCGCCCTCATCGCGCTCGACGAGCCCGCGATCCTGGAGTGGGCGAAGGAGAACGGCCTGGAGGGCAAGACGTACGCGGACGTCGTCGCCGCCCCCGCCACCGTCCGGCTCGTCGAAGGCTATGTCGCGGAGCTGAACCAGGGGCTCCAGCGCTGGCAGACCATCAAGAAGTTCAAGCTCCTGCCGCGCGACCTCGACATCGAGCACGGCGAGCTGACGCCCAGCCTCAAGCTCAAGCGGCCGGTCGTCGAGCGGCAGTACAAGGGGCTGCTCGACGAGATGTACGCCGGTACGCGCGAGGGCTGAGCCCCGTACGCACGCCGCCGAGGCGCCCCGGATCAGGGGCGCCTCAGCGCGCGCAACGTTTCCTCCATCCGGGAGACGCGGGTGCGCAGCTCCGAGACGTCCGGTTGCGGGTGCTCGGCCAGCAGGCGCTCGATCGAGGACATCCGGCCGGCCAGCGCGTCGAGCTGCGCCTGCTCGCGCGCCAGCAGCCGCTCCAGCTGCTGGTTCTTGCGGTGCAGATCGAGGAAGACGGTGACCTTGGCGCGCAGCACCCACGGGTCGAAGGGCTTGGTCAGATAGTCGGCCGCCCCGGTCGCGTAGCCGCGGAAGGCGTAGCCCGCGTCCGCGTCCGTGCCGGTGAGGAAGATGATCGGGACGTCCTTCGTCTGATCCAGGCGCTTGATGTTCGACGCCGTCTCGAACCCGTCCATGCCCGGCATCCGGATGTCCAGAAGGACGACCGCGAACCGGTGCCGCAGCAGCGCCTTCATGGCTTCCTCGCCCGAACGGGCCCGCACCAGCGGCTCGTTGAGCGATCCGAGGACCGCTTCGAGCGCGACCAGGTTGTCCTCCATGTCGTCGACCAGGAGGATGCTGGCCCGCTCGCTCGAACTGGCGCCTGAGATGGTCATGGTGACGGTGTGCCTCGCTCACTCGTCGGCGGAGCCACGGACTCCCCCTCGTGCGGTGTCCCCGAGCCGACGGACACGTCAGCGGTGTCGTCGGGGGCGTCGGGATCGTCGGGGTCTCCCGGGTCCAGCAGATCGCAGACGACGGTCAGCAGCTGGTCGACGTCCACCGGTTTCGGTACGTAGTCGTTGGCGCCCTTGGCGATCGACTTCTCACGGTCGCCGGGCATCGCCTTCGCGGTCAGCGCCACGATGGGAAGCCCGGCCCAGTGCGGCGTCGCGCGGATCACGGAGATGGTCTCGTAGCCGTCCATCTCCGGCATCATGATGTCCATCAGGACCAGCTCGATGTCCGGGTTGAGCTCCAGGGTCTCGATGCCCTCCCGGCCGTTCTCCGCGTACAGCACCGGCATGCCGACCCGGCCCAGGACGTGGGTCAGCGCGAACACGTTGCGGATGTCGTCGTCGACGATCAGGACCCGGCGCCCGGCGAGCACCTGCCCCGCGCGGCCCGACTGCCACTGCTCCAGCTTGGTCGGCGTGGGCCAGTTGTCCTCCTGCTCGTGCGGCGGGTACGAGTCCGGGGCCATGGTCTGCTGCTCCGGCACGAGCGGCGGCCGCTGGCCCGCGTGCGGGGCGGCCTGGCCCGGCTCCGCGACCGGCTCGTGCGGCTCGTGGCTCGGGTGGCGCACCGGCACGTACAGCGTGAACGTGGAGCCGTGGCCCGGCTCGCTCTCGGCGATGATGCGGCCGCCGAGCAGCCCGGAGATCTCCCGGCTGATGGACAGGCCGAGGCCGGTGCCGCCGTACTTGCGGTTCGTGGTGCCGTCGGCCTGCTGGAACGCCTCGAAGATGACGGGGAGCTTGTCGCGGGCGATCCCGATGCCGGTGTCGGAGACGGCGAACGCGATCAGGTCGTCGCTGTCGCGCACGTACTGGTGCTCGGGGTCCTTGACCCGGGAGACCCGCAGTTCGACCTTGCCGTTCGCGGTGAACTTGATCGCGTTCGACAGCAAGTTGCGCAGGATCTGCTGGAGGCGCTGCTCGTCGGAGAACATCTCCCGCGGCACGTCCTCGCCGACCGTCACCTCGAAGGCGAGACCGCGGTCGAGGGTGATCGGGCGGAACGTGGCGTGGACGTAGTCGAGGAGCTTGATGAGCGGCAGCTTCTTCGGGCGGACGTCCATCCGGCCGGCCTCGATCTTCGACAGGTCGAGGATGTCGTTGATGAGCTGGAGCAGATCGGACCCCGAGCGGTGGATCGTCGTCGCGAACTGCACCTCCTGGTCGTTGAGATGGCCGTCCGGGTTGTCGGAGAGCAGCCGGGCCAGGATGAGCAGCGAGTTCAGCGGCGTACGCAGCTCGTGCGACATGTTCGCCAGGAACTCCGACTTGTACTGGGACGAGGTCGCCAGCAGGGCCGCCTTCTCCTCCAGCTCGGCGTTGGAGCGCTGCAACTCGGCCTGCTGACGCTGGAGCTCGTTCGAACGTTCCTGCAACTGCGTCGCCAGGCGCTGCGACTCGCCGAGCAGCGACTCCGTGCGGGAGTTGGCGATGATGGTGTTGATCGCGACGCCGATGGTGTTGACGAACTGGTCGAAGAACGCCAGGTGGACGTCGGAGAAGCGGGAGAACGACGCCAGCTCGATCACGCCGAGGAGCTTGTCCTCGAACAGGATCGGGATGATGACGACCGAGGCCGGGGCCGCTTCCCCCAGACCGCTGTTGATCTTGATGTAGTCCGGCGGGGCGTCCTCGACGAGGATGCGCTTCTTCTCCAGCGCCGCCTGGCGGACCAGCCCGTGCACCGGCATGCCGCCGGTGTCGACGACCGAGGCCGCCGCCGACGCGTACCCCGCGATGTAGGCGAGTCCCTTGGTGGGGATCGCGGGGCGGATCGGGGTGTCGCCCTCGTCGGGCTCCGCGAGGAAGAACGCGCCGTACTGGGCGTTCACCAGCGGTGTCAGCTCGCGCAGGATCAGGTCGGCGACCTCCATCAGGTCGCGGTGGCCCTGCATCAGGGCCGCGAGGCGGGCCAGGTTCGACTCCAGCCAGTCCTTCGCGCGGGTCGTCTCGCGCAGGTTGGCGACCATCAGGTTGATGTTGTTCTTCAGCTCGGCGACCTCGCCCTGCGTCTCCACCGTGATGGAGCGGGACATGTCGCCGGAGGTCACCGCGGAGGCCACCTCGGCGATGGCGCGGACCTGGGTCGTCAGGTTCGACGCCAGCTCGTTCACGTTCGTCGTCAGGCGCTTCCAGGTGCCGTACACGCCCTCCACCCGCGCCTGACCGCCGAGCTGGCCCTCGGAACCCACCTCACGGGCCACACGCGTGACCTCGGAGGAGAACGACGAGAGCGTGTCGACCATCGTGTTGATGGTCGTCTTCAGTTCGAGGATCTCGCCGCGCGCGTCGACGTCGATCTTCTTGGACAGGTCGCCCTGGGCCACCGCCGTGGCGACCTGGGCGATGTTGCGCACTTGGGAAGTCAGGTTGTCCGCCATGTAGTTGACGTTGTCGGTCAGGTCCTTCCAGACGCCCGACACGCCGTGCACGGTTGCACGCCCGCCGAGACGGCCGTCGGTGCCGACCTCGCGGGCCACACGGGTCACCTCGTCGGCGAAGCCGCGCAGCTGCTCCACCATCGTGTTGACGGTGTCCTTCAGCTCCAGGATCTCGCCGCGCGCGTCGACCGAGATCTTCTTCGACAGGTCGCCCTGCGCGACGGCCGTGGTGACCTGCGCGATGTTGCGGACCTGGGAGGTGAGGTTCGACGCCATGAAGTTGACGTTGTCCGTGAGGTCCTTCCAGACCCCCGATACGCCCCGCACCTGGGCCTGACCGCCCAGGTTCCCCTCCGTGCCCACCTCGCGGGCCACGCGGGTGACCTCGTCGGCGAAGGCGGAGAGCTGGTCGACCATCGTGTTGATCGTCGACTTGAGTTCGAGGATCTCGCCCTTCGCCTCGACGGTGATCTTCTTGCCGAGGTCGCCCTGGGCCACCGCCGTCGAGACGAGCGCGATGTTGCGGACCTGGGAGGTCAGGTTGTCCGCCATGAAGTTGACGTTGTCGGTGAGGTCCTTCCAGACGCCGGAGACGCCGCGGACCTGGGCGCGGCCGCCGAGCTGGCCCTCGGTGCCGACCTCGCGGGCCACGCGGGTGACCTCGTCGGCGAAGGCGGAGAGCTGGTCGACCATCGTGTTGATCGTCGACTTGAGTTCGAGGATCTCGCCCTTCGCGTCGACCGTGATCTTCTGGCTCAGGTCGCCGTTGGCCACCGCCGTGGTGACCTGCGCGATGTTGCGGACCTGCGAGGTGAGGTTCGACGCCATGAAGTTGACGTTGTCGGTGAGGTCCTTCCAGACGCCGGAGACGCCGCGGACCTGGGCGCGGCCACCGAGCTGGCCCTCGGTGCCGACCTCACGGGCCACGCGGGTGACCTCGTCGGCGAACGCGGAGAGCTGGTCGACCATCGTGTTCACGGTCAGCTTCAGTTCGAGCAGTTCGCCCGTCGCCTCGATGGTGACCGTACGGGTCAGGTCGCCGCGGGCCACCGCCGTCGTCACCAGCGCGATGTCCCGCACCTGGGCCGTCAGCCGCGACGCCATCGTGTTCACGGCCTCGGTCACGTCACGCCAGCTGCCGCTCAGCCCCTGGGCCTTGGCGCGCCCGCCGAGCCGGCCCTCGGTGCCGACCTCACGGGCGACCCGGGTCACCTCACCGGTGAACAGGGAGAGCTGATCCACCATCTTGTTGACCGCGCGGCCCAGGCTGCGCAGGTCCCCGCGTAACTGACGGGTGCCGTCGTGCAGGTCGACCCGCTGCGTCAGATCGCCGCCCGCGACCGCGTCCAGCACCCGGGTGGCATTGGCCGCCGGGGCCACCAGAGCCCCGATGACGGTGTTCACGTCGTGGACGCGGGTCGCCCACGCGCCGTACCCGGGGCTCGTCTCCATCCGCTCGTCGAGCCGCCCGTGCCGGACGATCTCCCGGCGCACCCGGGTCAGCTCGGAGCTGAAGTGGGCGCTGCGGTCGACCAGTTGGTTGAACACCGCCCCCAGCTCGCCGACCAGGCCCTCCCCGGGCTCCTGGACGTGGACGAAGTTCCCGTCCCGCGCGGAGGTGATGGCTGCCAGCAGCGGGCGCAGATCGGAGGCGCGGAGCATGTCGCTCTCGAGCCCGCTGGGGTCCACACGCATAGCACTGTTCTCACTCATAGCGGCCCACTTCGGTGACTCGGCGCTTATGGCCATGGTCAGTCTGTCACTCTGTTGCTGTCGCCTGAGGCGTAAATGCCCGAACTGCTCAGGAGCCGAACCGTGGGGCCCATTCCACTTCAGCGGGAGACCACCGTCAGTGGCCCCGACCTGGCGAACGTCGGGTCGGACGCAGCACCGGCCGTGGTGCGGACGTCGCTGCCCGGGAACCCACTGGCACCCGCTGCCGCCCGCCGTTTCGTCCGTGCCGCCTTCGCCGACTGGACCGAACTGGCCCTGCCCGTGGCCGCCACCCTCAGTGACCGGCTGGTCGACGACGCCGTCGTCGTCCTGAGCGAACTCGTCACGAACGCCGTGGTGCACGCGGGCACCAGCGTCGAACTGCTGTGCAGGATGGAGCCCGTCGCGCCGGACGGCACCCCCGCGGGGCTCGTCGTCGAGGTCACCGACCACCACCCGTCCCGCGCCGTGCGCACCGACCGCGGACCGCGCTCGCCGGAGACCCCCGAGTACGGCCGCGGCGTCCAGCTCGTCGCCGGTCTCGCCGAGTCGTGGGGGATCACCTACCGCGCGAGCACCAAGACGGTGTGGGCCCGCCTGCCCACCGACGGCACGGAGACCTCCGCGCCCGTCCTCCTGGAACAGCAGGCGTCCGGACAGCAGGCCCCGGCACCGCAGGGCCCGGACGCGTCGTCCGCGCGCGCCCTCCAGCGCGGGCTGCGCGCCGCGGAGATCCTGGCGCCCGTGTCCCGCCGCGACCCGCAGGACCGCGACTGGATCAACCGCGGCGCGCTCTCCTTCCTCGCCGAGGCCTCCGACCTCCTCGCCGGGCAGCTCGACGAGGACATGGTCGCCGCGCTCGTCGGCCAGCTCCTCGTGCCACGGCTCGCCGACTGGTGCGCGATCTGGCTCTACGACGAGGAGGGGCGCGGCCTGCCGGGCATCGCCGACCACGACGCGCGCGGCGCCGACCCCCTGCACGCGCCGCGGCTCGCCCGCGTCTGGCACACCCACGAGAACCGCCTGGAGGACCTGCGCCGGATCCTGGAGAAGGAACCGCCCCGGCTGCCGGACGCCGTGCGCACCGCCGCCGTGCCGGTGCCCTGCCCGTTCGAGACCGCCCCCGACGACGCGGGCGCCGCGCTCGCCTACCGGCTCTCGGCGGGCGGCCGCACCCTCGGCATCCTGCTCATCGGCCGGGCCGGACTCCAGACCTTCCCCGACGAGGTCACCGGCCTCGTCGAGGACTTCAGCCGCCGCGTCGCGCTCGCCGTCAGCGCGGCCCGCCGCTTCACCCGGCAGGCCACCATCAGCCGGATCCTCCAGCGCGGCCTGCTGCCCACCGCCATCGCCGAGATCCCTGGCCTCAGGAGCGCCCTCGTGTACGAGCCGAAGGAGCGGGGCGGCCCCGGCGGCGACTTCTACGACGTCTTCCCGGCCGGTGACGGACGCTGGTGCTTCGCGCTCGGCGACGTCCAGGGCAAGGGGCCCGAGGCGGCCGTGATGATCGGGCTGGCCCGGCCCTGGCTGCGGCTGCTCGCCCGCGAGGGGTACTCGGCCCACCAGGTCCTGGACCGGCTCAACCGGCTGCTGCTCGACGACGCCACCGAGGCCGCCGACACCGCCGGTCGCGCGCTCGCCGCAGTCGGCGGCCAGGGGGTGCCGCAGGAGGGCTCCACCTCCCGCTTCCTGTCCCTGCTCTACGGCGAGCTGACGCCCACCGCCGCCGGGATGAGCTGCACCATCGCCTCCGCCGGGCATCCGCTGCCGCTGCTGATGCGGCCCGGCGGCGAGGTTGTCCCCGCGGCCGGCCCCCAGGTGCTGCTCGGGGTCGTCGACGACCCCGACTACACCAGCGAGACCTTCGAGCTGTCCGCCGGGGACACCCTGCTGTGCGTCACCGACGGGGTGACCGAGCGGCGTCGCGGGGCCCTCCAGTTCGACGATGGCGACGGGCTGGCCCAGGCCCTCGCCGGATGCGCGGGCCTGTCGGCCCCGCTCCTCGCCGAGCGCATCAGACGCCTGGTCCACGCCTTCGCCGACGCCCCACCGGACGACGACCTGGCCCTGCTGGTGCTGCAAGCCGAGTAGCGGGGCTGGAAAGACGGTGCCGGGCGGTGCAGGACAATGGACGTATGCCTTCCGCACTTCCCGACGGCGAGCCCGTCCCCGCCGACGGATCCCTGCCCGCCTCCGCCCTCGCCGACGCGGCCTCCCGCCCGCTCGGCTTCTATCTGCACGTCCCGTACTGCGCCACCCGCTGCGGCTACTGCGACTTCAACACGTACACGGCGACCGAGCTGCGCGGCACCGGCGGCGTCCTCGCCTCCCGGGACAACTACGCGGACCTCGTGGTGGAGGAGGTCCGGCTCGCCCGGAAGGTGCTCGGCGACGACCGGCGGCCCGTGCGGACCGTGTTCGTCGGGGGCGGTACGCCGACGCTGCTCGCCGCCTCCGACCTCGTACGGATGCTGGGCGCGATCCGCGACGAGTTCGGGCTCGCCGACGACGCCGAGGTGACGACCGAGGCGAACCCCGAGTCGGTCGACCCGGCGTATCTGGCCGAGCTGCGGGCCGGGGGGTTCAACCGGATCTCGTTCGGGATGCAGAGCGCGCGGCAGCACGTGCTGAAGGTCCTCGACCGCACGCACACGCCCGGCCGGCCCGAGGCGTGTGTCGCGGAGGCGCGGGCCGCCGGGTTCGAGCACGTGAACCTGGACCTGATCTACGGCACGCCGGGGGAGACCGACGAGGACTGGCGAGCCTCGCTGGACGCGGCCATCGGGGCCGGCCCCGACCACGTCTCGGCGTACGCGCTGATCGTCGAGGATGGCACCCAGCTCGCCCGGCGGATCCGGCGCGGGGAGGTGCCGATGACCGACGACGACGTCCACGCGGACCGGTACCTGATCGCCGACGAGGTCCTTGCGGGGGCCGGGTTCGACTGGTACGAGGTGTCGAACTGGGCGACGTCCGAGGCCGGGCGGTGCCTGCACAACGAGCTGTACTGGCGCGGGGCCGACTGGTGGGGCGCCGGGCCGGGCGCCCACTCGCACGTGGGCGGGGTGCGCTGGTGGAACGTCAAGCATCCCGGGGCCTATGCCGCCGCGCTCGCCGAGGGGAGATCGCCGGGGGCCGGGCGGGAGGTGCTGGCCGACGAGGACCGGCGGGTCGAGCGGATCCTGCTGGAGCTGCGGCTGCTCGACGGGTGCCCGGTGTCGCTGCTGAAGCCCGCCGGGCTGGCCGCCGCGCGGAAGGCTGTCGCGGACGGGCTGCTGGAGAGCGTGCCGTTCGACGGCGGGCGGGCCGTGCTGACGCTGCGGGGGCGATTGCTGGCCGATGCCGTGGTGCGGGATCTGGTCGATTAGCTCGCCGTGGGGGTTCGGCCGGTGGGCGGGTGCGGCTCTCGTCGTGGCTGGTCGCGCAGTTCCCCGCGCCCCTGTGGGGGTTTCCGTCGGCGGGTGGGTGCGGGTGTGTCGTGGTTGCTCGCGCAGTTCCCCGCGCCCCTGGGGGGGGCGCTCCTCAGCCCGTGACGAAGTCGATCAGTTCTTCCACTCGGCCCAGGAGTTCCGGTTCCAGGTCCTTGTAGGACGTGACCCGGGACAGGATGTGCTGCCAGGCCTCGCCGGTGTTCGCCACGCGCCAGCCCAGGGCCCGGCAGACGCCCGTCTTCCAGTCCTGGCCGTGCGGGACGCGGGGCCAGGCGTCGATGCCGACCGAGGACGGCTTCACCGCCTCCCAGATGTCGATGTACGGGTGGCCGACCACCAGGGCGTGCTCGCTCGTCACCGACCGGGAGATCTTCCACTCCTTGGTGCCGGGGACCAGATGGTCGACCAGGACGCCGAGGCGCGCGTCGGGGCCGGGCGCGAAGTCGGCGACGATCGCCGGGAGGTCGTCCACGCCCTCCAGGAACTCCACCGCCACGCCCTCGATGCGCAGGTCGTCGCCCCACACCCGTTCGATGAGCTCGGCGTCGTGCTTGCCCTCGACGTAGATCCGGCCGGCCCGGGCCACCCGGGCGCGGGCGCCGGGGACCGCCATCGAGCCCGACGCCGTACGGGCCGGACGCGCGGGCCCGGCGGACGCCGCCGACGGACGGACCAGCGTGACGGGCTTGCCCTCCAGCAGGAATCCGCGCGGCTCCATCGGGAAGACCCGGTGCTTGCCGAAGCGGTCCTCCAGCGTCACCGTCGGCCCCTGCGCCGTCTTCTCGACGCGGACCACCGCCCCGCAGAAGCCGGTGCGGACCTCCTCGACGACCAGATCCGGCTCGGCGGGCACCTCCGGAACCGGCTTGTTCCGCTTCCAGGGAGGGGTCAGGTCAGGTGAGTACTGGCGCATTCGGCCGACGATATGAGGAACACGCGGGTCCGTGTCACGACACGCCGGAACGCGCCAGCAGAGTGGCGCGCTGCGCCCGGACGAACGCCGCATTCACCACCGAACCGTGCCCGGGAACGTACAGCGCGTCCTCGCCGCCGAGCGCGAGCAGCCGGTCGAGCGCCGCCGGCCAGTGACCGGGTGCCGCGTCGGGGCCCGCCTGCGGTTCGCCGGACTCCTCGACCAGATCGCCGCAGAAGACGGTCACGGGGTTCCCCGGGACCAGGACCACCAGGTCGTGGGCGGTGTGGGCGGGGCCGAGGTTCGCGATCAGCACCTGGAGCCCTTCGCCCAGATCGAGCGTCCACTCGCCGCTGACCCGGTGCCGCGGGACGACCAGGACGTCCGTCGCCCCGGCCGCCTCGTCCGGGGGCAGCCCGTGCCGCACGGCGTCCTCGTACAGGGCGTCGCGGCCCCGCGTGAGGACTGTGTCGATGCCCACCGCGCCGTAGGTCTCCACCCCCGCGAAAGCCGCCGTGCCGAGCACGTGGTCGAAATGCGGATGGGTGAGCACGATGTGCGTCACCCGTGCGTGTGCTCCGAGCAGCCGCCGGACGTCCGCGCGCAGCCGGGCGCCTTCACGCAGTGAGGATCCGGTGTCGATCAGCAGGGCGGCGCCGGCGCCCACGACGAGCCCGGCCGTGGCGTCCCAGCCGGGCAGCCGGATCCGCCCGGCACCGGGCGTCAGCTCCTCCCAGCCCACGGCCTTCCAGTCGACGACCGTCCTGACTTCGGCATGACCTTCCATACGTCGACGCTAGCGGCCTTGCCGGGCCCGTACCCGTCGGCCGTACACTGAGCCGGGGACTCCTGGCACTCACCCGTAGCGAGTGCCAGACAGGACAGATCGCCAAAGATCTTCGAAGATCGCTCAGGCCGAAGCTGGAGGTGTGCGCCGATGCTCAGTGAACGCAGGCTCGAAGTGCTGCGCGCCATCGTCCAGGACTACGTGGGCACCGAGGAGCCGGTCGGTTCCAAGGCGCTCACCGAGCGGCACCGGCTCGGCGTCTCCCCGGCGACCGTGCGCAACGACATGGCCGCCCTGGAGGACGAGGGGTACATCGCCCAGCCGCACACCAGTGCCGGGCGCATCCCCACCGACAAGGGGTACCGCCTCTTCGTCGACAAGCTGACCAGCGTGAAGCCGATGACCGCTCCGGAGCGGCGGGCCGTCCAGAACTTCCTGGAGGGCGCCGTCGACCTGGACGACGTCGTCGGGCGTACCGTGCGGCTGCTCGCGCAGCTGACGCGGCAGGTGGCGATCGTCCAGTACCCCTCGCTGACCCGGTCCACGGTGCGCCATGTCGAACTGCTGTCGCTGGCGCCCGCCCGTCTGATGCTCGTACTGATCACGGACACCGGGCGGGTCGAGCAGCGGATGATCGACTGTCCGGCGCCGTTCGGCGAGACGGCTCTGGCGGACCTGCGGGCCCGGCTCAACAGCCGGGTCGCGAGCCGCCGTTTCGCGGATGTGCCGCAGTTGGTGCAGGATCTGCCGGAGGCCTTCGAAGCGGAGGACCGCGGTACGGTCGCGACGGTGCTCTCCACTCTGCTGGAGACGCTGGTCGAGGAGTCCGAGGAGCGGCTGATGATCGGCGGCACCGCCAATCTCACTCGCTTCGGACATGACTTTCCCCTCACCATCAGGCCGGTCCTCGAGGCCCTTGAGGAGCAGGTCGTGCTCCTCAAGTTGCTTGGTGAGGTGGGTGATTCGGGCATGGCCGTACGCATCGGTCACGAGAACGCCCACGAGGGACTCAACTCCACGTCCGTGGTGTCGGTCGGCTACGGTTCGGGCGGCGAGGCAGTCGCCAAGCTCGGCGTGGTCGGACCGACACGCATGGATTACCCGGGAACGATGGGAGCAGTACGCGCAGTGGCACGTTACGTCGGACAGATCCTGGCGGAGTCGTAAGTGGCCACGGACTACTACGCCGTACTCGGCGTGCGCCGCGACGCTTCCCAGGACGAGATCAAGAAGGCTTTTCGGAGGCTCGCCCGCGAGCTGCACCCGGACGTGAATCCGGATCCGAAGACCCAGGAGCGGTTCAAGGAGATCAACGCCGCCTACGAGGTGCTCTCCGACCCGCAGAAGAAGCAGGTCTACGACCTGGGGGGCGACCCCCTGTCGCAGTCCGGCGGAGGCGGCGCGGGAGGCTTCGGCGCCGGCGGGTTCGGGAACTTCTCGGACATCATGGACGCGTTCTTCGGTACGGCGTCGCAGCGCGGGCCCCGGTCCCGTACGCGCCGTGGCCAGGACGCCATGATCCGGCTGGAGGTCGAGCTCGACGAGGCGGCCTTCGGCACCACCAAGGACATCCAGGTCGACACCGCTGTGGTGTGTACGACCTGTAGCGGTGAGGGTGCCGCGCCGGGGACCTCCGCGCAGACCTGTGACATGTGCCGCGGCCGCGGTGAGGTCTCGCAGGTGACGCGGTCCTTCCTCGGTCAGGTCATGACCTCGCGGCCGTGCCCGCAGTGCCAGGGCTTCGGCACCGTCGTGCCGACCCCGTGCCCGGAGTGCGCCGGTGACGGCCGCATCCGGTCGCGGCGGACGCTGACGGTGAAGATCCCGGCCGGTGTGGACAACGGCACGCGGATCCAGCTCGCCGGTGAGGGCGAGGTCGGGCCGGGCGGTGGTCCCGCCGGTGACCTGTACGTCGAGATCCACGAGCTGCCGCACCCCGTCTTCCAGCGGCGCGGCGACGACCTGCACTGCACGGTCACCATCCCGATGACCGCGGCGGCTCTCGGTACGAAGGTGCCGCTGGAGACGCTCGACGGGCTGGAGGAGATCGACATCCGGCCGGGCACGCAGTCCGGGCAGTCGGTTCCGCTGCACGGGCGCGGTGTCACGCATCTGCGCGGGGGCGGGCGCGGTGACCTCATCGTGCATGTCGAGGTGACGACGCCGCAGAAGCTCGATCCCGAGCAGGAGCGGTTGCTGCGCGAGCTGGCCAAGTTGCGGGGTGAGGAGCGGGTGAACGGGCAGTTTCAGCCTGGGCAGCAGGGGCTCTTCTCGCGGCTGAAGGACGCGTTCAACGGGCGGTGACCTGGTGAATTCGAGGGGCCTGGGGATTGTCCCCGGGCCCCTTTTCGCGGGTTCGGGGGTGGGGCTGCCCGTCTCTGCCGGGTGCGGGTTGTCCGTGGCTTCTCGCGCAGTTCCCCGCGCCCCTTCGGGGCGCTCCTGGCTGCGATTCGGTGGTGTTGGCCGGACGTGGCACGATGCCGGTATGTCCTCCTCCGTGCTGGCTGATCTCTGTCACTGCCCGATCGTGCAGGCCCCCATGGCGGGCGGTGCGTCTCGGCCCGAGTTGGTGGCCGCCGTGTCCGAAGCGGGCGGGCTCGGTTTCCTCGCCGCCGGGTACAAAACCGCCGACGGGATGTACCAGGAGATCCAGCAGGTGCGGGCGCTCACCGGGCGGCCCTTCGGCGTCAATCTGTTCATGCCGCAGCCCGAGTACGCCGACCCCGCCGCGGTCGAGGTGTACCGCAACCAGCTCGCCGGCGAGGCCACCTGGTACCAGACGCCGCTCGGCGACCCCGACAGCGGGCGCGACGACGGCTACGACGCCAAGCTGGCCATCCTCGTCGACGACCCGGTGCCGCTGGTCTCCTTCACCTTCGGCTGCCCCACCACCGAGGTCGTCGACGCGCTGCGCCGGGTCGGCACCCTCACCGTGGTCACCGTGACGACGGCCGCCGAGGCGAAGGCCGCGGAGGCCGTCGGCGCCGACGCCGTCTGCGTGCAGGGCATCGAGGCGGGCGGCCACCAGGGCACCCACCGCGACTGCCCGGAGACCGACGGCAGCGGGGTCGGACTGCTCGCCCTGATCGCCCAGGTGCGCGAGGCCGTGCGGCTGCCGGTCGTCGCGGCCGGCGGGATCATGCGCGGCGCGCAGATCGCGGCCGTGCTCGCGGCCGGTGCCGACCTGGCACAGCTCGGCACCGCGTTCCTGGTCACCCCCGAGTCCGGGGCGCCCGATCTGCACAAGCGGGCCATGACCGATCCGCTGTTCACGCGCACCGAGCTGACCCGGGCGTTCTCCGGGCGGCCCGCGCGCGGCCTCGTCAACCGGTTCCTGCGCGAGCACGGCCCGTACGCGCCCGCCGCCTACCCCGAGGTGCACCACATGACGTCGCCGATCCGCAAGGCTGCCGCCAAGGCCGGTGACCCGCAGGCCATGGCGCTCTGGGCGGGGCAGGGGCACCGGCTCGCCCGGGAACTGCCCGCCGGACAGCTCGTGGAGGTGCTGGCCGCCGAACTGGCCGAGGCGCAGGGTGCGTTGGGGCAGCGGGGTGCCGCGTGACGGCGCCGGTGTTCGTGGTCGAGGGGCCCGTCCCCGACGGCCGTACGTACGTCCTCGACGGCCCTGAGGGGCGGCACGCCGTCTCCGTGAAGCGGCTGCGGGCCGGGGAGCAGGTGGTGCTCACCGACGGCCTCGGCGCGTGGTGCGAGGGCGTCGTCACGGGCAGCGAGGGCAAGGACCGGCTGCTCGTCGAGGCCGGGCCGGTGCGCACCGAGCCCGAGGAGCGGCCCCGGATCACCGTCGTCCAGGCCCTCCCCAAGGGCGACCGGGGCGAACTCGCCGTGGAGACCATGACCGAGACCGGCGTCGACGCGATCGTGCCGTGGGCGGCGTCGCGCTGCATCACCCAGTGGCGCGGCGAGCGCGGGCTCAAGGCGCTCGGCAAGTGGCGGGCCACCGCCCGCGAGGCCGGCAAGCAGTCGCGCCGGGTGCGGTTCCCCGAGGTCGCCGAGGCGGCGTCCACGAAGGAGGTCGCCGCGCTGCTCGCCGGGGCCGATCTCGCGGTGGTGCTGCACGAGGACCGGGACCACGAGAGCGCCGCGCTGGCCTCCGCGGAACTCCCCGCGGGCGGCGAGATCGTGCTCGTCGTCGGACCCGAAGGGGGCGTCTCCCCCGAGGAGTTGGCGGTGTTCGAGGAGGCCGGGGCGCGGACCTGCCGGCTCGGGCGCAGCGTGCTGCGGACCTCGACGGCCGGGACCGCGGCGGTGGCGCTGCTCCTCGGCCGCACCGGCCGCTGGGGCTGACCGGCCGACTTCCGGGAAGCACGTTCCAAGGCCGGGCGCGTCCCCGGCGGGGCGGGGCAGGCGGTGACCGGCCACCCGTCGCCCGTGGCGCCGCGGGCGGACGACCTGGGCGCCGTCCGTGCCGGGATCGCCGGATTCGGCGGCGGGTTCCCGCCGCCGACCGGTTGGATCCGCGGCGCCCACCTGCGGGATCCCGGGGAAAACCTCGTAGAACCGCGTCAGTGCGCGCGGCCCCGCGGCACCCCGTGGGCCGGGCCCCCGGCGGTGGCCGCAACTGCCCTATCGTCCGGGGACCCGGAGTGGCATCCTTCCGGTCATGGGGGCATTAAGGGGTATCCATGACCGTTTGCTCCGGATGCGCGGGAGGCGTGCCGCGGCGGCTGCCGCGTGCGTGGTCGTCGCCGGGCTGGGGGCCGTGGCGTGCCAGCCGACCGACGGGGAGGACCTGAACCCGTCGACCGTCGCCGCCACCACCGACCAGCAGGGCACCGCCGAGCTGAACCGGCAGAACGCCCATGTGCGGTGGCTCAGTTGCAGCGCCGCCTACGTCGACCGCACCTCGGGCAGCGGGTCGACGTCGCGGGACGTGTACGTCGACTGCCGGGGGAAGACGACGGACGGCAGGAACATCACGCTCACCGGGCACGCCTACGCGGTGGTCTCCGGCAAGTGCGTGCGGGGCTCGTTCACGGCGAAGGTCGAGGGGAAGCTCTGGTTCCATGTCGGCGTGCTCGGGAACTGCGAGGCGCCGGACACGACGCCACCGCAGGATTCGGATACGTGGAAGCCGTCCGACGAACCGGAACCGTCGGACTCGTGGAAGCCCGAACCGTCCGACACATGGAAGCCGGAACCCTCGGACACCTGGGAGTCGGACCGGCCGGAGCCGGGGGAGACCCGCACGGTGACCGAGACCGTCACCGTGCCGCAGCAGCCCGAGTCGACCTGCACCACCCCCGCGGACGACGAGGACAAGTGAACGCCCTGAGCACCGGTACAAGTGAACGCCCGGTGATCCCCAAACCGCGGACGCGGGACACACGGCAAATTTAGGCTGGCGGAGTGACGAACCCTGCCGCCTCTGCCTATCTCCGATTTCCGCATCCGCACGGCGAGTTGGTGGTCTTCACCGCCGAGGACGACGTGTGGGCCGCACCGCTCGACGGCGGCCGCGCCTGGCGGATCAGCGCCGACAACGTGCCGGTCGGCCACCCCCGGACCTCGCCCGACGGCACCACCGTCGCCTGGACCTCGCGCCGTGACGGCGCCCCCGAGGTGCAGGTCGCGCCGCTCGACGGCGGACCGGCCCGGCGCCTGACGTACTGGGGCAGCTGGACCACGTCCGTGCGCGGCTGGACGCCAGACGGCCGGGTCCTCGCCCTCAGCACGTACGGGCAGGCGTCGCTGCGCCGCAGCTGGGCGCGGGCGGTCCCGCTGGACGGCGGGCCCGCCGAGACGCTGCCGTACGGGCCGGTCGGCGGGGTCGCCCACGGCCCCGGCTCCCAAGTGGTGCTGCTCTCCGTGCCGATGGGCCGGGAGGCCGCCTGGTGGAAGCGGTACCGGGGCGGCACCGCGGGCAAGCTGTGGATCGACCGGGCGGCCGAAGGCGCGGGGGAGTTCGTGCGGCTGCACGCCGACCTCGACGGCAACATCGAGGACCCGATGTGGGTCGGCGAGCGGGTCGCCTTCCTCTCCGACCACGAGGGCGTCGGCGCCCTGTACTCCTCGGCGGCCGACGGGTCAGACCTGCGCCGCCACACCCCGGTCGGCTCCGGCACCGGGTTCTACGCCCGGCACGCCGCGACCGACGGCACCCGGGTCGTCTACTCCAGTGCCGGTGAACTGTGGGTCGTCGACGACCTGCTCGCCGCCGACGCGGCGCCGCGTCGGCTCGACATCCGGCTCGGCGGGCAGCGCACCGACCTGCGGCCGCGCGCGGTGGACGCCGCCCGCTGGTTCGGCGCCGCCTCGCCCGACCACACCGGGCGCGGCAGCGCCGTCTCGGTGCGCGGCGCCGTCCACTGGATCACCCACCGCAACGGCCCGGCCCGCGCGCTGGCCGCCGAACCCGGCGTCCGGACCCGGCTCCCGCACACCTTCCGCGTCGCAGGCGAGGAGCACGTGGTGTGGGTGACGGACGCCGAGGGCGACGACGCCCTGGAGTTCGCGCCCGCCACCGGCACCGCACCCGGCGCCACCCCGCGCCGGCTGGGCGCGGGCCGGCTCGGCCGGGTCCTCGGGCTGACCGTCGCCCCGGACGGCGGGCGGGTCGCCGTCGCCGCGCACGACGGCCGGGTCCTCCTCGTCGAGCGGGACAGCGGCGACGTCCGCGAGGTGGACCGCAGCGAGGACGGCCACGCCACCGGCCTCACCTTCTCGCCCGACTCGGCCTGGCTCGCCTGGTCGCACCCGGGCCCGCACGACCTGCGCCGGCTCAAGCTGGCCAACGCGGCGGACCTGTCCGTGAGCGAGGCCACCCCGCTCCGCTTCCGGGACTACGCGCCCGCGTTCACGCTCGACGGCAAGCACCTGGTGTTCCTGTCGGCGCGCTCCTTCGACCCGCTCTACGACGAGCACTCCTTCGACCTCGCGTTCGTCGGCGGCTCGCGGCCGCATCTGATCACGCTGGCGGCGACCACCCCGTCGCCGTTCGGGCCGCAGCGGCACGGGCGTCCCTTCGACGCGCCGGACGGCCCCGGCTCCGAGACCCCGGAGAGCGAGGGCGCCCCGGCCACCCGCGTCGATCTCGAAGGGCTCGCCGACCGGATCGTGCCGTTCCCCGTCGAGGCCGCCCGCTACTCGACGCTGCGCGCCGCCAAGGACGGCGTGCTGTGGCTGCGGCACCCGGTCCACGGCGTCCTCGGCGACGCGCGGGCCGCCCTCGGCGACGCCGAGCCGAAGACCCGCCTGGAGCGCTACGACCTGCTCCAGCAGCGCATCGAGGAGATCGGCTCGGACGCCGACCACTTCGAGGTCACCGGCGACGGCAAGCGGGTCCTGCTGTGGACCGGCGAGGTGCTGAAGGTCGTCCCCAGCGACCGGCGGCCCGCGCACGACGACTCCAGCGACACGAACATCACCGTCGACCTCGCCCGGATCTCCCAGCGCGTCGACCCGGTCGCCGAGTGGCGGCAGATGTACGAGGAGACCGGCCGCCTGATGCGGGACAACTTCTGGCGCGCCGACATGAACGGCGTCGACTGGGACGGCGTCCTCGCCCGCTACCGGCCCGTCCTCGACCGGGTCGCCACCCACGACGACCTCGTCGACCTGCTCTGGGAGGTGCACGGCGAGCTGGGCACCTCGCACGCCTACGTCGCGCCGGGCGGCCGGGGCGGCACCGCCCGGCGCCGCCAGGGGCTGCTCGGCGCCGACGTCTCCCGCCACGAGGACGGCAGCTGGCGCGTCGACCGGGTGCTGCCCTCGGAGACCTCCGACCCGCGCGCCCGGTCCCCGCTCGCCGCGCCCGGGGTCGCCGTGCGCGCCGGGGACGCGATCGTCGCCGTCGGCGGGATGCCCGTCGACCCCGTCACCGGGCCCGGCCCGCTGCTCGTCGGCACCGCCGACAAGCCGGTCGAGCTGACCGTCTCGCCGGCCGGCGGCGGCGACGCCCGCCATGTCGTCGTCGTGCCGCTGGAGAACGAGGAGCCGCTGCGCTATCACGCGTGGGTGGCCGACCGGCGGGCCTACGTCCACCGGCTCTCCGGCGGCCGGCTCGGCTACCTCCACGTCCCGGACATGCAGGCGCCGGGCTGGGCGCAGATCCATCGCGACCTGAGCGTGGAGGTGGCCCGGGAGGGGCTGGTCGTCGACGTCCGGGAGAACCGGGGCGGGCACACCTCGCAGCTCGTGGTGGAGAAGCTCGCGCGCCGGGTCATCGGCTGGGACGTGCCGCGCGGCAGCCGTCCCTTCACGTACCCGATGGACGCGCCCCGGGGGCCGGTCGTCGCCGTCGCCAACGAGTTCTCCGGGTCGGACGGGGACATCGTCAACGCGGCGATCAAGGCGCTCGGGATCGGCACCGTCGTGGGGACCCGGACATGGGGCGGCGTCATCGGGATCGACAGCCGGTACCGGCTGGTGGACGGGACGCTCGTGACGCAGCCCAAGTACGCGACCTGGATGGAGGGGTACGGGTGGGGGCTGGAGAATCACGGGGTGGATCCGGATGTCGAGGTGGTCGTCGCCCCGCATGACGCTGCCGCCGGGCGTGACCCGCAGCTCGATGAGGCGGTCCGTCTGGCGCTGGCCGCGCTTTCCCGAACCCCGGCCAAGTCGGCACCGGAGTTGCCGGACCCGTCCGCCGGCTGACCCTCTCGTCGTGGCCGGTCGCGCAGCCTCCCCCCTGGCAGCCCCTGGGCGAGCGGAGCTCGCTTCAGGGGCGCGGGGAACTGCGCGAGAAGCGGCCACCGGCCCGCGGACGAAGAACAGCCCAGGGGCGCGGGGAACTGCGCGGCCAGCCCCCACCGGGCCGCACCCGACACCGATGCCGTCCCCCACCCCCGTGATCGATACCATGCGGCCAGGCCGCGACCCCCTCGCAAAGGAGACCAGAACATGCCCGGCGACCCCCAGGCGGACTGCCTGTTCTGCAAGATCGTCGCGGGAGACGTCCCCGCCACGCTCGTCCGCGAGACGGAGACCACGGTCGCGTTCCGGGACATCAACCCCCAGGCCCCCACCCACGTCCTGGTGATCCCGCGCGTCCACCACCCCGACGCCGCCTCCCTGGCCGCCGCGGAACCGGCCATCGCCGCCGACGTGCTGCGCGAGGCCGGCGAGGTCGCCAAGGAGGAGAAGCTGGACAGCTACCGGCTCGTGTTCAACACGGGCAGCGGCGCCGGCCAGACCGTCTTCCACGCGCACGCCCACGTCCTCGGTGGCCGCGGCCTGCAGTGGCCCCCCGGATAAGCACGGCCGACCGCTGATGTCCGTACGGGAATTCGTCGTCCTCGGCACCGCCAGCCAGGTGCCCACGCGGCACCGCAACCACAACGGCTATCTGCTGCGCTGGGACGGCGAGGGCATCCTCTTCGACCCGGGCGAGGGAACGCAGCGGCAGATGCTGCGGGCCGGCGTCGCCGCGCACGACCTGCACCGGATCTGCGTCACGCACTTCCACGGCGACCACAGCCTCGGCCTCGCGGGTGTCATCCAGCGGATCAACCTCGACCGCGTCCCGCACCCGGTCACCGCCCACTACCCGGCCTCCGGGCAGCGGTTCTTCGACCGGCTGCGGTACTCGACCGCGTACCGCGAGACCGTCGGGATCACCGAGGAACCGGTGAGCGGCGAGGCCGCGGTGCTCGCCGAGACGCCCGGCTACCGCCTGGAGGCGCGCCGCCTGTCCCACCCCGTCGAGTCGTACGGATACCTCCTGGTCGAGCCCGACCGGCTGCGGATGCTGCCCGAGCGGCTCGCCGCGCACGGCATCACCGGGCCGGACGTCGGCCGGATCCAGAAGGCGGGCGAACTGCGCGGCGTCACGCTCGCCGACGTCAGCGAGACGCGGCGCGGGCAGCGCGTCGCGTTCGTGATGGACACCCGGCTGTGCGAGGGGGTCACCGCGCTCGCCGAGGGCTGCGACCTGCTCGTCATCGAGTCGACGTTCCTGGACGAGGACGCGCAACTCGCCGCCGACCACGGGCACCTCACCGCCGGGCAGGCCGCAGCCGTCGCCCGGGACGCCGGTGTGCGGCACCTCGTGCTCACCCACTTCAGCCAGCGCTACACCGATCCCGAGGAGTTCGCCCGGCAGGCGCGGGCCGCCGGGTTCGAGGGGGAGCTGACGGTCGCCCGAGACCTGGACCGCGTCACCGTCCCCAAACGCCGCTGACCAGGGCGCCGTACGATGAAGGGATGTCCCACGCACCACTCGCGCCCCTCGGGTCGCACGCCCTGATCCCCAAGGCCGAGCTCCACCTGCACATCGAAGGCACCCTCGAACCCGAGCTGGCCTTCGAGCTCGCCGCCCGCAACGGCATCACCCTGCCGTACGCCGACACCGAGGCGCTGCGCACGGCGTACCTCTTCGCCGACCTCCAGTCCTTCCTCGACCTGTACTACGCGCTGATGGCCGTCCTCATCACCGAGGACGACTTCGAGGCGCTGGCCGACGCCTATCTCGCCCGCGCCGCCGCGCAGGGCGTGCGGCACGCGGAGATCTTCTTCGACCCGCAGGCCCACACGGCCCGCGGCGTGGCGCTGGGGACCGTCGTGGAGGGCCTGTCGCGGGCGCTCGCGCGCAGCCAGGAGCGGCACGGGGTCACCACCAAGCTGATCATGTGCTTCCTGCGCGACCAGTCCGCCGAGTCGGCGATGGAGACGCTGGAGGCCGCGAAGCCGTACCTCGACCGGATCGTCGGCGTCGGGCTCGACTCCGCCGAGGTCGGCAACCCCGCGTCGAAGTTCCGCGAGGTGTACGAGGCCGCGGGCGAGCTGGGCCTGCGCAAGGTCGCGCACGCGGGCGAGGAGGGCGACCCGGGCTACGTGTGGGAGGCCCTGGACGTGCTCGGCGTCGAGCGCGTCGACCACGGCCTGCGCTCCCTGGAGGACCCCGAGCTCGTCGCCCGCCTGGTGCGCGACCGGATCCCGCTGACCCTGTGCCCGATGTCGAACGTGCGGCTGCGCACCATCGACGTCCTGGAGGACCACCCGCTCGTCGCCATGATGGACGCCGGGCTGGTGTGCACGGTGAACTCCGACGACCCGGCCTACTTCGGCGGGTACGCGGGCGACAACTTCCACGCGGTCGGCGAGGCGCTCGCCCTGGACCACGAACGGCTGCGGGAGCTGGCCCGCAACTCGTTCGTGGCGTCCTTCCTGGACGGCAGCGCCGAGGAGGAGGAGCTGCGGGCGCGCTACCTCGCCGAGGTCGAGGCCTACGCGTTCGACGCCGCCACGGACTGACCCGACTGCCGGGGGCCCGCCGTCGTGAACTCGCCCTGGACCGGCTCCGGTCCGGCCTCGCACACGGCCGCGGGCACCTCGAACACGGAGATCTCGACCACGGGCTGCTCCAGCAGGCCGGACGGCGGGACGATCGCGCCCACCGGGGCGCCGCTGCGCCGCCGTGCCGCGCCCGCGAACAGCGGCCGTCCACCGGTGTGCAGGGCCACCGCGGTCAGCGGCACCGCGAGCAGGAGCAGCAGCGTGGCGAGGACCGCGCCCATCGTGGGGAAGCCCGCCGACTGCGACAGCGAACTGCCCACGAGCGGGCCGCAGGCCGTGCCGAGCGAGGACGCCGAGCCGACCAGGACCGCCCACCGTCCGCGCGGGTCCAGGGACGCGGCGAGGCCGAGCAGGTAGGAGAGCACCACCGGGTACAGGGTGTTCCAGGCGATCTCGCCGAACGCGAAGGAGCCGAGGCCGTCGGCGCGGGCGCTGACCGCGATGCAGCAGGCGATGGCCGCCGTGCCCACGCCGATCGGGACCGCGCGGCCGAGCCGGGCGCCGAGCGCGCCCGCGCCCAGCACCCCGAGCAGACCGGCGCCGAGCCCGAGCGCGAAGACCGAGCCGACGGCGACCTCGGACAGGCCCGCCTGCTGGGTGCCGATGCGGCTGCTCACGCCCCACAGGGAGTTCTGCGCCATCGACCAGCAGACGATCACCGCGGCGAGCACCATCCCGGAACGGGCGTACGGCAGGGGTGACTTGGGCGCGGGGGCCGCGCTGTTGTCCGGGCCCGCCGGGCCGGACAGGAAGTGGGTCGCGGGCCACACGCACAGCGCGGTCAGGGCCAGCGCCGCGAACGGCAGCCCGTGCCCGGTGCTGACCCGGGGG
Organism: Streptomyces sp. HUAS MG91; assembly: GCF_040529335.1. Taxonomy (GTDB): domain Bacteria; phylum Actinomycetota; class Actinomycetes; order Streptomycetales; family Streptomycetaceae; genus Streptomyces; species Streptomyces tabacisoli. The sequence goes on along the minus strand of NZ_CP159534.1, from coordinate 2,835,096 downwards.
ATCGTGAGATAGAGGGCTCCGGCGAGCGCCGAGACGGACAGCAGGCCGAGCGTCGAGGCGCGGTGCGGATCCTTCTGGGCGGCGATCCCGGTGGCGGCGACGGCGGTCGCGGTGCCCGAGCCGAAGCCGCCGAGCATCGCACCCGCGACGACCAGCGGGACGGTGGAGGCGAGGGCCGCGGTGCCGTAGCCGACGGCCGCGAGGAGGAGCCCGGAGCGGGCGGCGCGGCGCGCTCCGATCCGCTCGACGCGGGTCGCGAGGGTGAGGCCGGCGGTGGCCGAGCTCAGCAGCAGGGCGCTGCCGATGAGACCGGCCTGGGTGGGGTTCAGGCGCAGGCTGTCGGCGAGACGGCCGACAACCGTGGGCAGGAGATAGGCGGCGAGGTACCCGGCCGTGAAGAGGGCTATGAGCGCGGGCCGGGGAGTGCGCGAGGACACGGGCGTTCCTGTAGGACGGCCCCTTGCCGAGGACACGTGGGAACGCTGTTTTTGGGCAAGGGGGTGGTAAGGCAGGGGAGTTGGGGAGCACGACGTCTTTGCGAACGGGACCGAACCGGGGACGTCGGGTGCGGCCAATTTGTATCAAGCCGAAGGCCCCGCACAGAAGGCGGGGCCTTGTGACCTGAGACACATATGGTTTGAGGGTGGAGTCGCCGGGTAGTCGAGGGCTTTTTCGCCGCTGATTCAGCGCCAGTCGGGGGCGCCCGGCGCCCCTCGGTGGGCCGCCGCCTCGATCTTCGAGCGGACCTCCCGCATCACCGCCACGATGCGCTCCTCGTGCTCCGGCGTCAGCCGCACGACGGGCACCGAGCAGCTGATCGCGTCGTGCGCGGGAGCCGCGTAGCGCAGGGCGAAGCCGAAGCCGGCGATGCCCGCGACGGCCTCCTCGCGGTCGACCGAGTGACCGCGCTCCCGGGTCGCCGCGAGGTCGGCGGCGAGCGCCTCGCGCGTGGTGCGGGTGTGCTCGGTGGCGCGGGGGTACGGGCCCGGCGGGAGCGCGTCGTCGCCGCGCTCCGCGAGCAGCGCCTTGCCGAGCGCCCCGACGTGCGCGGGCAGCCGGCGGCCGACCCGGCTGATCGTGCGCAGGTACTCGTGCGACTCGCGGGTCGCGAGATAGGCGACGTCGAAGCCGTCGAGCCGCCCCAGGTGGATGGTCTCGCCGAGCGCGTCGGACGCCTCGTCGAGGAAGGGCCGCGCGACACGCACGTACGGATCCGTGTCCAGATAGCTGGTGCCGGTCAGCAGGGCGTGGATGCCGATGCCGTACAGCGAGCCGGTGACGTCCGTGCGGACCCAGCCACGCGCGATCAGCGTGCGCAGCAGCGCGTACATGGAGCTGCGCGGCACACCCAGTTCGTCGGCCAGCTCCTGGAGCCGGGCCGGGCGGTCGCCGCGGGCGGCGAGCACGTCCAGCAGCTCGACGGTGCGCGCCGCGGACTTCACCTCGCGGACACCCGGCATCTCAGACATGGGCCGATCGTAAGGCGGTGCCGCCGCCCCATTGACGCCGTGTGTCCGCGTATCTAATCTCCGTCTACATGTGTGGATGTCATCTACGTACGGAGACAGCGGAGATGCGGGACAGGCTGCGGGCGGGGATGGAGCACGGCGTGCTCTCCTTCCCGCTGACCAGCTTCCGGCCCGACGGCTCGCTCGACCTCGACGCCTTCCGGGAGTACGTCGCCGCCCAGGTGGCCACCGGGCCCGGCGCGGTCTTCCCGGCCTGCGGCACCGGCGAGTTCTTCTCCCTCGACGAGGACGAGTACCGGCAGGTCGTCACGGCCACCGTCGAGGAGAGCGCGGGCCGGCTGCCCGTCGTCGCCGGGATCGGCTACGGCTGGGCGCAGGCCGCCCGCTTCGCGCGCATCGCCGAGGAGGCGGGCGCCGACGCCCTCCTCGTCCTCCCGCACTACCTGGTCAGCGGGCCGCAGAGCGGGCTCGTCGCGCAGGTGGAGCAGATCGCGGCCCGCACCCGCCTGCCGCTGATCGTCTACCAGCGCGACCAGGTCGCCTTCACCGCCGAGTCGCTGAAGGAGATCGCCGCCCTGCCGACCGTCGTCGGCCTCAAGGACGGCCACAGCGACCTCGACCGGCTCCAGCGCCTCACCCTCGCCGCACCCGACGGCTTCCTGTTCTTCAACGGCGCCGCCACCGCCGAGATCCAGGCACGGGCGTACGCGGCCGTGGGCGTCCCCGCCTACTCCTCGGCCGTGCACGCCTTCGCCCCGGAGATCGCCGCCGCCTTCTTCACCGCCCTGCGCGACGCCGACCACCCGCGCGTCGACCGGCTGCTGCGCGACTTCTACCTCCCCTTCGTCGAGATCCGCGACCGCGTCCCCGGCTACGGCGTCTCGCTCGTCAAGGCCGCCGCCCGGCTGCGCGGCCGCCCCGTCGGCCCGGTCCGCGCCCCGCTCGCCGACCCCGGCCCGGCCGACCTCGCCGACCTGGAGCGGGTGCTCGCCGCCGGCCTCGACCTCGTACCGCCCACCCCGACCGGAGCCGCCCGATGACCGATCTGACGATCACCGACGTCCGCCTCACCCCGATCCTCGTCGCGGACCCGCCCCTGCTGAACACCCAGGGCCTGCACCAGCCGTACACGCCCCGGCTGATCATCGAGGTGGTCACCGCCGACGGGATCACCGGCGTCGGCGAGACCTACGGCGACGCCAAGTACCTGGAACTGGCCCGCCCCTTCGCCGAGCGCCTGGCAGGCCGCCAGGTCTCCGACCTGAACGGCCTGTTCACGATCGCCGACAGCGTCTCCGTCGACGCGTCCCGGGTCGACCACCAGGTCGACGTCGGCGGCCTGCGCGGCATCCAGAGCGCCGACAAACTCCGCCTGTCCGTCGTCTCCGGCTTCGAGGTGGCCTGCCTCGACGCGCTCGGCAAGGCGCTCGGCCTGCCCGTGCACGCGCTCCTCGGCGGCAAGCTGCGCGACAGCGTCGAGTACAGCGCCTATCTCTTCTACAAGAACGCCGAGCACCCGCCGGGCGTCCCGGGCGAGCGCGACGACTGGGGCGCCGCCCTCGCCCCGGCCGGTGTCGTCGCCCAGGCCCGCCTCTTCCACGAGCGCTACGGCTTCGAGTCGTTCAAGCTCAAGGGCGGCTGCTTCCCGCCCGACGAGGAGATCGCCGCCGTCCGCGCCCTCGCCGAGGCGTTCCCCGGCAAGCCGCTGCGCCTGGACCCCAACGGCGCCTGGTCCGTGGAGACCTCGCTCCGGGTCGCCGCCGAGCTGAAGGACGTACTCGAATACCTGGAGGACCCGGCGCTCGGCACCCCCGCCATGGCCGAGGTCGCCGCCCGCGCCGGGGTGCCGCTCGCGACCAACATGTGCGTGACGACGTTCGCCGAGATCCCGGAGGCGTTCACCACCGGGGCCGTGCAGGTCGTCCTCTCCGACCACCACTACTGGGGCGGGCTGCGCAACACCCAGCAGCTGGCCGCGATCTGCCGCACGTTCGGGGTCGGCGTCTCCATGCACTCCAATACGCACCTGGGCATCAGCCTCGCCGCGATGACGCACGTCGCGGCCACTGTCCCCAACCTCCACCACGCCTGCGACTCCCACTATCCGTGGCAGTCCGAGGACGTCCTCACCGAACGCCTCACCTTCGACGCCGGCCACGTCACCGTCTCCGACGCCCCCGGTCTGGGCGTCACCCTCGACCCGGACAAGGTCGCCCGCCTGCACCGGCGGTGGCTGGATCCGGCCTACGCGCATCTCCGCGACCGGGACGACGGTGCCGCGATGCGCGTCCTGGACCCGGCGTGGGTGACGCCCGCCGTCCCGCGCTGGTAGTTCCTCGGCCACGACGGCGGGACGCTTGGGGAGACGGGTCCGACGGGGCCCGCCGAGGTTCAGGCACACTGTCCGGACCCGCACCCCCAGGGAGGACCCCGTGCCGCTCGCAGAGAGGCCCCGAACCGACCCGCTCGCCCCCCTGCGCACCCCCGCCGATCCACCCTGCGACGTCTACCTGACCGGCACCGTCTTCCTCGACATCATCTTCACCGGCCTCGACTCGGCCCCCGTCCGCGGCACCGAGTCCTGGGCCCGCGGCATGGGTTCGAGCCCCGGCGGCGTCGCCAACATGGCCACCGCCCTGGCCCGCCTCGGCCTGCGCACCTCACTGGCCGCGGCCTTCGGCGACGACCACTACGGCGAGTACTGCTGGGACACCCTCGAACAGGGCGAGGGCATCGACCTCGCCCACTCGCGCACCGTCCCCGGCTGGCACTCACCGGTCACCGTCTCCATGGCGTACGAGGGCGAACGCACCATGGTGAGCCACGGCCACGAACCGCCGCCCCAGGAGCCCGCCCCGCGCTGCCCGCCGCGCTCCCGGGCCGCCGTGGCCTCCCTGGCGCCGGGCGTCGACGAACCCTGGGTCGGCGAGGCCGCCCGCAACGGCACCCGGATCTTCGCCGACGTCGGCTGGGACGAGACCGGCCGCTGGGACCTGGCGGCACTGCCCGACCTCGGCCAGTGCGAGGCGTTCCTGCCCAACGCCGAGGAGGCGATGCGCTACACCCGCACCTCCTGCCCCCGCGCCGCCGCCCACGCCCTCGCCGAACACGTCCCGCTCGCCGTCGTCACCCTCGGCGCCGAGGGCGCGTACGCCGTCGACGGCCGCACCGGCGAGACCGCCTCCGTCCCCGCGATCGAGGTCGAGGCGCTCGACCCGACCGGCGCCGGGGACGTCTTCGTCGCCGGATTCGTCACCGGCACCCTCGCCGGCTGGCCCCTCGCCGACCGCCTCGCCTTCGCCGGACTCACCGCGGCCCTCTCGGTCCAGGAGTTCGGCGGCTCCCTTTCGGCACCCGGCTGGTCCGAGATCGCCGCCTGGTGGAAGCAGGTCCGGTCGTACGTGGACCAGGACCGGGCGGCGCTGAGCCGCTACTCCTTCCTGCACCCGCTGCTGCCCGAGACGTCCCGGCCGTGGCCGCTGCGGCGCGCGGTGCCGACGATCGGATTCGGCCGGTCCGCGTAAAAGCCCTTGTCGCCACCGCGGCGGCCGTGCGAAAGTGACGGCCGCCGTCGTCCGACGGCGACCAGCCTTCTCATCCTTCAAGGACTGAAGCCCATGTTCCCGGCGTCCCCCAGCGGCCGTCGTCGGCTCTGAGCCCTCCGCTCAGCTCGCTCCTCACGGCGGCCCCACGCACCCACTTCTGTGCGCTTTTCTCACGTGAGGGAATCACCATCACCATGGACCACGACGTCCAGCTCTTCACCGTCGCCCACCTGCGCCGCCGCCCGGCGCCCGTGGAGACCGGCGGTTTCGTCCTCGGCCTCGACCCGGACACCACCAGCCCGTTCATCAACTACGCCACCCCGCTGCCCGGCGCCGCACCCACCGCGGCCGACGTGGCGGCCCTCGTCGACGCGTTCCGCGAGCGGGGCCTGACGCCCCGCCTGGAGTTCGCGCCGGACGCCGCGCCGCGGGCGGCCGCCGCGCTCGCCGCCGCGGGCTTCACCACCGAGGCCGAGCACACCTACCTGGTGTGCACCCCCGACACGCTCGCCGTGCCGGAGGCGGGCCCGTCCGTCGACGCCCCGACGGCCGACGCCGACTACTTCGACCTCGACGCGGCCCTCGCCGAGGCGTTCGGCGGGGAGTTCCCGCCGTCCGAGGAGGGCGCGGCCCGGCTGCGCCGCACCGCCGACACCGGCGGCGCCGTCCGCCTCGTCCGGGCCGCGGACGGCACCGTCGCCGGGGGAGCCCTGTGCAGCGCGCCCGCCGCGGGCACCGCCGAACTGGCCGGCGTCGGCACCCGCCCCGCCCACCGCGGCCGGGGCATCGCCGCCGCCGTCACCGCGGAACTGGCCCGCACGATGCTGCACGAACGCGGCACCGGCTCGGTGTGGCTCGAGTACGGCGGCCAGGACTCCCGCCGCGTCTACGAACGCGTCGGCTTCCAGCCGCGCGGCACCCGCCTGTACACCCGGCTCGAAGCCTGAGCCACCGGCGGCCGGGGCCCGCCCCCGGGGCCCCGGCCGTATCCGGAAACCCGCTCGGCGTTGTCGTACCCGCGCCGTACCCTTGGCGGTGTAGTACCCGCAGCAAGATCCGCAGATTTCACCAGCCCGTACGGGGAGGAAGCAAGGGCCACCGGCCCGGCTCATGACGCAGACACCATCCAGCGCCCGCGCGCAGTTCACCGTCCCGGCCAAGCACCCCATGGTCGAGGTCCTGGGATCCGGCGACGCACTGCTGCGAGTGATCGAGCAGGCCTTCCCGGAGGCCGACATCCACGTCCGGGGCAACGAGATCAGTGCGACCGGAGAGCCCGCCGAAGTGGCCCTCGTCCAGCGCCTGTTCGACGAGATGATGCTGGTCCTGAGGACGGGAGCACCGATGACCGAGGACGCCGTGGAGCGCTCCATCGCCATGCTGAAGGCGACGCAGAACGGGGAGGGCGACGGGACGGAGACCCCCGCCGAGGTCCTCACCCAGAACATCCTCTCCTCGCGCGGCCGCACGATCCGCCCCAAGACGCTGAACCAGAAGCGGTACGTCGACGCGATCGACAAGCACACGATCGTCTTCGGCATCGGCCCCGCGGGCACCGGCAAGACCTACCTGGCGATGGCCAAGGCGGTCCAGGCCCTCCAGTCCAAGCAGGTCAACCGCATCATCCTGACCCGCCCCGCGGTCGAGGCCGGCGAGCGCCTGGGCTTCCTGCCCGGCACCCTCTACGAGAAGATCGACCCGTACCTGCGCCCGCTGTACGACGCCCTGCACGACATGCTCGACCCCGACTCGATCCCGCGCCTGATGGCGGCGGGCACGATCGAGGTGGCGCCGCTGGCGTACATGCGAGGCCGGGCGCAGCCGACCTTCACCAACGTCCTCACGCCGGACGGCTGGCGGCCCATCGGCGACCTTCAGGTCGGCGACCTGGTCATGGGCTCCGACGGCGAACCGACCCCGGTCCTCGGCGTCTATCCGCAGGGCGAGAAGGACGTCTACCGCGTCACCGCCCAGGACGGTGCCTGGACACTGGCTTGCGGTGAGCACCTGTGGACGGTCAGGACGCGGGACGACGCGCGCCGCGACAAGCCGTGGCGGGTCCTGGAGACCCAGGACATGATCGGAAACCTGCGGGCCGCGCACTACCGCAGGTACGAGCTGCCGATGCTGACGGCGCCGGTCGAGTTCCCTGAGCGTGCCGTCCCGATGGACCCCTACGCGCTGGGCCTGCTGCTCGGGGACGGTTGTCTGACGGGTTCCACCACGCCGTCCTTCGCGACGGAGGACGGCGAGTTGGCGGAGGCGCTGGAAGCCGCTCTGCCCGGGGTCGCGGTGCGCCACAGGACCGGTCCGGACTACGTGCTCAACCGCGTCAAGTCGCCCGGCGACGTCGTCACCATCGAGAACCCCGTGACGGGCATGCTGCGTCAGCTCGACCTGGTCGGCACCCGCTCGCACTCGAAGTTCGTCCCGGACGACTACCTGTACAACACGTCCGAGGTGCGGCTCGCGGTCCTGCAGGGGCTGCTCGACTCGGACGGCGGCCCGGTCACGCAGAAGGACCGCACCTGCCGGGTCCAGTACTCCACGGCGTCCATCCTCCTGCGCGACGACGTCATCGCCCTGGTCCAGTCGCTGGGCGGGGTCGCCTACACGCGCCGACGGCTGGCGAAGGACCGTGAGCAGGGCACCGCCCTGGCGGCCCACCGCTACGACAGCCACGTCGTCGACATCCGCCTTCCCGAAGGCATCGAGCCTTTCCGTCTCGCCCGCAAGGCCGAGAAGTACCGCGCGGCCGGAGGCGGTGGCCGCCCGATGCGGTTCATCGACTCGATTGAGCCCGCGGGTCGCGAGGAGACGGTCTGCATCCAGGTGGCGGCGGAGGACTCCCTCTACATCACGCAGGACTACCTGCTGACGCACAACACCCTGAACGATGCCTTCATCATCCTCGACGAGGCCCAGAACACGAGCCCCGAGCAGATGAAGATGTTCCTGACCCGGCTCGGGTTCGAGTCGAAGATCGTGATCACCGGTGACGTGACGCAGGTCGACCTGCCCAACGGCACGAAGTCGGGGCTGCGGCAGGTCCAGGAGATCCTGGAGGGCGTCGACGACGTGCACTTCTCCCGCCTGTCGTCCCAGGATGTCGTGAGGCACAAGCTGGTCGGCCGTATCGTCGACGCGTACGAGAAGTACGACACCGAGCACGGCACGGAGAACGGCACCCACAAGGGCCGCCCCAGAGGGAAGTAGAGAACCAACAGCGTCATGTCGATCGACGTCAACAACGAGTCCGGAACCGAGGTCGACGAGCAGGCGATCCTCGACATCGCCCGCTACGCCCTCGCGCGGATGCGCATCCACCCGCTCTCCGAGCTCTCGGTGATCGTCGTGGACGACGACGCCATGGAGCAGCTGCACGTGCAGTGGATGGACCTGCCGGGGCCGACGGATGTCATGTCCTTCCCGATGGACGAGCTGCGTCCGCCGATGAAGGACGACGAGGAGCCCCCGCAGGGGCTCCTCGGTGACATCGTGCTCTGCCCCGAGGTCGCCAAGAAGCAGGGCGCCGAGGCGCCGACGGAGCACTCCATGGACGAGGAGCTCCAGCTGCTCACCGTGCACGGCGTGCTGCACCTGCTCGGTTACGACCACGAGGAGCCCGACGAGAAGGCCGAGATGTTCGGGCTCCAGGCGGCCATCGTGGACGGCTGGCGCGCGGAGAAGGGGATCGAGGGTCCGTCGCCGGCCCCGACCGTGTCATGAGCCTTTCCCTGATCGCGGGCGCCGTCGCCCTGGTCGTCGTCGCCTGGCTGGCGGCGTGCGCCGAGGCCGGCATCGCCCGCACGTCGAGCTTCCGCGCCGAGGAGGCCGTCCGCTCCGGGCGGCGCGGCAGCGCGAAGCTGGCCCAGGTCGCCGCCGACCCGACCCGCTATCTGAACGTGGCACTCCTGGTCCGGGTGGCGTGCGAGATGGCGGCGGCGACCCTGGTCACGTACGCGTGCCTGGAGCAGTTCAGCGAGACCTGGCAGGCGCTGCTCGTCGCGATCGGCGTGATGGTCCTGGTGAGTTACGTCGCCGTCGGCGTCTCGCCGCGCACCATCGGCCGCCAGCACCCGCTGAACACGGCGACGGCCGCCGCGTACGTGCTGCTGCCGCTGGCCCGGATCATGGGCCCGATCCCGCCCCTGCTGATCCTCATCGGCAACGCGCTGACGCCCGGCAAGGGCTTCCGCCGCGGCCCGTTCGCCTCCGAGGCGGAACTGCGCGCCATGGTCGACCTCGCCGAGAAGGAGTCGCTGATCGAGGACGAGGAGCGCCGCATGGTGCACTCGGTCTTCGAGCTGGGCGACACCCTGGTCCGCGAGGTCATGGTGCCGCGCACCGACCTCGTCGTCATCGAGCGCTACAAGACGATCCGCCAGGCGCTCACGCTGGCCCTGCGCTCCGGTTTCTCCCGGATCCCGGTGGTCGGCGAGAGCGAGGACGACGTCGTCGGCATCGTGTATCTGAAGGACCTGGTCAGGAAGACGCACATCAGCCGCGACGCCGAGGCCGAGCTGGTCTCGACGGCGATGCGCCCGGCAGCCTTCGTCCCCGACACCAAGAACGCCGGTGACCTGCTGCGCGAGATGCAGCAGCTGCGCAACCACGTCGCCGTCGTCATCGACGAGTACGGCGGCACGGCCGGCATCGTCACCATCGAGGACATCCTGGAGGAGATCGTCGGCGAGATCACCGACGAGTACGACCGGGAGCTGCCGCCGGTGGAGGAGCTGGGCGACGACCGCTTCCGGGTCACCGCGCGTCTCGACATCGGCGACCTCGGTGAGCTGTACGGCATCGAGGAGTACGACGACGAGGACGTGGAGACGGTCGGCGGACTGCTCGCCAAGGCGCTCGGCCGGGTGCCGATCGCGGGCGCGTCCGCCCAGGTGGCGTTGCCGGACGGGCGGGAGCTGCGGTTGACCGCGGAGGACTCGGCCGGCCGCCGGAACAAGATCGTGACGGTGCTCGTGGAGCCGGTCCCCCCGAAGGGAGAGGACGAGGAATGACCCCCGAGGAGCTGCGGGCGCTCTGCCTGTCGTTCAACGCGGCGGTGGAGGAGTTCCCCTTCGGCCCGGAGGCCTCGGTCTTCAAGGTCCTGGGCAAGATGTTCGCCCTGAGCAGCCTGGACGCGCGGCCCCTGACGGTGAACCTCAAGTGCGACCCCGAGGACGCGATCCGGCTCCGCCGCGAGCACGAGGGCGCGGTCCGGCCGGGCTGGCACATGAACAAGCGGCACTGGAACACGGTGTCGGTGGGGGAGCTGCCGGCGTCCTTCGTCCGCGAACTGGTCGAGGACTCGTACGACCTGGTGGTGGCGGGGCTGCCGCGGGCGGAGCGGCTGAAGCTGGACCGGCCTTAGGGCGACACACGCCTCAAGGCGACACACGCCCTAGCGCGGCCCCTCGATCCACGTCTTCCCCGCCTGCCCCCTGGCCTCCGCGAACGCGCGCGGCGCGTCCTGGAAGGCGTATCGCGTGGTAAGGGCCACCGACGGGTGGACGCGGCCGGACGTGATGTCGTCCAGGGCGGCCCGGAAGTCGTGCGGGTGGTCGTAGATCAGGGAGCCCTGGATCGTGAGCAGGCCGCGCACCACCTGGTCCGTCGTGAGCGGCAGCGGGGCCGGGTCGAGGCCGATCAGGGTGAGGGTGGCGCCCGGGGCGAGGCGGGGGAGGGCCGCCGCCAGGGCCGGGGCGGCGCCCGTCGTCTCGTAGAGCCTCAGGAAACCGCGGTCGTCGTCGCCCGCCGCGGTGGCGCCGAGAGCGACCGCGCGGGCGAGGCGCCCGGGCTGCAGTTCGACGACGACCGGCTCGGCGCCGAGGGCCAGCAGCGACTGGCTGACCAGGAGTCCCTGCGCGCCGGCGCCGAGCACCAGGGCCCGCTCGCCCTTGGTGATCCCGCTGCGCGCGACCGCCGTGCGCGCCACCGCGTACGGCTCGAACGCGGCCAGGTCCCGCACGTCCAGGTCGTCGGGGACGGCGTGCGCGAAGCCGGCCGGCACCGCGAAGCGCTCCGCCAGCAGCCCCGGCGCGTTCATGCCCACGATCGCCCGGTGCGGGCACGCCGAGGTCAGCCCGCGGCGGCAGTCCGCGCAGTCCAGGCACGCGTAGTTCGGCTCGACGACGACCCGGCGGCCCACGGTGTGCCCGGTGACGGCGGAGCCGGTCGCCACGATCCGGCCGAACGCCTCGTGCCCGACGACCCAGGGCGTGGCGGGGACGGCGCGATGGCCCTCGTAGACGGAGAGGTCGGAGCCGCAGACGCCGAGTCCTTCGAGCGCGACGACGACGTCGCCGGGGCCGGGGACGGGCTCCGGCAGGTCGTCGACGACGGCGAGGCGGCGGGGGGCGGTGAGGACGACGGCCTTCATACGGGCTCCTGCGGGTCGGTGCCTCGGGGACTGCCACTCTAATGTACGAACTGGTTAGTTATCTAGAATCTCCACCGAGCCGGTGCGGGCCGGTGCGGGCCGCCTCCTTATGCTCACCCCATGACTGACAGCACCGACCTCGACCCCGAGGACCGCAAGATCGTCACCCTGGCCCGCTCGGCGCGGGCCCGCAACGGCGTGCCCGAGGGCGCCGCCGTGCGCGACGAGACCGGGCGCACCTATGTCGCGGGCACCGTCGCCCTGGACTCCCTGAAGCTGAGCGCGCTGCGGACGGCCGTCGCCATGGCCGTGGCCTCCGGCGCGCAGTCCCTGGAGGCGGCGGCCGTGGTCTCGGCGGCGGACGCCTTGGAGGACGCGGACCTCGCCGCCGTGCGCGATCTCGGCGGCAGCGGCACCCCGGTGTTCCTCGCGGCGGCCGACGGGACGGTCCGGGCGACCGTCGAGGCCGGCTGACCCGCGCGAGGCGTGGGTCACAGGAAATGCCGCTCGCCCAGTAATAGAGCGGCTTCCGCCGTTCGGGAGTGAAGACGCTCACGTCGGCCGCGGGCCGGGACTTTGGTCCCGGCCCGCGCTGTCGTCCCCGGAGGGCGTACGGGCCGTGCGGGGCAAGGGCGAGGGCGGTTCGGCCCGGGGCGGGGGCCCCGGTGCGGCGCGGGGTGAAAGAAGGACCAAAGTCCCGTCGACGGGACTTTCGCCTCATGGGGCAAACCCGGACACGACGGTCATGGTGGAGCTGTTGCCCGACGCCGATGCGTTTCGCAGCTCCCGAACCTGGGAAGCGCCGGGCGGTCCCCGACCCCGAACAAAGGTTTTTCTACGTGTTCTCCCTTGCCCGCAAGACCTCGTCCCGTGTCCGTGCCCTCGCCGTCGGCACCGCCCTCGTCGGCGCCTCCGGCGCCATGGTGATCGCCGGCACCGGCTCCGCCTCCGCGGCGACGTCGGCCGGCTCCTGGGACGCCGTCGCGCAGTGCGAGTCCGGCGGCAACTGGTCCGCCAACACCGGCAACGGCTTCTCCGGCGGTCTGCAGTTCACCCCGTCCACCTGGGCCGCGTACGGCGGCACCCAGTACGCCGCCAACGCCCACCAGGCGTCCAAGGCCGAGCAGATCACCGTCGCCCAGAAGGTCCTCGCCGACCAGGGCGCGGGCGCCTGGCCGCACTGCGGCGTCAGCCTGTAAGCAAGGCTCAGCCTGTAAGCAGCACGTCTCAGACGGCGTCGGGGCCCCGTTCGCCCGTCCGCACCCGCACCACGGTGTCGACGGGCACGGCCCAGACCTTGCCGTCACCGATCTTCCCCGTCCGGGCGGCCCGCACGATGGCATCCATCGCGGGCTCCGCGTCCTCGTCCGCGACGACGACCTCGATCCGCACCTTCGGCACCAGATCGACCTGGTACTCGGCGCCCCGGTACACCTCGGTGTGCCCGCGCTGCCGCCCGTAACCACTGGCCTCGGTCACCGTCAGACCCTGGACGCCCACCTCTTGCAACGCCGTCTTGACCTCGTCGAGGCGGTACGGCTTGACGACCGCGGTGATCAGCTTCATGGCGCGACCTTTCGGGCAGCGGGAGCGTGTGCGGGGTGCGTGGAGGCACTGAGGACGCCGTGATCGTACGCACTCTCCGCGTGCGTCGTCTGGTCGAGTCCCGTCAGCTCCGCCTCGGCCTCCGCCCGGAAGCCCAGCAGCCGGTCGATGACCTTCCCGATCCCGTACGTGACGAGGAAGGTGTACGCGGCCACGACCAGCACGGCGAGCGCCTGCTTGCCCAGCTGCCCGAACCCGCCGCCGTAGAACAGCCCCTCCTTCGCCGCCGAGCCGGTCATCGCCGACGTCGCGAACAGGCCGATCAGCAGCGTGCCCACCACACCGCCGACGAAGTGCACGCCCACCACGTCCAGCGAGTCGTCGTAGTGGAACCGGAACTTCCAGGCGACCGCGTACGAGCAGACGACGCCCGCCGCGAGCCCGACCACGGCCGCGCCCAGCACCCCGACCACCCCGCACGCGGGCGTGATCGCGACCAGCCCGGCCACCGCACCCGAGGCCGCGCCGAACGTCGTCGGGTGCCCGTCCCGCCTCTGCTCCACGAACAGCCAGCCCAGCAGGCCCGTGCAGCCCGCGATCAGGGTGTTGAAGAGGGAGGCCGCGGCGACCCCGTTCGCGCCGAGCGCCGAACCGCCGTTGAAGCCGAGCCAGCCGAACCAGAGCAGCCCCGCGCCCATGATCACCATGGGCAGGTTGTGCGGGCGCATGGCGTCCTTCTTGAACCCGATGCGCGGGCCGAGCACCAGACACAGGGCGAGCCCCGAGGCGCCCGAGGCGATCTCGACGACCAGGCCGCCCGCGAAGTCGAGAGTGCCGAGCCGGTTCGCGATCCAGCCGTCCGGGCCCCAGACCCAGTGCGCCACGGGGACGTATACGAGCAGTGCCCACACCGGTACGAAGACCAGCCATGCCCCGAACCGGGTACGGTCCGCGACTGCCCCGCTGATCAGCGCCGCCGTGATGATCGCGAAGGTCAGCTGGAAGGTGGTGAAGAGGAAGGTGGGGACCGTGCCGGTGACCGAGTCCGGGCCGATGCCCGCCATCCCGGCGTGCGACAGATCACCGATCAGCCCGCCGAACGCGTCGTCGCCGAAGGCGAGCGAGTAGCCCGCGACCAGCCAGACCACCGTCACGAGGGCGATCGACACGAAGCTCATCATCAGCATGTTGAGGACGGACTTCGTGCGGACCATGCCGCCGTAGAACAGCGCGAGGCCCGGTGTCATCAGCAGGACGAGCGCGGTGGCGGCGAGCAGCCAGGCGGTGTCACCGGAGTCGAGGGCGGGAGCGGCCAGGGGCGATGCGGTCATGACGGTCGTCGCGGTCATCGGGACAGCGTCACGGGCCCGCGTTTCCGATTCCCTACCCGGGAGTTTCCTCCGTGTTTCGTGTTGCCGGGGGGTTACCGGAAGCTCACCGTGCTGCGGCCCCCCTGACATCAGGGAGAATGGGCGCCATGAGCGCTCGTACCCAGCAGTCCCAGCCCTCCGGGGAAGCCGTCCACCGCGCGGGTTTCGCCTGCTTCGTCGGCCGCCCCAACGCGGGCAAGTCCACCCTCACGAACGCTCTGGTCGGCAAGAAGGTGGCGATCACCGCCGACCAGCCGCAGACCACGCGGCACACCGTGCGCGGCATCGTGCACCGCGACGACGCGCAGCTGATCCTGGTGGACACCCCCGGCCTGCACAAGCCGCGCACCCTGCTCGGCGAGCGGCTCAACGACGTGGTGCGCACCACCTGGGCCGAGGTCGACGTGATCGGCTTCTGCCTCCCGGCGAACGAGAAGCTGGGCCCCGGCGACCGCTTCATCGCCAAGGAACTCGCGTCCATCAAGAAGACGCCGAAGATCGCGATCGTCACCAAGACCGACCTCGTCGACAGCAAGCAGCTCGCCGAGCAGCTCATCGCCATCGACCAGCTCGGCAAGGAGCTCGGCTTCCAGTGGGCCGAGATCATCCCGGTCTCCGCCGTCGGCGACAAGCAGGTGGGCCTCCTCGCCGACCTGATCGTCCCCCTCCTCCCCGAGGGCCCCGCGCTCTACCCCGAGGGCGACCTCACCGACGAACCCGAGCAGGTCATGGTCGCCGAGCTGATCCGCGAGGCCGCGCTGGAGGGCGTCCGCGACGAGCTGCCGCACTCCATCGCCGTCGTCGTCGAGGAGATGCTGCCGCGCGAGGACCGGCCCGCCGACAAGCCGCTCCTGGACATCCACGCCTTCGTCTACATCGAGCGGCCCAGCCAGAAGGGCATCATCATCGGCCCCAAGGGCAAGCGCCTGAAGGAGGTCGGCATCAAGTCCCGCAAGCAGATCGAGGCGCTGCTCGGTACGCCCGTCTACCTCGACCTGCACGTCAAGGTCGCCAAGGACTGGCAGCGCGACCCGCGCCAGCTGCGCAAGCTGGGCTTCTGATCAGCCGGTGCTGGGGCTCAGGTCCTGGAGCCCTATCACCCGCAGCAGCTCAAGCCGCTCGTACGTGTCCGTGCCCGGCCGCGCCGAGTGCACCACGAGCTGCTGGCCGTGCCCGTCACTGAGCAGCACCTCGCAGTCCAGGTCGAGCGTGCCGACCACCGGGTGCAGGAAGCGCTTCGGTGACGGGCGGCGCACCACGACCTCGTGGGAGCGCCACAACTCCTCGAACTCCGCCGACCCGGCGCGCAGTTCGGCCACCAGCGCGGCCGGTCCCGGGTCGTCCGGGCGGGCCGCGGTGACCGCGCGCAGGCCCGCCACATGGGCGCGGCCGTGCATCTCGTGGTTCTCCGGCGGGAACATCGCCCGCGTCTCCGGCTGCGCGAACCAGCGGCGGATCAGGTTCACCCCGGTCAGGTCGCCGCTCAGCGCGATCGACATCGTGTTCTGCGCCAGGCTCTCGCCCCAGTCGCTGAGCACCGCGGCCGGCAGGTCGTGCAGCCGGTCCAGGATCATCAGCAGCCCCGGGCGGACGTGGCCCGACGAGGTGCCGGGGCGGGGCGGCTCGTCGCCCGCCAGGTGGAACAGGTGGTCGCGCTCGGCGTCGGTCAGCCGCAGCGCGCGGGCCAGCGCGCCGAGCATCTGCCGGGAGGGGTGCGAGCCGCGGCGCTGCTCCAGGCGCGTGTAGTAGTCCGTGGACATCCCGGCGAGCTGCGCCACCTCTTCGCGGCGCAGTCCCGGTGTGCGCCGCCGGGCGCCTGTGGCCAGGCCCACGTCGGAGGGGCTGAGGCGGGTGCGGGCGCGGCGCAGGAAGTCGGCGAGTTCGGCTCGGTTCACCCGTCCAGCATCGCGCGCCGGCGGGCCCGTATCCAGGGAGCGCCGCTCCCTGGACAAGCGCGTCTCTCCCGCCGGACGCGCGGGCCGCGCAGGCTTCGGTCATGGCCTTGTACGACGAGATCGAGGAGGCGGCCATGCTGACGTTGGTGACCGGAGCGACGGGACAGGTCGGACGGCGGTTCGTGCCACGGCTGTTGCAGAGCGCTCCGCAGGGCGACCGGGTGCGGGTGCTCGTCCGTGACGAGGCGCGCGGGGAGCGGTTCGCGGAGCTGGGCGCGGAGGTCGTGGTCGGCGATCTGCGGGACGCCGCCGTGCTGGGGAAGGCGACGGCCGGGGTGGACGCGGTGGTGAACGTCGCCGCGGCGTTCCGCGGGGTGCCGGACGAGGAGGCGCGGGCCGTGAACCGGGACGCGGCGATCGAGCTGGGGCGGGCCGCGGTGGCCTCGGGCGTACGGCGGTTCGTGCAGGTCAGTACGGGGATCGTGTACGGCGCCGGGCGGGGCAGGCCGCTGGTCGAGACGGACGAGACAGTGCCGGGCGGGCACCTCTGGGGCGTCTACCCCGAGTCGAAGTGGGAGGCCGAGCGGGCGCTGGGCGCGCTGGAGGGCCTCGACGACCTGCGGATCGCGCGGCTGCCGTTCGTGTACGGGGACGGGGACCCGCACCTCGACACCGCGATCGAGTGGGCGCCGGCGTGGCCCGCGATGCAGCGGCTGCACATGGGGCACCACGCCGATGTGGCGCAGGGCCTGCGGCGGCTGCTGTACGCCGAGGGGGCGTCCGGCGTCTACAACATCGCGGACGACGCCCCCGTGACGACGGTGGACATCCTTCAGCTGGGCGGGGTGGCGATCCCGCCCGAGTCCTACGAGAAGGAGACCCCGGACCCCTGGCACGCGGTGCTGTCGACGGCCCGCATCCGCCACGAACTGGGCTACCGCCCGGTGTTCCCGTCGGTCTGGACGGCCCGCGACGCCGGCGCGCTGTAGCTCCGCCGGGGCCAGGCGATAGCCCCGCCAGGGGCGCGGGGAACTGCGCGCTCAGCCCCCACCGGGGCCGCACCCGCGAACGGCGTTGTACTGGCCGCCCCTCAGGCGCTGGCCCCGCGCCGGGGGCCGCCTTGCCCACCCTGCTGCCCCAGGCGGCAGATTGCCCAAGGCGGCGGGGGCGCATGCGCCCCGTCAGGGGCGCGGGGAACTGCGCGACCAGCCACGACGAGAGCGGCACACGGCGGACGAGGCTCAGGCCACCCCCTTGATGCGCCGGACCAGAAGGGCCCCGGCAAGCCCCACCCCCGCCGCCACCAGATACAGCACCCGGTACCCGCCCAACTGGTTCACCAGCGGCGCGGCCAGCGCAGGCGCGGCGACCTGGGGCAAGGAGTTCGCGACGTTGATGACGCCGAGGTCCTTGCCCCGGTCCAGCGCGGCCGGCAGGACATCGGTCATCAGCGCGAAGTCGACCGAGGTGAACACCCCGAACCCGACCCCGAGCACCGCGGCGGCGACCACGGCACCCGGCCACGTCTGCCAGAAGGCCAGCAGCCCGGTCGCGACGGCCATCAGCACCCCCGACCACAGCACGAACGGCTTGCGCCGCCCCACCCGGTCCGACCAGGCCCCGCCGACGACCACGGTGCCGAGCAGCGTCACCCCGTTCACCGCGGTCAGGATCAGCACCCCCGTGTCCGGATCGCCGTACCGCAGCCGGTCGCGCAGGTAGTAGAAGAGGTACAGCAGCACCAGCGAGTTGCCGAGATTGATCAGGAACCGGGTCAGCCAGGCCCACCCCAGATCCGGATACCGGCGCGGACTCAGCCAGAACCCGGCCGCGAACCGCCGCCAGGACCACGCCGGCCGCGCCTCGGCACCGAGCCGCAGATCCGCGTACCGCACCACGTACGGCACCACGCCCACCACCGTGAACACGGCGCACGCCACGTACCCGGCCCGCACTCCGCCCGCCACCGTCGCGAGCCCCGTCCCGGCGACGACCCCGAGGATCTGCGCGGCGCCGAGCCACCCGCCCACGGACCCGCGCTGAAGCCGGGGCACCCGGTCGGGCACGGCGGCCGTCACCGCCGCGAACGCCGCGTTCAGCGTCAGCTGCACCAGGCACCACCCGGCGAACAGCACCCACACGGCGTCGGCGCCGCCGAGCAGCAGCAGCGACAGCGCGCCGCCCGCCGTGCCCGCCACGATCCACGGCGTGCGCCGCCCGAACCGCGACACCGTACGGTCCGACAGGGCGCCGAAGACCGGGTTGGCGGCCAGCGACACCACCGCCCCGACCCCGGTGACCCAGGCCAGCAGCGACTCCTTCGACATGCCGGTGCCGGGCGCGAACCGCTCGGCCTGCCGGGCGAGCAGGATCTGCAACGGGCCGTACCAGCCCACCCAGATCGCCCCGTTGGCGAGCGACAGCGCCGCGGTCCAGCCGTGGCCGACCCGTTCGGACGGTTCCGCGAGCGCCGGGACGCTCATCCCCGCTGCCGCCGCAACTGGTCCCGCAGCCACCCGTACGACGCCTTCGGGGTGCGCCGCTGCGTCGCGTAGTCGACGTGGACGAGGCCGAACCGCTTCGTGAAGCCCTCCGCCCACTCGAAGTTGTCCATCAGCGACCACACGAAGTAGCCGCGCACGTCGACGCCTTCCCCGATCGCCCGGTGCAGCGCCCGCAGATGACCGTCCAGGAAGGCGATGCGCCCCTGGTCGTCGATGCCGTCGTACGCGCAGCCGTTCTCGGTGACGACGATCGGCGGCAGCCGGTCGCCGTAGCGCTCGCGCAGCCCGGTGAGGAGTTCGGCGAAGGCGTCGGGGACCACCGGCCAGTCGAAGTCCGTCCGCGGATATCCCTCGATCTGCCGTACGGAGAAGGGGAGTTCGGCGGGGAGGGTGAGTCCGGAGAACTCGACGTCCGCGGCTTGCGGGGCACCCACCTTCGTCGGCTGGTAGTAGTTCACCCCGTACCAGTCGAGCGTGCCCTCGGAGATCGTCCGCAGGTCGCCGGCCACGTCGCCGCCCGGCATCGCCTCGGCGAATCCGTCCGGGTAGCGGCCGAGCAGCAGCGGATCGGAGAACAGCCGGTTCAGGATGATGTCGTACAGGTCGGCGGCCCCGGTGTCGGCCGGGTCGGCGGAGGCGGGCCAGGTCGGGCCGTGCGAGTTGGCGATGCCGATGTCCGTGGCGCCGTGCTCGCGCAGCACCCGCGAGGCCAGACCGTGCGCGAGGAGCTGGTGGTGGGCGACCGGCAGCGCGTCGAAGAGCAGCTTGTGGCCGGGCGCGTGCTCGCCCAGGGCGTGGCCGAGCAGGGTGTGCTCCGCCGGTTCGTTGAGGGTGATCCACCGGTCCACCCGGTCGCCGAGCCGGGCCGCGACCGTCGCCGTGTACGCCGCGAAGCGCTCCGCGGTGTCCCGGGACAGCCAGCCGCCCGCCTCCTCGATCTCCAGCGGGGTGTCCCAGTGGAAGAGGGTCGGCACGGGGCGGATGCCCTGGGCGCACAGCTCGTCGACGAGCCGGTCGTAGAAGTCGAGGCCGCCGGGGGACAGCACCCGCGGCCAGGAGACGGAGAAGCGGTAGGCGTCCACGCCCAGGTCGCGGACGAGTCCGACGTCCTCGCGGTAGCGGGCCACGTGGTCGCAGGCCGTCCCGGCCGTCGTGCCGTCCCTGACGTGGCCGGGCTCGGCGGTGAAGGCGTCCCACACCGACGGGCCGCGCCGGTCGACGGCGCCCTCGATCTGGTGGGCGGACGTGGCGACGCCCCACAGGAAGCCGGGCGGGAAGGAGGGGAGCGCATCCGGGGTAGCTGCCATGGGCGCGATCATCCGTACCGGTGGGTAGGAAGTCAACGCCCGTGACAGCGGCGGAAGTTACGCCCCTTCTTTGAGTACGCGGCTGATCAGTCTGCGCTGGTCCTCGGTGAGCCGGGGGTCCGCGCAGTACACGGTGCGGC
This sequence comes from Streptomyces sp. HUAS MG91, assembly GCF_040529335.1. GTDB lineage: Bacteria > Actinomycetota > Actinomycetes > Streptomycetales > Streptomycetaceae > Streptomyces > Streptomyces tabacisoli. The sequence continues at coordinate 2,814,942 of NZ_CP159534.1, read as the reverse complement.
CGTCCACGGTGATGGTGTAGCTGAAACCGTCCGGCACCCCCACGGGTGGGGTGCTCCGGCCGGCGGCCAGTGCCTTCTCCGCCAGGTCGTGCCATTCGTGGGAGTCGGCGCGGCCCGCGGTGTCGATCTCCGCGTGCCGGGAGATGCCGGCGAAGCCGCCGGTGCGGGCGACGTGGATACGCATGTCCCCTGTCTACTCCTCTCCGCGCCCCGGCGGGGAGTTCTTCGAGCGCCGGGGCGCGGACGAACGACGGACCTGTCGGGCTACTGCGCGGGCACCCCCACCTGTTCCCAGCACTTCAGTACGGCCTGGTACTCCTCGGCGGCGCCGTAGCGGTCCTTGGCGGACTTGGCCGTCGCGCGGGCGAAGTCGGCGAACTTGCAGTCCGGCTTCAGCTGACCGCCGGTGAGCGTGTCGAACCAGATCCGCCCGGCCCGCTCCCACGCGTGCCCGCCGAGCGCGTCGGCCAGGATGTAGAAGGCGTGGTTGGGGATGCCCGAGTTGATGTGCACCCCGCCGTTGTCCTGACTGGTGTGCACGTAGTGGTCCATGTCGGCGGGCTGCGGGTCCTTGCCGAGCACATCGTCGTCGTAGGCCGTGCCCGGCGCCTTCATGGAGCGCAGGGCCACACCGGTGACGCGCGGCGCGAGCAGCCCGGCGCCGATCAGCCAGTCGGCCTCGGCGGCGGTCTGGCCCAGCGAGTACTGCTTGATGAGCGAGCCGAAGACGTCCGAGACGGACTCGTTGAGCGCGCCCGACTGGTCGTAGTAGGCCAGGTTCGCCGTGTACTGCGTGACGCCGTGGGTCAGCTCGTGGCCGATGACGTCGACGGGGAGGGTGAAGTCGAGGAAGATCTCGCCGTCACCGTCGCCGAACACCATCTGCTCGCCGTTCCAGAAGGCGTTGTTGTAGTCCTCGTCGTAGTGGACCGTCGCGTTCAGCGGCAGGCCTTCGCCGTCGATGGAGTAGCGGGAGAACTTCTCCAGGTACAGCTCGAAGGTCGCGCCCAGGCCCGCGTACGCGCGGTTGACGGTCGCGTCCTGGCCGGGGTCGTCGCCCTCGCCGCGCACCTTGTGGCCCGGCAGTGTCGTCGTGTGGCGGGCGTCGTAGATGGTCCGGTGCGATGTGCGCTCCGCTCCGGCGTCGGCGTACGAGGGGGCGGCGGCACGGGCGCCGATGACGGTGGTCATCCGGCGGCGGGTGCGCTCGAGGGAGTCGCGCTCCAGGGACCTGCGGGCCCGGGAGGCGATCTCGGGGTCCCCGGACCGGGCGGCCTTGTCGAGGATGTGCGGCGGCACGATGGTGCAGAACACGGGCTCGAACCCGGTCGGGTTCCCCGTGGTGGGGTTGGCGGTCATGCGACGCAATGTGGCACTGGGTCATGCCGCTGTCACTACCTGGAGCCATGATTAGTGAAATAGAGGGATCGATCACCTCTTACCCGTTACCTTCGCCCGGTCCCGCATACTGATACGGGTTCTCGCGTCCGGCGCGACTCGACTAAGGTGCGGTGCATCATGCGTTTCGGGCTGCTTCTCCTTAGCTGCCGCGGCGAGGGCCTGTAGTCGAGGCCGACCCCCTCCCCGCGGAGTTTGGCGTTGCGCCGTCGGCCGACTGAACCGGCCACCTCTGAGGAGCCCCACGCATCATGCCGAACCACCAGCAGCCGAGCAGCATGCCGATCCGCAAGTACGGCCAGTACGACCAGGTGGACATCCCGGACCGCACCTGGCCCGACCAGCGGATCACCAAGGCCCCCCGCTGGCTCTCCACGGACCTGCGTGACGGCAACCAGGCACTGATCGACCCGATGTCGCCCGAGCGCAAGCGCCGGATGTTCGACCAGCTGGTCAAGATGGGCTACAAGGAGATCGAGGTCGGTTTCCCGGCGTCCGGGCAGACCGACTTCGACTTCGTACGTTCGATCATCGAAGAGCCGGGCGCCATCCCGGACGACGTGACGATCTCCGTACTGACCCAGGCCCGCGAGGACCTGATCGAGCGCACGGTGGAGTCCCTGAAGGGCGCCAAGCGCGCCACGGTCCACCTGTACAACGCCACGGCGCCCGTCTTCCGCCGCGTGGTCTTCCGCGGCTCGAAGGACGACATCAAGCAGATCGCCGTCGACGGCACGCGCCTGGTGATGGAGTACGCGGAGAAGCTGCTGGGCCCCGAGACGGTCTTCGGCTACCAGTACAGCCCCGAGATCTTCACCGACACCGAGCTGGACTTCGCCCTGGAGGTCTGCGAGGCCGTCATGGACGTCTACCAGCCGGGCCCGGACCGCGAGATCATCCTCAACCTGCCCGCCACGGTGGAGCGTTCGACGCCGTCCACGCACGCGGACCGCTTCGAGTGGATGAGCCGCAACCTGTCGCGCCGCGAGTACGTCTGCCTGTCGATCCACCCGCACAACGACCGCGGCACCGCCGTGGCCGCCGCCGAGCTGGCCGTCATGGCCGGCGGCGACCGCGTCGAGGGCTGCCTGTTCGGCCAGGGCGAGCGCACCGGCAACGTCGACCTGGTCACCCTGGGCATGAACCTGTTCTCGCAGGGCGTCGACCCGCAGATCGACTTCTCCGACATCGACGAGATCCGTCGCACGTGGGAGTACTGCAACCAGATGGAGGTCCACCCGCGCCATCCGTACGTGGGCGACCTGGTCTACACGTCCTTCTCCGGCTCCCACCAGGACGCCATCAAGAAGGGCTTCGACGCCATGGAGGCCGACGCGAAGGCCAAGGGCGTCACCGTCGACGACATCGAGTGGGCCGTCCCGTACCTGCCGATCGACCCGAAGGACGTCGGCCGCTCCTACGAGGCCGTGATCCGGGTCAACTCGCAGTCCGGCAAGGGCGGTATCGCCTACGTCCTGAAGAACGACCACAAGCTGGACCTGCCGCGCCGCATGCAGGTCGAGTTCTCGAAGGTCATCCAGACGAAGACGGACGCCGAGGGCGGCGAGGTCACCCCGAAGGACATCTGGAACGTCTTCCAGGACGAGTACCTGCCGAACCCCGTCAACCCGTGGGGCCGCATCCAGGTCAAGGCCGGCCAGACCACGACCGACACCGACGGCGTCGACAGGCTGACCGTCGAGGCCGAGGTCGACGGCGCCGAGCAGGTCCTGGTCGGCACGGGCAACGGTCCGATCTCCGCGTTCTTCGACGCCCTCCAGGGCATCGACGTCGACGCCCGGCTGCTGGACTACCAGGAGCACACGATGAGCGAGGGCGCCTCCGCCGTCGCCGCCTCGTACATCGAGGTCGCCATCGGCGACAAGGTTCTGTGGGGGATCGGCATCGACGCGAATACGACGCGTGCCTCGCTGAAGGCCGTCGTCTCCGCCGTCAACCGCGCGAGCCGCTGAGCCCGGCTGAGCTGCACTTTCCCGGCCCCGTACACCTGTTCGTGGTGTACGGGGCCGGGGCGTATCTCGGCCATGGTCACAAGATCTCCGTGACCTGGGCGTGACCAAGGTGCTGACGCCGCCTCACCAATGTGGCTAACATCACGCCAACGCCGCGATGTTGCGGCGCCGTTACGGAGGTGTGCGACGTGCTGCCGAACAGGGAACTGGGGCGACGGGCCGGGGTCTCGCGAGTCCTGGGCGTGCACACCACATGGACGACCGTGGGCGACGGGGAGTTCTTCTGCCCGGGCTGCGGCGGCGACCGCAACTATCAGCGGCGCACGGGCCGCCGCCGTTTCCTCGTGCTCGGCGTGCCGGTGCTGCCGCGCGGCGAGACCGGGCCCGTGGTGGAGTGCGCTGCCTGTCAGGAGCGGTTCGGCACCGAGGCCCTCGACCATCCGACGACGCATCGTTTCTCCGCGATGCTGCGCGACGCCGTGCACACCGTCGTCCTCGCCGTCCTCGCCGTGGGCGGGGCCGCCTCCCGTACGTCCCTGGAGTGCGCCGTGGGCGTGCTGCGCGGCGCCGGGTTCGAGGACGCCTCCGAGGTGCGGCTCGCGGCGCTCGTGGAGGCGCTGGTGACCGACGCCGGGCGGATGCCCGAGCACGCCGGGCCCGGCGCGTCCCTCGCCATCGAGCTGCACGAGGCGCTCGACCCGCTGGCCCAGCATCTGGCTCCCGCCGGGCGGGAATCGATTCTGCTCCAGGGCGCCCGCATCGCGCTGGCCGACGGCCCGTACTCGTCCGCCGAGCGTGATGTCCTCGGCACCGTGGGCGCCGCGCTCACCATGTGCTCCGACGAGGTGGGGCAGTTGCTCGTGGCCGCCGCCCGGACGCCCAGCTGAGGGCTTGCGGGGCGCCCTAAGCTGGCCCGCATGCCGCACGCTCCCGCGCTCCTCGTCATCGACATGCAGAACGCCCTGCTGCCGATCATGCACCGGCCCGCCGCCACCGTCGCCGTCATCGCGGACCTGCGCACCCGGGCGCGGGCGGCCGGGGTTCCCGTCGTCACGATCCAGCACCACGGCGGCGGCCTCGAACCCGGTACGGACGGCTGGCGCATCGTCCCCGAACTCGACCCGGCGCCGGGCGAGCCCCTGATCGCCAAGACGACATCGGACGCCTTCCTGCGCACCGACCTCGCCACGGTGCTGGGCTCCCTCGGCGTCACCGAGGTGCTGATCACCGGGTTCGCCACCGAGAACTGCGTGGAGACCACCGCGCGTCAGGCGCTCAGCCGGGGCTTCGACCTCGTCCTCGTCGCGGACGGGCACACGACGTCTGTCCGCCCGGCGGTCTCGGACTTCGTTCCGGCGGAGCAGTCGATCGCGCATCACAACGAGATCTACCGGCACATCGACTTCCCGGACCGCCGGGTACGGGTGCTTCCGGCGGACCGGGTCGACTTCGGCCCCGCCTAGCCGAGCCGCGCGACGAACGCCTGCCAGGCCTCGGCGCCGATGACGACGACATCGCCGCCGGCCACCTTGGAGTCCCGGACGGGCACGACACCGGGAATGTTGTCGGCGACCTCGACGCAGGACTCGCCGCCATCGCCGCCGCTGTAGGTGGACTTGCGCCAGCGCGCGGCGCCGACGAAGTCGTGGGCGACCTCGACGCAGCTCCCGCCGTTGCCGTCGCTGAAGGTGCTCTTGCGCCAGCTTGCGGTGCTCAGGTCGTACTCGCGCATCGTCTGTAGTCCTCCGCCGCCGATTCGACCAGTGTCAGGGACACCTCCGGCGACAAGGCGGCGGCCCTTAGCTGATCGTAAGCCGCCCGTGAGCGGTGCACCACGGCTGGATCGTCGAGCAGATTCCCCGAATACACGGCTTCTGTATAGGCCGTTGGCGGGGCGTCCTCGAACTGCATCAGCACCAACATGCCGTTCATGAGGGCGTACGCCCCTGCCGCGTACGGCAGTACTTGGATCACGACGACTCGGCGCTGCGCCAGCGCCACGATGTGTTCCAGTTGCTGGGCCATCACTGCGGGGCCACCGACCGGGATGCGCAGCACGTTCTCGTGCATGATCACCCAATACACGGGGCGAGTAGCGCCCTGAAGGATCTGCGCGCGCTCCAGTCGGCCGGAGACCTTCTCCTCGATGTACTGGTCCTCGGCGAACCGGTTCATGGAGAGCGTGATCTCCCGTGCGTACGCCGCCGTCTGTAAAAGGCCCGGAACCAGCGCGGGCGCGAACTCACAGATCTCGGTCGCCGTCGCCTCAAGCTCCGCCGCCGCTGCGAAGTACTCCGCGTACCGGTGGTCGTCGATCAGGCTCCGCCACATCCGCTCGAAAATACCGTCGGATTGCAGGACGTCGTCGATCCTCTGGGCTACATCCAGCTGCGGCTTGCGAATGGCCTGTTCGAATTGGCCGATGTATCCACCGGAGACGAAAACCCTTATGCCCAGCTCTACTTGAGTGAGCCCGGCGTCCTCTCTCCGGCGCTTCAGTTCCTGCCCGAAGAACTCCCACGCCGCCTGTCGCGAACCATTGGCCACCGCCAACCCCCCAGCTCTGCCTCGCACTTGTAGTGCACAGACCCCTCCCCACTGTAGATCCGAAGCGTCACCGTTGAGGCACGAAGCGTGAAATCGAATCAGGCAGGGGAGCCAGGTGACGGGACGGACGAACCACGCCGCGCTGTGTGTGGAGGAGGCGGAAGAAACGGTGAACGGATTGCGATCGGCGCTAGCCGGGGCGGGAATTGTGCTGCCGTCGCTGGGGGTCGACCAGGGGTCAATCGCGCGAACTGCCCCGTGTCCCCTGGTGGAATTGGGGCGTTGTTCGGTTGACGCGGCGGCGCGCCTGACCGCCGTGCTCAGGTCAGCCCAGGACGACAGGAGCACCACCGTATGAAACCCCCGATCGGCTCCTACGCCGTCGACACGAGCACGGGTCAGGTCGGCATGGTGATGGGGCACGAAGGGCCGTACGTGCAGTTGCGGCCCTTCGGGGGCGGTCGGGAGTGGGACTGTCCGCCGGACGTGCTGCGGGAGGCGACGACGACGGAGCGGCTGAGCGCCGCGACGGCGTACGCGAACCGGAGGAGCCGGGGCGAGGTGCCCTGACGGGGCAGGCATGCGAGCCCGGTCGGCGGGCACACGGAGAGTGCGCGGCCCCTACGCCCCCCTGTCGGGCCGCGCAAGGTGGTGGGGCGGGCGGCGGCCTGGCAGGGCAGCCGCCCGCCCATTCCCGTCACGCCGGCGCGACGGCCTCCAGCCAGCCGGCCACGGTGACGACATCCGCCCACTGCGGGAACAGCCTCTCGATGAGGAACCGGTGCACCTCCGGGTCGGTGTCGAGGCAGCCGTCCGCCAGGACGGTGAGGCCGAAGTCGAGATCGATGGCGCTCCACAGCGTGGACATCACCACGGCGCTGGTGGCGATGCCCGCCAGCACGAGCCGGTCGATGTCGCGGGACCTGAGGACGAGGTCGAGGTCGCTGCCCGAGAACGCGCTCCCGCGCCGCTTGGTGACCACGACGTCGCCCTCCTGAGGCGCGATGCCGGGATGGATCTCGGTGCCGGGGGCGCCCTCGGTGAACAGCCCGGCCCGCACGACGTTCCCCATCACCTTGTTGCGGGGGCTGACCAGAGGGTCTCCCGGCCGCAGCCCGAGGACCACGTAGATCACGGGGATGCCCGCGGCCCGGGCGCCGTCGATCGCCGAGCGCAGGCGCGGCACATAACCCGAACCGTCGTCGGCGAGGGCCACGACGTCCCGTTGGACGTCCATCACCAGAAGTGCGCTGCCCGCCATGCTCGCCACCCCATCCTCGTCGGGAACCCCGGCCAGTCTCACAGGAAGGGGCGGGGGTGAGGGAGAATGAGTGCCATGAGTCTGTTCCGCGACGACGGCATCGTGCTGCGCACCCAGAAGCTGGGCGAAGCGGACCGCATCATCACCCTCCTCACACGCGGTCACGGACGCGTACGCGCCGTCGCCCGCGGCGTGCGCCGCACCAAGTCGAAGTTCGGGGCGCGGCTCGAACCCTTCTCCCATGTCGACGTGCAGTTTTTCGCGCGGAACAGTGAGCTGGTCGGCCGCGGGCTCCCGCTGTGCACGCAGAGCGAGACGATCGCTCCGTACGGCGGCGGGATCGTGACGGACTACGCCCGGTACACCGCCGGCACCGCCATGCTGGAGACGGCGGAACGGTTCACCGACCACGAGGGCGAGCCGGCCGTCCAGCAGTACCTGCTCCTGGTCGGCGCCCTGCGCACGCTGTCGCGCGGTGAGCACGAGCCGCACCTCATCCTGGACGCCTTCCTGCTGCGTTCCCTCGCCGTCAACGGCTACGCGCCCACCTTCGGCGACTGCGCGAAGTGCGGAATGCCCGGTCCCAACCGTTTCTTCTCCGTCGGCGCGGGCGGCTCGGTTTGCATCGACTGCCGGGTACCGGGCAGCGTCGTACCCTCACCGCAGGCCCTCGTCCTGCTCGGTGCGCTGCTCACCGGAGACTGGGAGACGGCGGACACGTGCGAGGCGCGGTTCGCGCGGGAGGGCAGCGGTCTGGTGTCGGCGTACCTGCACTGGCACCTGGAGCGCGGACTGCGCTCGCTGCGCTACGTAGAGAAAAGCTAGAGCTGAGCTAGGGGAGAGGCCCACCACCATGGCACGTCGCGGAATTCTCGGCCGGTCGTCACGACGCGAGTACGTCGTACCGCAACCGCACCCGTCGGGCGCGCGGCCGCCGAAGATCCCCGGCGAGCTGGTTCCCGAGCACGTCGCCATCGTGATGGACGGCAACGGCCGCTGGGCCAAGGAGCGCGGGCTGCCGCGCACCGAGGGGCACAAGGTCGGCGCCGAGCGGGTCCTCGACGTTCTCCAGGGCGCCATCGAGATGGGCGTCGGCGCCATCTCGCTGTACGCGTTCTCGACCGAGAACTGGAAGCGCTCGCCGGACGAGGTGAAGTTCCTCATGAACTTCAACCGCGACTTCATCCGCAAGACCCGCGACCAGCTCGACGAGCTGGGTGTGCGGGTGCGGTGGGTCGGGCGGATGCCCAAGCTGTGGAAGTCGGTCGCCAAGGAGCTGGAGATCTCCCAGGAGCAGACCAAGGACAACGACAAGCTGACCCTGTACTTCTGCATGAACTACGGCGGGCGTGCCGAGATCGCCGACGCCGCGCAGGCGCTCGCCGAGGACGTCAAGGCCGGCCGGCTCGACCCGTCCAAGGTCAGCGAGAAGACGTTCGCGAAGTACCTGTACTACGCGGACATGCCGGACGTCGACCTGTTCCTGCGGCCCAGCGGTGAGCAGCGCACGTCCAACTATCTGCTGTGGCAGAGCGCCTACGCCGAGATGGTCTTCCAGGACGTTCTGTGGCCGGACTTCGACCGGCGTGACCTGTGGCGCGCATGCGTGGAGTACGCGTCGCGAGACCGCCGCTTCGGCGGCGCCACGCCCAACGAGGTCCTTCTCCAGCTGGAGTCGGAGGGCTAGGCCCTCCGGCGGGGGCGGGTCGCGCCCCTGGACGAGCGAAGCTCGTTTCAGGGGCGCGGGGAACTGCGCGAGACGCCCCACCGGGCGGCAGACGAAGACGAGACCCGAGATCCGGTCAACCCGCGGAGCACTCCGCGCAGGTGCCGAAGATCTCCACCGTGTGCGCCACGTTCACATACCCGTGCTCGGCGGCGATCGCCTCCGCCCACTTCTCCACCGCGGGCCCCTCGACCTCCACGGCCTTGCCGCACACCCGGCAGACCAGATGGTGATGGTGGTCACCCGAGGAGCACCGCCGGTACACGGCCTCGCCCTCCGAGGTGCGCAGCACGTCGACCTCGCCGGCGTCGGCGAGGGACTGGAGCGTGCGGTAGACCGTGGTCAGACCGACCGAGTCGCCCTTGTGTTTGAGCACGTCGTGCAGTTCCTGTGCGCTGCGGAACTCGTCCACCTCGTCGAGCGCCGCCGCAACTGCCGCGCGCTGGCGGGTCGACCTGCCTCGAACCGGGGCTGCCACGGGTTCCTCCTCACATCCCTGCCACCTTCGTACGGCCGCCATTGTGCCAGGCGGCGCGGTGGCCGGGTCAGCCATGAAGGGAAGGGGACGGGGCCTGCTGCTCCGGGATCGGGCAGGCGGCCGGGTCGCCGGCCGGGGCGGCGACGGCCCTCGCCCGGCGCCGGGCGAGCGGCGTGGCCAGCAGGGTCAGCACGATGAAGACGGCGATGGTCAGGAGCACGATCGTCGCGCCGGGCGGCACGTCCTGGTAGTACGAGGTGACGGTGCCGCTCAGGGTCACCACGACACCGATCGCCACCGCGCCGACGAACGTCGCCCGGAAACTGCGGGTCAGCTGCTGCGCCGCCGCGACCGGCACCACCATCAGGGCCGAGACCAGCAGCAGACCCACGACGCGCATGGCGACGGTCACCGTCACCGCGGCGGTGACCGCGATCAGCAGGTTCAGGGCGCGCACCGGCAGGCCCGTGACCCGCGCGAACTCCTCGTCCTGGCTGACCGCGAAGAGCTGCCGGCGCAGCCCGACCGTCACCAGGACCACGAACGCGGCGAGCCAGCAGATCGCCGTGATGTCGGCCGGGGAGACCGTCGCCAGCGAGCCGAAGAGGTACGAGCTGAGGTTGGCCGTCGAGCCGCCCGGCGAGAGGTTGATCAGCATGACGCCGCCCGCCATGCCGCCGTAGAAGAGCATGGCGAGCGCGATGTCGCCGCGCGTCTTGCCGTACCAGCGGATCAGCTCCATGATCAGCGCGCCGAGCACGGAGACCGCCATGGCCATCCACACCGGCGACGTGGACAGCAGGAAGCCGAGGCCGACACCGGTCATCGCCACGTGACCGATGCCGTCGCCCATCAGGGCCTGGCGGCGCTGGACGAGGTAGATGCCGATGGCGGGCGCGGTGATGCCGATGAGGACGGCGGCCAGCAGCGCCCGCTGCATGAAGGCGAAGTCGAGGAATTCCATGTCAGCTCAGCAGTCCGGTGCGTACGGGCTCCGCCTCGGCGGAGTGCGGGTGGACGTGGTCGTGGCCGGGCAGCGCGTGCTGGCCGACGGCCTTCGGGGGCGGCCCGTCGTGCCGGACGCAGCCGTCGCGCAGGACGACGGCCCGGTCGATCAGCGGCTCCAGCGGGCCGAGTTCGTGCAGCACGAGCAGCACGGTCGTGCCCGCGGCGACCTGCTCGCGCAGCGTCGCGGCCAGCACCTCCTGGCTGGCCAGGTCGACGCCCGCCATCGGCTCGTCCATGATCAGCAGTTCCGGCTGGGCGGCCAGCGCGCGGGCGATGAGGACGCGCTGGTGCTGGCCGCCGGACAGGGCGTCGACGGAGTCCTTGGCGCGGTCGGCCATGCCCACCGACTCCAGGGCGCGGGTCACCGCCTCCCGGTCGGCCCGGCGCAGGATGCCGAACCGGGCGCGGGACAGCCGCCCCGAGGAGACGACCTCGGTCACCGTCGCGGGCACGCCGCCCGCGGCCGTCGTGCGCTGGGGGACGTAACCGACGCGCGCCCAGTCCCTGAAGCGGCCACGGGGCGTGCCGAACAGCTCGATCGCGCCGCCGGTGACCGGCACCTGGCCGATGATGCTGCGCACGGCGGTCGACTTGCCGGAGCCGTTCGCGCCGAGCAGGGCGACGACCTCGCCGCGGCGGACGGTGAGGTCGATGCCGCGCAGCACGGGGCGCGAGCCCAGCTCGGCCGTCACCTTGCGCAGGGTGATCACGGGTTCGTTCGTGTCCGCCATGGTGGCGTCGCCCTTCGGGTCGGTCGGTCCGGGGGTCACTTGGTGCCGAGCGCCTTCTGGAGCGCGGCCAGGTTCGACTCCATGACCGCGATGTAGTCGTCACCCCGGGACTTGTCGGTGATGCCCTCGATCGGGTCGAGCACGGCGGTCTTCAGCCCGGTGTCACCCGCGAGGGTCTTCGCGGTCCTGTCGCTGACGAGCGTCTCGTAGAAGACGGTGGTGACGCCGTCGGCCTTCGCCATCTTCTGGAGGTCCTTGACGCGGGCGGCGCTGGGCTCGCTCTCCGGGTCGAGGCCGCTGATGGCCTCCTCGGTGAGGCCGTAGCGCTCGGCGAGGTAGCCGAAGGCGGCGTGGGTGGTGATGAAGACCTTGCTGTCGGTGTTCTTCAGCCCGTCCGCGTACTTCTTGTTCAGCCCGTCGAGCTTGTCGACCAGGGCCGCGGTGTTCTTCTTGTACTGGGCCGCGTGGTCCGGGTCGGCCTTCTCCAGGGCCTTGCCGACGCCCTCGGCGACCTCGGCGTACTTCACCGGGTCGAGCCAGATGTGCGGGTCGGTGCCCTCTTCGGAGCCGTGGTCGTGGTCGTGCTCGTCCGCGTGCCCGCCGACCTCGTTGCCGTGCTTCTCCAGGTCGGTCAGGGAGGTGGCGTCGACCTTGGTGCCGATGCCGGACTGGCTGATCGCCTCGTCGACGGAGGGCTGGAGGCCCTTGAGGTAGACGGCGACGTCGGCCTCTTCGAGCTGGCCGCGCTGCTTGGCGCTGACCTCCAGGTCGTGGGGCTCCTGGCCCGGCTCGGTCAGATTGGTGACCGCGACGTGGTCCCCGCCGATCTGCTCGGCGAGGTACTGCATGGGATAGAACGACGCGACGACGTCCAGCTTGCCGCCGCTCTTGCCGTCCGCCGCTGTCGAGGACGAGCAGGCGGAGAGCAGGGCGAGGCCGAGCACCGTGGTGCCGGCGACGGCGGTGGTGGATATGAGGCGGCGGGCGGGACGCGGAGAGCGGCGTACGTTCATGACAGTCATTTTCAACAAAAGTGGAAACGATTGTCAACAAGCTCTTCGCGAGACCTTCGTCCCGCTCGGTCCCGCTCTGTGACCAGGAACCGATTTGGTTCGGGAGGTGGGCCCGCCGGTAACCTGAGGCATTCGCTCCCGGAGCGCGTATCCAGCGCGCTCACCGTCGTCGTAATGAAGAGAGCACCGTGGCCGCCGACAAGATCGAAACCATCGTCAGCCTCAGCAAGCGCCGTGGCTTCGTCTACCCCTGCAGCGAGATCTACGGCGGCCAGCGCGCCGCCTGGGACTACGGGCCGCTGGGTGTGGAGCTGAAGGAGAACCTCAAGCGCCAGTGGTGGCGCTACATGGTCACCGCGCGCGAGGACGTCGTCGGTATCGACTCCTCCGTGATCCTGGCGACCGAGGTATGGCAGGCGTCGGGCCACGTCGCCACGTTCTCCGACCCGCTGACCGAGTGCACCGCGTGCCACAAGCGTTACCGCGCGGACCACCTGGAAGAGGCGTACGAGGAGAAGAAGGGCCGCCTCCCCGAGAACGGCCTGGCGGACATCAACTGCCCCAACTGCGGCACCAAGGGCGCCTTCACCGAGCCCAAGCAGTTCTCCGGCCTGCTCGCCACGCACCTCGGCCCGACGCAGGACAGCGGCTCGATCGCCTATCTGCGCCCCGAGACCGCGCAGGGCATCTTCACCAACTTCTCGCAGGTGCAGACGACTTCGCGCCGCAAGCCGCCGTTCGGCATCGCCCAGATGGGCAAGTCGTTCCGCAACGAGATCACGCCCGGCAACTTCATCTTCCGCACCCGTGAGTTCGAGCAGATGGAGATGGAATTCTTCGTCAAGCCGGGCGAGGACGAGAAGTGGCAGGAGTACTGGATGCAGGAGCGGTGGAACTGGTACACCGGCCTGGGCCTGCGCGAGGAGAACATGCGGTGGTTCGAGCACCCGAAGGAGAAGCTCTCCCACTACTCGAAGCGCACCGCTGACATCGAGTACCGCTTCCGCTTCGGCGGCAGCGAGTGGGGCGAGCTGGAGGGCGTCGCCAACCGCACGGACTACGACCTGTCCGCGCACTCCAAGGCCTCCGGCCAGGACCTCTCCTACTTCGACCAGGAGAAGGGCGAGCGCTACACGCCGTACGTCATCGAGCCCGCGGCCGGTGTCGGCCGCACGATGCTGGCGTTCATGCTCGACTCCTACTTCGAGGACGAGGCCCCGAACGCCAAGGGCAAGATGGAGAAGCGCACGGTCATGCGCTTCGACCACCGCATCGCCCCGGTGAAGGTCGCGGTGCTCCCGCTGTCCCGCAACCCCGAGCTGTCCCCGAAGGCGAAGGGTCTGGCCGCCGCGCTGCGCCAGAACTGGAACATCGACTTCGACGACGCCGGTGCCATCGGCCGCCGCTACCGCCGGCAGGACGAGATCGGCACGCCGTTCTGCGTCACCGTCGACTTCGACACCCTCGAGGACAACGCGGTGACGGTGCGCGAGCGCGACACCATGAAGCAGGAGCGCGTCTCCCTCGACCAGATCGAGGGCTACCTGGCCGCCCGCCTGGTCGGCTGCTGACCCAGGCATGTGACGTGCGCCCCGGCCCGCCGTTTCGGCGGTGGGCCGGGGCTTTTTGCTGCACACTGCGGCGTGTGCCTCACATGACGAGCAGCAGGGTCAGCCGCTGGGACCAGCACGGGCGCGGACATGTCGTGCGGGTCGAAAAGGCGGGTATGCAGCGCCAGTTGACGTGCGAGACGTGCGGCTGGCGGCGAACGGCGCAGTTCCTGCCGTGGCTCAAGGCCGAGGAACATCTGGAGCAGGCGCATCAGGCGACGGTGGATCCGACGGCGGGCGGCGACTGAGCGGCCCTAGCGGGTCTCGATGCCCCGCATCACCAGGTCCACCACCGCGTCGAACGCCGCCGTCGCGTCCGGGCGGGTCCACTCCTGGGCGTGCACCGGGTCGTGGAAGTGGGCGGTCGCCTCGAAGATCGCGCGGACCGTCGCCGTGGTGTCCGGTGCCTCGAACTCGCCCCGGGCCACGCCCTCTTGGAGGATTCCGGTGAGCTGGCCGAGGAGTTCGGCGATGTGGGCGTCGACCACCTCGCTGTTCTCCGTCGTCAGGACCGTGTACGTCGCGAACAGCTCCGGGTCGTCGCCCGCCTTGTGCCGCTTGGCGTCGAAGAGGGCCGACAGCCAGTGCCGGAGCTTGGCCGCGGGCGGCTCGTCGCCGTCCGCGACCGCCGACAGGACGCCGGTGGTCCGGTCCAGCCAGCGCTTGGTCACCGCGCCGCGCAGCTCGGCCTTCGTACGGAAGTGGCGGTACACCGAGCCGTGGCTGACCCCGAGCGCGCGGGCCACGTCGACCACCGTCGCCTTCGCCGCGCCGTGGCGGCGCAGCACCTCCTCGGTCGCGGCGAGGATGCGCTCGGGGGTCAGGGTCTCGGTGGTCGGTGCCATGGCGTCGACGGTACCGGGCCGCGGTCAGCGCTCGCTGTCGAGGGCGGCCATCTGTGCCGCCGCGTACCGGTCGCCGGCGGCGGCGCCCGCGGGTACGGCCTCCTCGATCGCGGCGAGGTCGGCCTCGTCCAGCGTCACGTCGAGCGCGCCCAGCGCCTCGGTCAGCCGGGTCCGGCTGCGGGCGCCGATCAGCGGCACGATGTCCTCGCCGCGGCTGAGCACCCAGGCGATCGCGGTCTGCGCGACGCTGACGCCCTTCTCGTCGGCGATCTTGCGGAGCCGGTCCACCAGGTTCAGGTTGTGGTCCAGGTTCTCCCCCTGGAAGCGCGGCGAGAAGGAGCGGAAGTCGCCCGGGGCGAGCTGCCGGTCGCGGGTGTAGTGCCCGGAGATCAGGCCGCGCGAGAGCACGCCGTACGCGGTGATGCCGATGCCCAGCTCACGGGTGGTCGGCAGGATCGTGTCCTCGATGCCGCGCGAGATCAGTGAGTACTCGATCTGGAGGTCCGAGATCGGGGCGGTGGCGGCGGCCCGGCGGATGGTCTCCGCGCCGACCTCGCTCAGCCCGATGTGCCGCACATGACCCTTCTCGACCAGCTCGGCGATGGCGCCGACCGTCTCCTCGATCGGCACGTCCGGGTCGAGCCGGGCGATCCGGTAGACGTCGATGTGGTCGACGCCGAGCCGCTGGAGCGAGTACGCGACGAAGTTGCGCACCGCCTCGGGCCGCCCGTCGTACCCCGACCAGCCGCCGTCCGGGTCGCGCAGCGCGCCGAACTTCACGCTGGTCAGCGCATTGGCCCGGGCCGCGGCGGGCGCCGAGCGCAGGGCCTCGCCGATCAGCATCTCGTTGTGCCCCATGGCGTAGAAGTCGCCCGTGTCCAGCAGCGTCACGCCCGCGTCGAGCGCGGCGTGGATCGTGGCGACGGACTCCGCCCGGTCGCTCTCGCCGTACAGCGCGGACATGCCCATGCAGCCGAGGCCGACGGCGGCGGTGCGGGGGCCGGTGGTACCGAGGGTTCGCGTGGGAAGGTTCATGCCTTCAGAGTGACATGACAGGTGACAGATTTCAATTTCTGTCATCTGTTACTTGTGGGGTGTCAGTGGTCGTCCTCCAGGCGTCGGCGCAGCGCCGTCAGGTGGTCGTCGCTCCCGGGGACGACGGGGCGCAGGGTCTCCAGGACCGTGGAGAGCTCGCGGCGGTCGCCCGGTGTGGGGCCGAGGCCGAGGAACACGGTCAGGAACTCGTCCGCCTCGGTCCACCGCGTCGCCAGACAGTGCGCCAGGACGAGGTTCCCCGTGTCGGGCACCGACGGCGCCTCGCCCTCGGCCGGGGCGGCCGAGCAGAGTTCGACGGCGCGGCGCAGGCAGTCCTCGTACTCGGGGCGGCCCAGGGCGAACAGGGCGACGGCCTTCTCATAGAAGACCCACCCGTCCTCGGGGTCGAGGGCGAGAGCGCGGTCGTAGTCGGCCAGGGCTTCCTCGTGGCGGCCGGACACGCGGTGGACCAGGCCTCGGTTGGCGATGGCCGACGTGGACGCCGGGTCGAGGGCGACGGCGCGGTCGAGGTCCGCCAGAGCCTCGTCGTAGCGCTGGACGAGACGCCTCGCGCGGCCGCGCTGCCGGAGCGTCCAGGCGTGGTCGGGTTCGAGGGCGACGGCGTGGTCGTAGTCCGTCAGGGCCTCGTCGTCGCGGCCCAGGTCCTGCCGGACGAAGCCGCGCTGCCGGAGCGTCCAGGCGTGGTCGGGTTCGAGGGCGATGGCGTGGTCGTAGTCCGTCAGGGCCTCGTCGTCGCGGCCCAGGTCCTGTCGGGTGAGGCCGCGCTCCCGGAGTATCCAGGCATTGTCGGGCTCCAGCGCGAGAGCGCGGTCCAGATCGGCCAGCGACTCCGGAAGCCTGCCGAGGCCCCTGAGCGACTTGCCCCGCTGACCGAGGGCCCAGGCGTCATCCGGTCTCAGCGCCAGGGCGCGGCCGAAGTCGGCCAGAGCCTCCTCATGTCTGTCCAGAAGGCCGAACGTCTGGCCCCGCTGGGAGAGGGCCCAGACATAGTCGGCGTCGAGCGCGAGGGCGCGGTCGAACTCGGCCAGAGCCTCGTCGAGACGTTCCATGCTCTGGTGCGTCTTGCCGCGCACCGCGAGAGCCCAGGCGTTGACGGGATCGATCTCCAGCGCGTGGTCCAGATCCGCCAGCGCCCCGTCGAACAGCCCCATACGGCGACGCGTCTCAGCGCGGACCGTGACGTTCCAGGCGTGGTCGGGGCTGGCCGCGAGCGCGTGGTCGAAGTCGCTCAGCGCCTCTTCGTACCGCTTCAGGTGCAGGAGCGTCAGGCCGCGGTACTCCCAGGCCCACACGATGCCCTGGTCCAGGGCGAGGGCTCGGTTGTAGTCGGCCAGGGCCTGCTCGAGCCGGTCGGCGCGGCGGAGCGTCTCCGCTCGCTGCGCGAAGTGCATGCCGGACGGGTCCAGAGCGACGGCGCGGTCGAAGTCGGCCAGCGCCCCCTCGTACCGGCCCATGACCCGCTGGGTCTGGCCCCGGCTGCGCAGGGCCCACACGACGTCCGGTTCTCGCTCGATGGCCTGGTCCAGGTCGGCCAGGGCCTCGTCGAGCCTGCCGGCGCGACGGTAGGTCTCCCCACGGAAGCGGAACGCCCGGGGAAGAGGCTCGGTCTCGATGGCTGTCGTGCAGTCGGCCAGTGCCTGGTCGATGTCGTTGTGCGACAGGTGCGCCAGGCTGCGCAGCAGATACGCCAGGCACCGCCCCCGGGAATCGAGGTCGGCGCGGGACAGCAGCAGCGTCAGCGCGGCGACTCCGGGGAGCGGCTCCTCCAGCGCGGCGAGCAGGTCCCTGCCCCACTCCCGCACGGCGGCCGCGTCGGCGTCCTGGCCCGCCTGGACCAGATTCTGCACCCAGCGCCGCAGGGTCGTGCCGTGGTGGTCCTGGGCGTCGAGCAGCTCGCGCAGCGCGTCCGGCAGAGCGGTCCGTGGCGCGGCGCACAGCCTGTGGTACGTCTCGTGCAGCCGGAAGGAACGCCACTGGTCGTCCTTCCACCGCTCGAACACCGGGCCGTCCTCCAGGCCCAGCCGTACCCGCCGCTGCCGGAACACCTCCGCCAGGCGGCCGTGCTGCTCCGCCCAGCGCGACGGCGACTGCTGCCGCTGGAGCCGCAGCATCGAGGACCGTACGACGTCGTGGTACTGGCCGCGTCCGGCCCGGTGGATGAAGAAGGGGCGCGAGCGCAGCCAGGGGAACTCCTCCTTGGCCTCCTCGTCGACGACGGACCGGTAGGTGTCCTCGTCGATCTCCAGGGGCAGCGCGCAGGCCAGGGCCGCGGCCCGCCGCACGGAGTTGGTCTCCCACTTCAGGAACCGTTCGACCGCGGTGCCGCTCGGGTCGCCCACCTCCGCGACGCTGGACGGACGGCCCTCGGCCAGCATCGAGACGAGCACGGGGAGCCCGCCCGACAGGCCCAGGACGACCTCGATGACCTTCTCGTCGGTGACGCCCTTCTCGGTGAGCAGCTGGCGTGCCTCGGTCTCGGTGAACACGGCGAGCGGCAGATCCGTGACGAGGTCGAGCCAGTCGCCCCAGCACGGCGGGTCGAGCCGCGACTGCCCGGCGAGGACGACCAGGACATTGGCGGGGAGCGGACCGTACCGGTCGCTGACCAGGACGTCCCGCAGCCAGGTGTCCAGCATCGGGCCGGTGTGCTCGTACGTGTCGAAGAAGAGGACCACCCAACGGTGGCGCTCCGCGGCGTCCGTCAGACCGCGCAGAAAGACCGGCGTGAGCACCTGGAGCGGCGCGGTGACCAGCTCGACGTCCTCGTGGTTGCGCAGCCGGGCGCTCAGCAGCGCCTTGAACCGGTCGGCGCCCGCCGCCACCTGATTCGGGTCGAGCACGCTGGTGAAGGGACCGACGCCGGGGATGGTGCCCAGCCCGGCGAGGGCGAGCTGGGAACCGATCACGCTGGAGGGGGACGGACCCTGCGCGGGGATGCCGGGGCCCGTGCCGCCCGACTCCAGCGTCGTGGCGGCCGGTTCCGCGCTCGCGCCGGCCTCGTGGCGCCGCTGCCGGTAGGTGCTGAGCGTCTTGCCGAACCCCTTGAGGTCGACGCCGCGCTGGGAGAACTGGGCGTTGACCGACTCCAGGGCCTCCACCACGTCGGCGGTCGACTCGTCCAGGTACGCGGTGAGCGCACCGGCGTCGCGGGCGGCGGCCTCCAACTGGCGTACGAGCGTGGACTTGCCGACCCCCGCCGGACCGTGGATGTGGAACAGGAACTGGCTCGCCTCGCCCGGCGGCTGCTGGAGAGCCTCCCGGAACACGGCCTGTTCGCCCTGGCGCCCGATCAGGCCGGTGCGCCGCCGCCGTCGTATCAACTCCTGCCGCGAAGGCACTCGTTCCGGCACTGTCGACTCCCGCCCCCGTGGCCACCGCCGCGTCGTTCCGTGACGGCCATGGTCCCGCAACCGGGGCACGGTGTCCCGGGGTCGGCGGAGTCAGGCGATCGTGCGCGGCAGCCGCAGGCTCAGGGTCACCGTCAGGGCCACCGCCACCAGCTGCACCAGCAGTGTCACCACCAGCGCGTCGCGCATGCCGAGACCCGGGGCCAGGGAGAGGAACAGCGAGCCCAGCGTCGCCACTCCGAGAGCGAGCGCGGCCTGCTGCGTCGTCGTCATCACGCCGCCGCCGACCCCCGCCCGTTCCGCGGGCACCTCGGACAGGATGATCCGGAAGAGGATGGGCAGTTGGAGCGCCTGGCCCGCCCCGGCGAGCGCCGCGCCCGGCAGCATGCCGAGCACCCCGAGGTGCGGCCAGTCGCGCCAGGCCGCGAGGGCGATGAGCGCCACCCCGGTCCCCTGGAGCAGGCCGCCCGCGGTGACGATCCGCGTGCCCCAGCGCGCCACCAGTCGCGGGCCGGCCAGCGACGTGCCGAAGAAGACCGCCGCCATCGGCGCCAGGGCGAGCCCCGCCGCCGTCGCGCCGAGCCCCTCGCCCTGCTGGAGCGCGACCGCGATGACGAACATGAACCCGCTGAAGCCGATGGAAAACGGCACCACCATCACGAGCCCCCGGCGCAGGGAGGGCAGCCGGAACAGCGACGGCGGGACGAGCGGGGTCCGGCCCGCCCGGTCCGCCCGGCGCTCCACCGCGTAGAAGGCGTACGCGAGGAACGGGAACGCCGCGAGCGACAGCCAAGTCCACAGTGGCCAGCCCGCCGACCGGCCCTCGGTCAGCGGGGCGAGGAGCGCGCCCAGGGACAGGGCGAGCAGCACCGTGCCGGGGCCGTCCACCGGTTCGGGGTGCGCGGAACGCGTCTCCGGCACCGCGCGGACCGCGAGCACCAGGGCGAGGACGACGACCGGCACGTTCACCAGGAACACCGAGCGCCAGCCCGTGCCGAGCACGTCCGCCGAGACCAGGACGCCACCGAGCACCTGGCCCGCCACCATCGACAGCCCGGCCGTCGCCCCGTACAGGCTCATCGCCCGCGCCCGGCGCGGACCGGCCGTCGTGGCCTGGATCGTGGCGAGGACCTGCGGCAGCATCACCGCGGACGCGGCGCCCTGCGCGACCCGGGCCGCGACCAGCGTCCACGCGGTCGGCGCAAGACCGCAGGCCAGCGAGGTCAGGCCGAAGGCCGCCATGCCGCCGACGAACAGCCGGCGGCGGCCCAGCAGATCGCCGAGCCGGCCGCCCAGGACGAGCAGGACCGCGTACGCGATGCCGTACCCGGCGACGACGAGTTCGAGGACCGGCTCGCTCGCGTTCAGATCGCGGTCGATGGTGGGCAGGGCGACGTTGACGATGAAGAAGTCGATGAGGGGCAGGGCCGCACCGAGCAGCACCGTGCACAGGCCGGTCCCGGTGAGCGCGGCGGCGCCCGGGGCGGTGGCCCGCGACGGCGCCGCGGTGGGTGTCTGGATGGTCATGCCGTCGAGACTCCGCCGCCCGCGAAGCTGGTACCAGAGTGTTCTTATCCTGGTAGAACCTCTACCTGGAAACAGGATCCGCGGCGTCCCACGCTGGGAGCGTGACCACCATGACGCAGGAAGCGCAGCAGACGTACGCGACGGGCGCCCGGTCCGCCGAGATCCGCCGCCACGAGCTGGCCGGATTCCTGCGCAGCCGCCGCGAACGCATCGCGCCCGAGGACGTCGGCCTGCCGCGCGGCCGGCGCCGCCGCACCCCGGGCCTGCGCCGCGAGGAGGTCGCGCACCTCTCCGCGGTCGGCGTCACCTGGTACACGTGGCTGGAGCAGGCCCGCGACATCCAGGTCTCCGCGCAGGTCCTCGACGCCCTCGCGCGCACCCTGCGGCTCGACGCGAGCGAGCGCGCCCACCTGTTCGGCCTGGCCGGTGCGATCGACCCGACCCCGGCGGCGAGCTGCACCACGCTCACCCCCGAACTCCTGGACCTGATCGCCAAGTTGGAGCCGATCCCGGCCTGCGTGCAGAACAGCCGCTACGACATCCTCGCCTACAACAGCACGTACCGGCTGCTGCTCTGCGACCTCGACGGGATCCCGCCCGAGGACCGCAACTGGATGATCCTCGCGTTCACCCACGACAGCTGGCGGTCCTCGATCATCGGGCTCGACGACGTGCTGCGCACGATGGCCGCCAAGTTCCGCTCCGGCATGGCCGAGCACCTCGGCGAGCCCGCCTGGAAGCTGGTCCTGAAGCGGCTGACCGAGGAGTCGGCGGAGTTCCGCGAGCTGTGGGAGCGGCACGAGGTCGTCCAGTCGGTGCCCAGCAAGGTGAAGCACTTCGACAACCCGTACGTCGGCCCGCTCTCCGTCGTCCACACCGACCTGTGGCTGGGCCGGGACTGCGGGGCGCGCATGGTCACGTACACCCCCGCGGACGAGACGACCCGCGAGCGCCTGGAAGCACTCCGGGAGCTGGCCGCCGACCGGTAGCCCGGCGGCCCGTCACGCTCCGGTCGACGTCTTCGTCAGCGCCGCGTCCGCCGGCTCCTCCAGCTGCTCCGCCGTCCGCCGCGCCGTCTCCCGCGCCCACGCCCCGCTGGTCACCGCGCCGAGCACGAGCACCGCGAGCCCGCACCCGGCGATGATCCACCAGCAGGCCCGGCCGGCGTCGACGAACGACGCGGCGTACGAGGATCCGGCGACGCCCGAGGCGAGCACCGCGCCGATGACGGCGACGCCGAGGGTCTGGCCGATCTGCCGGCTGGTGGAGGCGACGGCCGCGGCCACCCCGGCCTGGGCGCGCGGCATCCCGGAGACGGCGGTGTTGGTGATCGGCGCGTTCACGAAACCGAAGCCGATGCCGAACAGCACGTACCCGATGAGCAGGCTGGTGTTCGAGGTCTCGGCGTCGAAGGCGGCGAACAGCACCCCGCTCGCCGTCATCATGACGCCCGCGATCAGCAGCGGAAGACGCGGCCCGCGGCTGCCGACCAGGCGGCCGGACAGCGGCGCGCAGACGAACGTCATCGCCGCCATCGGCAGCATCCACAGCCCCGCGTGCAGCGCGTCCAGACCGCGCACGTCCTGGAGGTAGAGCGTCGACAGGAACAGGAAGCCGCCGAGCGCCGCGAACCCGCAGATCGCGATGACGGTGGCGCCGCTGAACGGCGCCGAACGGAAGAACCGCAGATCGATCAGCGGCTCCGCCCGCCGCGGCTCGTACAGCAGGATGCCGACGAGCGCGGCCAGCGCGAGGGCCGCGCAGCCCACGATCCGCGCCGAGGTCCAGCCCGCCGAGGGCGCCTCGATGATCGCGTACGTGAGCGAGCCGAGCAGCGCGATGATCAGGACCTGCCCGACCGGGTCGGGCCTGCGGGCCTTCGGGGCGCGGGACTCGGGGACGTAGCGGAGGGTGAGCAGCAGGGCCGCGAGGCCGACCGGCAGGTTGATCCAGAAGATCGAACGCCAGCCGACCGAGTCCACCAGCAGCCCGCCGACCAGCGGACCGGCGGCCATCGAGATGCCGATGACGCCGCCCCACACCCCGATGGCACGGGCCCGCTCGCGCGGGTCGGTGAACGTGTTGGTGATGATCGACATCGCGACCGGGTTGAGCATCGAGCCGCCGACCGCCTGCACCATGCGGAAGGCGACCAGCGCCTCCAGGGTGGGGGCCAGCGAGCAGGCCACCGACGCCGCCGTGAAGATCAGGAGCCCGGTCATGAAGACCTTGCGGCGCCCGATCCGGTCGGCCGTCGACCCGGCCAGCATCAGCAGCGAGGCGAGGACCAGGGTGTAGGCGTCGATCGTCCACTGCATGCCCGAGAGCGTGGCGTCGAAGTCCTTCGCCATGGAGGGCAGGGCGACGTTCAGGACGGTGTTGTCGAGGCTGACGATCAGCAGGCTCATGCAGCAGATCGCCAGGATCAGCATGCGCCGTCGGTGGGTCGGGGTGGGTGCATCGGGCATGTAATCGACGTTAACCGGAGCCGCGCCCGGACGTGCAGGTGAGGTGGAGGCCATGGCTACGACGATGGCCGCCCGCTCAGCCTGGTACCAGAGCCTGCTCATCCTGTTACAGGTAGTACCCGGCAACAGGATGGCGGGCGGCGCCGGGGCGGGCGCATCCTGGACGCATGACGACCGCAGCCACCGTCGAAGCCGCGGGCGCCGGTACGGACCGGGCCGCCGCCGATGTCCGCCGCGCCGAGCTGGCCGCCTTCCTGCGCAGCCGGCGCGAGCGCATCACCCCGGACCGCGTCGGCCTGCCCGGCACCGCCCGCCGCCGCACCCCGGGCCTGCGCCGCGAGGAGGTGGCGCACCTCGCCGCGGTCGGGGTCACCTGGTACACGTGGCTGGAGCAGGGCCGCGCCATCAACGTCTCGGCCGGTGTCCTGGACGCCATCGCCCGCGCCCTGCTCATGGACCCCGCCGAGCGGGCCCACGCCTTCGCGCTCGCCGGGACCACCGACCCCCGCGCCGAGACCGCGTGCACAGTCGTCACGCCCACGATCCAGCGCCTGCTCAAGCGCCTGGAGCCCTACCCGGCCGCGCTGAAGAACGCCCGCTACGAGATCCTCGCGCACAACCGCGCCTACGCGTACGTCTTCGGCGACCCCGCCGAGCTCGACCCCGAGCACCGCAGCGCGCTGTGGCTGCTGTTCATGAACGACCGCTGGCGCACCCGGTTCCTCGACCGGGAGGCGATGGTGGGCGACCTGGTCGCCAAGTACCGCAAGGCGATGGCCGAGCACGTCGCCGAGCCCGCCTGGAAGGCGCCGGTGGACGAGCTCCTCAAGGTGTCGCCGGAGTTCCGCGAGCTGTGGGAGCGGCGCGACGTCGCCCCGATGGTCTCGCACGTCAAGCGCTATCTGCACCCGGACGCGGACATCGGCCTGCTGCGTCTCGAACACCGGCACATGTGGCTCGCCCCGGACGGCGACGCGCACCGCGTGGTGGCCTACCTGCCCGCCGACGACGACACCGACGAACGCCTGGAGAGGCTGGCCGCCCGGACGGGGTGAGCGGCCGGTGGGCCGAGTGGGGGACAATGGATGCTTGCCGAGCCGCCCGGCGGCCCGGCCGACGCCCCAGCCGTACGTCCCCGGAGACCCGCCCGATGTCCCAGCAGCCGCTCCAAGTAGGCCCGCACACCGTGCAGCCGCCCGTGGTCCTCGCACCCATGGCGGGCATCACGAACGCGCCGTTCCGCACCCTGTGCCGGGAGTTCTCGGGCGGCAAGGGGCTCTTCGTCAGCGAGATGATCACGACGCGCGCCCTGGTCGAGCGCAACGAGAAGACCATGCAGCTGATCCACTTCGACGAGACCGAGAAGCCTCGCTCGATCCAGCTGTACGGGGTCGACCCGGCCACCGTCGGCAAGGCCGTCCGCATGATCGCGGAAGAGGGCCTCGCCGACCACATCGACCTGAACTTCGGCTGCCCGGTCCCCAAGGTGACCCGCAAGGGCGGCGGCTCCGCGCTGCCGTACAAGCGGCCCCTGCTGCGGGCGATCCTGAAGGAGGCCGTCTCCGGCGCCGGTGACCTGCCGGTCACGATGAAGATGCGCAAGGGCATCGACGACGACCACATCACGTTCCTCGACGCCGGGCGGATCGCGGTCGAGGAGGGCGTCACCGCGATCGCGCTGCACGGGCGTACCGCCGCGCAGCATTACGGGGGCACGGCCGACTGGGACGCGATCGCGCGGCTCAAGGAGCACGTGCCGGAGATCCCGGTGCTCGGCAACGGAGACATCTGGTCCGCCGACGACGCGCTGCGCATGGTCCGGGAGACCGGGTGCGACGGGGTCGTGGTCGGCCGTGGCTGCCTCGGGCGGCCGTGGCTGTTCGCCGATCTGGTCGCCGCGTTCGAGGGGCGCGAGGAGCGGGTCCGGCCGACGCTCCGGGTGGTCGCCGACGCGATGGTGCGGCATGCCACGCTGCTCGGGGAGTGGATCGGGGACGAGGCGCGGGGCGTCATCGACTTCCGCAAGCACGTGGCCTGGTACCTGAAGGGGTTCTCGGTCGGCTCCGAGATGCGCAAGCGGCTGGCGATCACGTCGTCGCTGGAGGAACTCCGGGCCGGGCTCGACGAGTTGGACCTGGACCAGGACTGGCCGGCCGGGGCCGACGGGCCCCGGGGGCGTACGTCCGGGAACAACCGGGTCGTCCTGCCCGACGGCTGGCTGAAGGACCCGTACGACTGCGCGGGGCTCTCCGAGGACGCCGAGCTGGACACGTCGGGGGGCTGACCGCCCTTCGTCCGCGGCTCTCGTCGTGGCTTCTCGCGCAGTTCCCCGCGCCCCTGGAAACCCGCTGTCTCGCGCGGCTCTCGTCGTGGCTGGTCGCGCAGTTCCCCGCGCCCCTGAGATGCGCACTTCGTGCGGCATCTCATCGCAGGTAGCCGCCCCTGGGCGAGCGGAGCTCGCTCCCAGGGGCGCGGGGAACTGCGCGAGAAGCGGCCACCGGGCCGCGGACGAATGAACAACCCAGGGGGCCTAGCCTCCGACGGCGGTCAAGAGCGCCAGCGGCGCCGCAGCCGAGCGGGACTCCCGGGCGCAGGCGTACGGGAAGGGCACCGGCGCCGGATGCGCGGCACGGTCGTAACCGGCGACGACCTCCGGCAACCGCCCCCCACAGGCGACGGCCGCCGCGACCACCCCACCCGCGACCACCCGCGCCTCGTCATGCAGCCCGTACCGGGCGAGCCCCAACGCGATCAGCGCGTTGTCGTGCGGCCACACCGACCCCCGGTGGTACGACAGGGGATGGTGCGCGGCCTGCCCGGCGGCCAGCGTCCGTACGCCCCAGCCCGAGAAGAAGTCCGGCTCCAGCAGCCGCCGCCCCACCGCGGCCCCGTACTCCTTGTCGAGCAGCCCCGACCACAGCAGATGCCCGGCGTCCGAGGCCAGCGCGTCGACCTGGCGCCCGTCCCCGTCGAGCGCCAGCGCGGGAAACCCTTTCTCCGCCATCCAGAAGTCCCGCACGAAACGATCCCGCAGATCGGCGGCGGCCTGCTCCAGCAGCTCCGCGTACACCGCGTCGTCCCAGACCGTCCTGGCCAGCACGGCGGTGCGCCGCAGCGCGTCGTACGCGTAGCCCTGGGCGCCCGCCGCCATCACCGGCCCGGTCGCCCGGCTGCCGTCGGCCCAGCAGATCGCGCCGGGGGAGTCCTTCCAGTTCTGGTTCGCCAGGCCGCCCTGGTCGGCGCGGTAGACGAGGTACCCGCGCGAGGTCAGCCCGCCGTGGTCCAGCATCCAGCCCACCGCCGCGCGCGCGTGCGACTCCAGGCGCCGGGCGAGCCCGGTCTCCCCGGTGTGCTCCGTGTACGCGCCGAGCAGCACCAGGAACAGCGGCGTCGCGTCGACCGAGCCGTAGTAGCGCCCGTACGGCACCTGCCCGAAGTGCGCCAGCTCCCCGTGCCGCACCTCGTGCACGATCTTCCCGGGCTGGGCGACGGCCCCCTCGATCTGCTCGGTGGCCTGGGCGGCGGCGAGCACCGGCAGGGTGGCCGCGGCCAGTTCGGGCCGGTAGGGGAGGGCGAACAGGGAGGTCAGCAGGGCGTCGCGGCCCAGCAGCGTCAGGAACCACGGCACACCGGCGGCCGGCACCAGATGCCGCTCCCCGTCGGGACCGGCCGCGGGCACCCGCAGCACCGCCAGATCGGCGAGGCCCCGGGAGCAGGCGGCGGCCAGCTCCGGCCAGGAGCCGGGCAGTGTCACGCCCGCGCTGAACTCCCGTACGGAGGTGGCGAGTTCTTCGGCGGCGGCGGCCGGGCTCGCGGGCACCGGCTCCGGGGCGGATCCCGAGGGCAGCGCCGCCACTCGCAGGGTGAGAGCGGTGCTGCCCTGGGCCGCCAGTTCCACGGTCCACACCAGACGGCGCGCCCCGGTGCCCGTCTCCTCGACGGCCTTCGGCGCCGGATCGCTGGTCACGGTCGTCGACGAGCGCCAGTCGCCCCGCGTGTAGGTGAACTCCACGCCGTCGTCGAGGACTTCGCGGGTGCGGACCACGCCCGTCTTCGCATAGGTGCGGTGGTCGGAGCGCAGCTCGAACTGGTCGGCGAAGTCGGCGTCGACGGTCAGCGCCACCCGGACCGTGGTCGCCACCGGCCGGTTCGACACGATGCGCAGCAGCTCCACCAACGAGCCCTCGCCCACGGCCTGTTCACGGAAGAGCGTGTACGCGGGCGGCTCCTGGCGGCCGCCGCGCGGCACCAGGACACAGCGAGCCGGTCCGGCGTCGTCGCAGGACAGGGGCGTGAGCACCTCGGGAGCGGCCCCGTCGACGGTGAGCTGCCAGCGGGACAGGTGCCGGGCGTCCCGGACGAACAGGCCGTCCGAGGAGAGGGCGCCGCGCACCGCGCTCAGCCCGCCGCCCGCGTCGAGCGCGGCGAACGTGCCGCCGCGGATCAGGAGTTGAGGAGTGCGGCTCTGCCCCTGGCCGTATCCGTTTCCACCAAATGTCTCCGTCATCGAGAGGTTCCTTCCCTCCGGCCCTGTCCCCGCGGTCCCGCCCGCCCGGCGGTGCCCGGTACCCGCGTCCACGGCGGCCGCGGCCGCCGGTGCTCCGCGCCCGCCTCGCCGTCGGCGTCCCGCGCCGGCTGCCCGTCCAGCAGATCCAGTGTGAGTGCGGCGGTCCAGCCGAAGCCGCGGGCGCCGCAGCCCGCCCCCGTGTACGGATCGACGTACTCGGCGAAGTCCGACGTGTCCGCCGCGTCCAGCAGCGCCGCCCGCAGCCGCGCCGCCCGCGCGTGCTCGCCGTGCAGCCGCAGTCCGCGCTCCAGCAGCCAGTTGGTGTTGAACCAGGCCGGGCCGCGCCAGTACCGGTGCGGGTCGAAGGCGGGGCCCAGCAGGTCGTAGCTCGGCGCGAGCCGCACCCCGTCGCCGAGGCCGAAGTGCGGGCCGCGCACGGTGGCGAGCAGCGCGCGGACCACGGTGCGCGGCAGCGCGGGCAGGATCAGCGGGATCAGGCCCGAGACGCCGTACTCCCGGATCAGGCCGCCGCCGCGCACGTCCCGGCAGAAGAACATGCCCGCCTCCGGGTCCCACAGCCGGCCGACGAGCGCCGCCGTCAGCCGCTCGGCCCGCGCGTGCCGGGCCGTGCCCGCCGCGCCCAGCTCGCAGGCGATCCGGGCGAGCGCGTGCTCGGAGGCGGCCAGCAGCGCGTTGAAGGAGGGGTCCTCCACCGCGAACTCGCCCGCCCCGTCGGCGTACCGGCCGTCGCGGTAGTCCGCCGCGAGACGCACGTACCGGCCGTAGTCGAGGTCCGTCGGGCGGTCGTCCGCCGCGCCGTGCGTGAGGTCGGCGCGGCGGAAGGCGCCCGGCTCGGCCGGGGTGATCCGGCTCAGCGGTGCGTCCCAGCACGGGCTGTTGTCCATCCCCTGCTCCCAGGGGTGCACGACCGAGACGAGCCCGCCGCCGCCCAGATCGCGGCGGTGCAGCAGATAGCGGTGCCAGGCGGCGAGTGCGGGGTACACGCGGTACAGGAAGCCGCGGGAGCGGGAGAGCGCCGGGTCGGCGCGGTGCACCAGCCAGGCGGCCAGCGCGTGCACGGGAGGCTGCACGATCCCCGAGGTCTGCACGGCGGGCGGGGCGCCGGCGGCGCGGCCCGCGGTGGAGGAGCGCCAGAAGTCGGGACTGGGGAAGTAGGCGTCGAGGGCGATGTCGGGGTTGAACACGATGTGCGGGATCCGGCCGTCGCCCCACTGGGCGCTCAGCAGCGTCTCCAGCTCCGACTGGGCCCGTAAGGGGGAGACGTGCCGCAGCCCGATCGCGATGAACGCCGAGTCCCACGACCACTGGTGGGGGTACAGCGTGCGCGAGGGGACGGTCGACGCCCCGGTCCAGTTGGCGTCGAGGACGTCGACGGCGCGCTCGCGCAGCGGATCGGGCGGCTGCCCGCGCCGTCCGGTGCCGGCCGCGATCGCCTGCCGCTCGGTCGTGTGCTCCACATGTTCTCCCGTGGACTGCGGGACTGCCGGGCCGAACCCCTGACAGGGTGTCGGTTACGCAGCAGGCAGCATAGAGTTACGTCTACTTAACACGCAAAACCTAGAATGTAACGCGCAGTTGATGAACGCAAGGGGGTGGACCCGATGGCGGGGAACCAGGCGAACGCCGGGGATCTTCTGCAGCTCGTGCGCAGTGGCCGGGCGACGACGCGCGGCGCGCTCCAGGAGGCCACCGGCCTGTCCCGGGCCACCGTCGGCCAGCGCCTCGACCGGCTCTTCCGGGCCGGCTGGCTGCGCGAGGGCGCCGCGGAGGCCGTCAACTCCCGCCAGGGCGGCCGCCCTTCGATCCACCTGGAGTTCGACGACACGCACGCCGTGGCGCTCGCCGCCGCCCTCGACACCCGGCACGCCCGCGCCGCCGTCCTGTCCCTGTCCGGCGAGGTCCTCGCCGAGCGCACCGGCGGCCTCACCGTGGACGAGGGCCCGGAGACCGTCCTGTCGCAGCTCGGCGTCTGGTTCGGCGACCTGCTCAAGGAGTCCGGCCGGGACCCGGGCGCCGTATGCGGCACGGGGCTCGCCGTGCCGGGCCCGGTGGACATCGGCAGCGGCCGCGTCATACAGCCGCCGATCATGCCGGGCTGGGACGGGTACGACATCGCGGGTCGCCTCGCCCGCGCCGCCGCCGAGCACGCGGCCACCCCGCCCGACCTGCCGGTCCTCGTCGACAACGACGCCAACCTCATGGCGTACGGGGAGCAGCGCGCCGCGCACCCCGACTGCCGCGCCTTCGTGCTGGTCAAGGTCTCCACGGGGATCGGGGCCGGGGTCGTCGTGGACGGCGCCATCTACCGCGGCATCGACGGCGGGGCGGGCGACATCGGCCACATCCGCGTACCGCAGGCGCCCGGGGCGGCGGCCGCGCTGTGCAAGTGCGGCTCGTACGGCTGTCTCGCCGCGGTCGCCAGCGGCCGGGCCCTGGCGCGCCGGCTGACCGAGGCCGGGGTGCCCGCCGCCTCCGGCTGGGACGTGCGGGAACTGCTCGCCGCCGGGCATCCGGAGGCGGTGCGGCTGGCGCGGGAGGCGGGACGGGACGTCGGGGAGGTCCTCGCCACCGTCGTCACGCTGCTCAACCCGGGCGTTCTCATGATCGCCGGAGATCTGGCCGGAACTCCCTTCCTGACAGGCGTGCGCGAACTCCTCTACCAGCGGGCGCTGCCCCGCTCCACCGCGCACCTGGACGTCGTCACGGCGCGGCTCGGCGAGCGCTCCGCGCTCATCGGAGCGGGAGCGCTGGTGGTGGAGGAGCTGTACGCGCCCGAGCGGGCGGAGCGGCGGCTCGCCGCGCTGGGCGTGTGACAGGCCCGTTTCGTCCGGCTCACCGCCCGTTCGGCTGTCCGCATGCTGACATCGGAGCGTCCGCGAGGCGCTTCAAACGGCGTGATTCTCGCCACCTCTGATAACCCTTGCGCTCAGATGAGCGCGAAATCCTCGTCTGTGCTTCTTCAAGACCTGGCACTGAGTGCCACCGCTCGATCATTCATTTCTTGAACACACATGAGTGCTGAGCATGCTCATGTGAGCGATTATCGGGCTCTACGGGGGTTGAGTTTTCAGAACTTGAAAGCGCGCGATGTAGATGGCCTACTCGCCGGTCACTTTCGATCTCCTGGCGGACGGGTGGTTACGGCCGCATGACAGCTGAGTGGACGTACCCACAGCCCTTGGATCTGGGTATGTTCCTCGCCGTCAGGGCAGCCACCCGAGCCTCGAGGAGTCGAGACCCGTGTCGGAAAACAAGGATCCTCAGGTAGCGAAGTTCGTTTACGACTTCACCGAGGGCAACAAAGATCTCAAGGACCTCCTCGGCGGCAAGGGTGCCAACCTCGCCGAGATGACCAACCTGGGTCTTCCGGTCCCTCCGGGCTTCACCATCACCACCGATGCCTGCAAGGTCTACCTCGACAGCGGCGAGGAGCCGGTGGCACTGCGTGACGAGGTCACCCAGCACCTCGACGCGCTCGAAGCACGGATGGGCAAGAAGCTCGGCCAGGCCGACAACCCCCTTCTGGTGTCGGTCCGTTCGGGCGCCAAGTTCTCCATGCCCGGCATGATGGACACCGTCCTCAACATCGGTCTCTCCGACAAGTCGGTGCAGGGCCTCGCCAAGCAGGCCGGCGACGACCGCTTCGCCTGGGACTCGTACCGCCGCCTCATCCAGATGTTCGGCAAGACGGTGCTCGACGTCGACGGTGAGCTCTTCGAGGACGAGCTGGAGAAGGCCAAGCACGCCAAGAAGGTCACGGTCGACACCGACCTGGACGCGGCCGACCTGAAGAAGCTCGTCACGCGCTTCAAGAAGATCGTCAAGACCGAGGCCGGGCGGGACTTCCCGCAGGACCCGCGCGAGCAGATGGACCTGGCCATAAAGGCCGTCTTCGAGTCGTGGAACACCGACCGCGCCAAGCTCTACCGCCGCCAGGAGCGCATCCCCGGCGACCTCGGCACCGCCGTCAACGTCTGTTCGATGGTCTTCGGCAACCTCGGCCCCGACTCCGGTACGGGCGTCGCCTTCACCCGCGACCCGGCCTCCGGCCACCAGGGCGTGTACGGCGACTACCTCCAGAACGCGCAGGGCGAGGACGTCGTCGCGGGCATCCGCAACACGGTCGCCCTCGCCGAGCTGGAGAACATCGACAAGAAGTCGTACGACCAGCTCATGCAGATCATGGAGACCCTTGAGAACCACTACAAGGACCTCTGCGACATCGAGTTCACCATCGAGCGCGGCCAGCTGTGGATGCTCCAGACCCGCGTCGGCAAGCGCACCGCCGGTGCCGCCTTCCGGATCGCCACGCAACTCGTCGACCAGGGCCTGATCGACGAGGCCGAGGCCCTCCAGCGCGTCACGGGCGCCCAGCTCGCGCAGCTGATGTTCCCGAAGTTCGACGAGGACGCGAAGGTCCAGCAGCTCGGGCGTGGCATCGCGGCCTCGCCGGGCGCCGCCGTCGGCAAGGCCGTCTTCGACTCGTACACCGCCATCAAGTGGTCGCGCTCGGGCGAGAAGGTCATCCTGATCCGCCGCGAGACCAACCCCGACGACCTCGACGGCATGATCGCCGCCGAGGGCATCCTCACCTCGCGCGGCGGCAAGACCTCGCACGCGGCCGTCGTCGCGCGCGGCATGGGCAAGACCTGTGTCTGCGGCGCCGAGGACCTGGAGGTCGACACCAAGCGCCGCCGGATGACCGTCGGCGACGTGGTCGTCGAGGAGGGCGACGTCGTCTCCATCGACGGCTCCAGCGGCAAGGTGTACCTCGGCGAGGTGCCCGTCGTCCCGTCGCCGGTCGTCGAGTACTTCGAGGGCCGGATGCACGCGGGCGCCGACGACGCCGACGAGCTGGTCGGCGCGGTGCACCGCGTCATGGCCTACGCGGACCGGGTCCGCCGGCTGCGGGTCCGCGCCAACGCCGACAACGCCGAGGACGCGCTGCGCGCCCGCCGGTTCGGCGCCCAGGGCATCGGCCTGTGCCGCACCGAGCACATGTTCCTCGGCGAGCGCCGCGAGATGGTCGAGAAGCTGATCCTCGCCGACACCGACGCCGAGCGCGAGGAGTCGCTGAAGCAGCTCCTGCCGCTGCAGAAGCGTGACTTCGTCGAGCTGTTCGAGGCGATGGACGGACTGCCCGTCACGATCCGCCTCCTCGACCCGCCGCTGCACGAGTTCCTGCCCGACATCACCGAGCTGTCGGTGCGCGTCGCCCTCGCCGAGTCCCGCCAGGACGCCAACGAGAACGACCTGCGCCTGCTCCAGGCCGTGCACCGGCTGCACGAGTCGAACCCGATGCTGGGCCTGCGCGGCGTCCGGCTCGGCCTGGTCATCCCCGGTCTGTTCGCCATGCAGGTACGGGCCATCGCCGAGGCCGCCGCCGAGCGCAAGAACGCCAAGGGCGACCCGCGCGCCGAGGTCATGATCCCGCTCGTCGGCACCGTGCAGGAGCTGGAGATCGTCCGCGAGGAGGCCGACCGGGTCATCGCGGAGGTCGAGGCCACCAGCGGCGTCAAGCTCAAGCTGGCCATCGGCACCATGATCGAGCTGCCCCGCGCCGCGCTGACCGCCGGCCAGATCGCGGAGGCCGCGGAGTTCTTCTCCTTCGGCACCAACGACCTCACGCAGACCGTCTGGGGCTTCTCCCGCGACGACGTGGAGGCCAGCTTCTTCACCGCGTACCTGGAGAAGGGCATCTTCGGGGTGTCGCCGTTCGAGACGATCGACAAGGACGGCGTGGGCTCCCTGGTCCGCAACGCCGTCGAGGCCGGCCGCGCCACGCGCCCCGACCTCAAGCTCGGCGTCTGCGGCGAGCACGGCGGTGACCCGGAGTCGGTGCACTTCTTCCACGAGGTGGGCCTGGACTACGTCTCCTGCTCGCCGTTCCGGATCCCGGTGGCCCGCCTCGAAGCGGGCCGGGCGGCCTCGACGTCGGCGGGCAGCGACCACCGCTGACGCCCGATGACAGCCGGAGCCGCCGTCGGTCCCCGACCCTCACCGATCGCGGCGGCTCCGGTGCGCAAGGCGAGGGCGGCACCCCTGTGCGGGGGGTGCCGCCCTCGCGCGTGGCCGGGAAGGCGGGGTTGAGCGGAACCCGGCCCACCACTTGACTGTGGGTCGACCACCCGTCCCATCAGTCCAGGGAGCACAGCCATGACCGGCTGGAACGCGCGCGCCATCCCCGACCAGAGCGGCCGCACCGCCGTCGTCACCGGGGCCAACAGCGGCATCGGCCACGTCACCGCGCGGGAGCTGGCCCGCGCGGGCGCCAGGGTCGTGCTCGCCTGCCGGAGCGCGGCGCGGGGCAGCGCGGCCGTGGACCGGATCCGCGACGAGGTACCGGGCGCCGTCGTCGAGTTCAGGGCGCTCGACCTCGCCGACCTGGCCTCCGTGCGCGGCTTCGCCGAGGGCTGGGCGGGCCGCCCGCTCGATCTCCTGGTCAACAACGCCGGGGTCATGGCCCTGCCGCACGGCCGCACCGCCGACGGGTTCGAGACCCAGTTCGGCGTCAACCACCTGGGTCACTTCGCGCTGACCGGCCTCCTCCTTCCGAGCCTCCTCGAGGCGCCCGATCCTCGCGTCGTCTCGGTCTCCAGCGTCCTGCACGCGCTGGCCAACATCGACATCGGCGACCTCAACAGCGAGAGACGGTACCGGCGTTGGGCCGCGTACGGCCGCTCCAAGACCGCCAACCTGCTGTTCGTGCACGAACTGGCCCGCCGCGCCGCCGCCAGCGGCCCCCTGGCCGTCGCCGCGCATCCCGGGTACGCCGCCACGGACCTCCACGCGCGCGGCGCGAAGATGGAGGGCCGCAGGGGCATGGAGCGGTTCTACGCGGCGGGCAACCGGGTGGTCGCCCAGTCCGCCGAGGCCGGAGCGCTGCCCACGCTGTACGCGGCGACCGCGCGCGGCGTGCGCCCCGACGACTTCTACGGCCCGCGCCTGCTGATGTGGCGCGGCGCGCCGACCAGGACGTGGCGGGCACCGTGGACCGTCCACGACGCGGCGGGGGAGCGACTGTGGGCGGCGTCGGAGCAGTTGACCGGGGTCGTCTACGAGGGATTGAAGGCCTGACGGACGCGAGGCTCAGGCCAGGGCCTGCCCGCGGTGCCGTCGGCCTACGACCGCCACCCCGCCCTCGCTGCGGCCCGCCCGACGAGGGCGGATCCGAAGGTCGGGTCCGACATCGGGTCCGCGCCGGAGGTGCCACGGCCGAAGCCGCCTTGTGCGAACTCGCCGCCCAGGCTCAAGGTGGGGCCGTTCCCCGGATGCCCGCCGTCCGTGACGGTCACGCGGTGGTGTCGCAGGCTGCTGATGATCCTCTTCTTCTGCGGATCGCAGCTGATCCTCCACACGTAGACCCTGTCCTGCCCGCCCTCGCCCAGCACCTCCTGCCAGCGCGGATCGGTCAGTTCGGGTACGACGTCCAGGCGTGACTGACTGATCTCGATGCGATAAGGGGCCCTTGTGGCGGCGAGTTCCGCACGCGCGTGCCGGATCAGCTCGTCGCCCGCGAAACCGCCTGCCTGGGCCGGCGCGGCGGCCGGCACGGGAAGACGGTCCGCGATCTCGCACAGGAACTGCAGCACCGCCTCGATCTTGTCGGGCGACTGCTCGCCCTTCTCCCACGCCATCACCTCGGTGCCGATGAACCGCAGCGCGAAATCCTTGCTGCGCGGGTCGGCGAGCAGGAACTCCGCGAGCGGGCCCCGCAGCGCGGTGACAGCGGCGCTCTCCTGCAGTCCGCGAACCGTGAACTGCTCGTCGAATTCGGGGTGTCCGATGCGCAGGTCATCAGGACCGCCGAAGGCGCGTGACACACGTTTCGTGTGACGTACGGAAAAATCACCGACGTCGTAGGGGAGTTGAGTGGCCCAGAAAGCGACGGCGGTCGGCTTCCCGCTGCTGTCGTCGTCCGCTCCAGGGAACGACAAGCGCGTCAGGGTGGCCTCGAAGGAGCAGGAGGGACGGCCGTGGTAGGCGCCGTGGCAGTAGTCGGAAGGGCGTCGTTTCGAGGCCTCGCCGGGCGGGAACGGCTCGTCCCGCATCAGCCTGGCGACCTCCCCGTTCCGCGGACGCTCGACGTACTGCCAGCCGAGCCGCTTCGTGAACTCCTGGTACTTGCCGAGCTGCTGGTGCCGCTTCCGGCGCCGCCGGAGCGCGGAGAGGGAGATGACCAGCACGACGACTGCTGCCGTGACGATGAACTCCGGCATCGCGTCAGTCCTCCCCTTGGCCGGTGCCGCTCGGTCCGGCCGGCCGGACGGTTCGCGGAAAGCCGTCCTCACGGACCGATCCGGTCACGGTGACGTTCGGCATGAATCCCGAGCCGCGCGAAGCGACATGCGGGGCCACGAAGGCGGCTTGCGGCGCGCCGGCCTCCTCGGGCGGCGCCGCCTGCCGGCCCTCGGGGACCTCGCAGGTCAGCGGTACCGGAACCGTTCCCGGCATGGTGGATCAACTCCTCTGTGTGTACGGGTGCGTGGGACGAGGGGCCTCGTCGTGGCGAGCGGCGGGCGCGCCATTCCTGTTCCGGTGCACCAGAACCTCCTGTGCACTAGAACAACGAGTCGAACGTATCGGCCACGTCCGCGCCGATCACCAGCTTGCCGTCCTCCATGCCGACGCCGGCGTCGCCCTCCACGCCAAGGGTGGACACGTACACCCGCCCTGCGACGTCACCGCCGACTGCCTCCCCGCGCCCCTCTGCCGCCGCTCCTCGGCGGCCGTCCGGTCCTCGTTGGCGCCCCAGCCTCAGTGCGACTGCACGTCATTGCCCCTGATGATCTCTCAGGAGACGCTGAGTATTCGCAAGCCTGACCGACTTGCACGCCCGGCGCCGACGGCGACACGCCGCCGTAGTGCCTCTGTCGTAATTGCGCTGCATGGTTGATCGTTGGGGCCGACGGGCTCACAGCGCAGCCATCCGCAACGGACAGGGGGACACCCGCGATGACCATCAGCCGCAGGGGACTGCTCGCCACCGGAGCCGCGAGCTCCGCGCTGGGTCTGCTCAGTGCGTGCGGATCCAACACCGGGCGCGACGGCGGCGGTTCGAAGGGCGGGCCGAAGCTGTCGCAGTGGTACCACCAGTACGGCGAGCAGGGCACCGAGCAGGCGGTGAAGAAGTACGCGGCGGCGTACGGGAAGGCGAGCGTCAGCGTCCAGTGGCGCCCCGGCAACTACGACCAGCAGACCGCCGCCGCCCTGCTCACCGACTCGGGGCCCGACGTCTTCGAGGTCAACGGACCGAGCCTGGACATGATCCAGGGCAAGCAGGTCGCCGACGTCACCGACCTGCTCAAGGGTGTCGAGGACGACTTCAACCAGGCCGTCCTCGCCCCGAAGCGGTACGACGGCAAGATCTGGGGCATCCCGCAGGTCATCGACATGCAGATGCTCTTCTACCGCAAGAGCCTGCTCGACGACGCGGGCGTGAAGCCGCCCGCCACCCTCGATGAACTCGTCGATGCGGCAGGGAAGTTGACGAACAGCAAGGTCAAGGGGCTCTTCCTCGGCAACGACGCGGGCGCCGGCGTCCTCGGCGGCACCCCGCTCTACGCCGCCGGGCTCGAACTCGTCACCGAGGACGGCGCGGTCGGCTTCGACGACCCGGCCGCCGCCCGCGCCCTCGGCAAGATCCGCCGCCTCTACACCGACAAGTCCCTGCTGCTCGGCGCGCCCGCGGACTGGTCCGACCCGTCGGCGTTCACCCAGGGGCTCACCGCCATGCAGTGGTCGGGCCTGTGGGCGCTGCCCGCCGTCCAGAAGGCGCTCGGCGACGACTTCGGAGTGCTGCCGTTCCCCAAGGACGGGGCGCGGGGCAAGCCGTCCGTGCCGGTCGGCGCGTACGCCGCCGCCGTCTCCACCCGCAGCAAGCACCAGCAGGCGGGCAAGGACTATCTGAAGTGGCTGTGGGTCGACCGCACCGACTACCAGGAGGACTTCGCGCTGAAGTACGGCTTCCACATCCCGGCGCGGATCTCGCTCGCCAAGAAGGCGGCGGCGCTGCGCGAGGGCGCGGCGGCCGACGCGGTCCGCTACACCACCGACCACGGCTTCGCCCAGCCGCTGCTGTGGACACCGGCCGCGCAGACCGCCTACCAGGACGCCCTCAACCGCATCATCAAGAGCGGCGCGAACCCGGACACCGAGCTGAGGAAGGTCGTACGGAAGGTGTCGGCGGAGCTCGACCGCGTGAAGAAGAAGTGACCCGCACGGCAGGCCGACTCCGCGAGCGCAACCGGGCGTTGTGGTTCTGGGTGTTCGTCGGCCCGTCCGTCCTCGGGCTGCTCGTCTTCACGTACGTCCCGCTCGGCTGGAGCGTCTGGCTCAGCTTCTTCGACGCGCACAACACCGTCACGCCCGACACCTTCGTCGGGCTCGACAACTACACGGCGCTGCTCAAGGACGACGCCTTCACGAGCAGCCTGTGGACGTTCTGCGTCTTCACCCTCTTCATCGTGCCGGCCACGTACGCCGCCTCGCTCGCCCTCGCCCTCATGGTGAACCGGCTGCGGCGCGCACAGGCGTTCTTCCGGTCGGTGTTCTTCCTGCCCGCCGCGTGCAGTTACGTCGTCGCCGCCCTGATCTGGAAGATGTCGATCTTCAACGGGGTGCGCTTCGGGCTCGCCAACACCCTGCTCGGTTACGTGGGCGTGGACCAGGTCGCCTGGCTGTCGACCACCGATCCGCCCTGGTACTGGCTCGTCATCGTCACCGTACGGCTGTGGCTCCAGGCGGGCTTCTACATGATCCTGTTCCTCGCCGGACTCCAGCGCATCAGCCCGACGCTGTACGAGGCGGCGGCCGTCGACGGCGCGCGCCCCGGCTGGCAGGTGTTCCGGCACATCACGTTCCCGCAGCTGCGGGCCACCTCCGTGGCGGTCGTCCTGCTCCTCGTCATCAACGCCTTCCAGGCCTTCGACGAGTTCTACAACCTGCTCTCCGACGCCCGCGGTTATCCGCCCTACGCCCGCCCGCCGCTCGTCTACCTCTACTACACGGCCCTCGGCCAGGGGCAGAACCTTGGCCTCGGCAGCGCCGGTGCCGTGCTGCTCGCCCTGATCATCGCGGTCGTCACGGTGGGGCAGGCGCGCTGGTTCGGGCTCGGCAGGAAGGAGGCCGGCTGATGGCCGGTGCCACCCGTGTGCGGGACGACGCCCTCGTCCGGGCGGGGCGCGCCGTGCGGCTCGCCCTGCTCGTGGCGCTCGCGCTGCTCTTCCTGATCCCCTTCTACCTCCTGGTCCGCAACGGCCTGGCGCGCGAGGAGGACATCACCTCGCCCGACTGGACGTTCTTCCCGTCGCACATCCAGTGGGGCAACCTGGGCGAGCTGTTCGACGACAGCTCCGTGCCCTTCCTGCGCTCGCTGCTCAACTCCGCGCTGATCGCGGTCGCCACGACCGTGGGTACGGTGCTGCTCGCGTCCCTCGCCGGGTACGGTCTCGCCCGCATCCCGTACCGGCACGCGAACAAGGTGTTCTACGCGATCCTGGGCACCCTCATGGTCCCGGCGGCCGTCACCTTCGTCCCGACCTTCGTGCTGGTCTCGTCGCTCGGCTGGGTCTCGACGCTGCGCGGCCTCATCGTGCCGACCCTGTTCTCGGCGTTCGCGTGCTTCGTCTTCCGGCAGTACTTCCTGGGATTCCCGCGGGAGTTGGAGGACGCGGCGCATGTCGACGGGCTCGGGTACTGGCGCACATACTGGCGTGTGGTCGTGCCGAACGCGCGGCCCGTCTTCGCCGCCGTCGGCACGATCGTCTTCATCGGCGCCTGGAACTCCTTCCTGTGGCCGCTGGTCATCGGGCAGGACCGGAACGCGTGGACGGTGCAGGTGGCGCTGTCCTCGTTCACCACGTCCCAAGTGGTGCGGCTGCATGAACTGTTCATCGCGGCGGCCGTGTCGATCGTGCCGCTGCTCCTGGTCTTCCTGCTGTTCCAGCGCTGGATCGTGGCAGGGGTGGAACGCTCCGGAATCGACTGACGGCCGGTGGGGAACTGCGCGACCAGCCACGACGAGACGCGCGCCCGGGGTTCAGGCGGCCGCGCCGCCGTCGATCACCAAGTCCGCGCCCACCACCGACGCGGCGTCGTCCGAGGCCAGATAGAGCACGGCGGCAGCCACTTCGGCGGTGGCGGAGACCCGGCCCAGCGGGGATTCGGCCTTCATCCGGATCTCCCGCTCGGCCTCCGTCTCGCCCGGCCGCAACGACATCGAGGTGGCGGAGGCCCCCGGGCTCACCGCGTTGATCCGGACACCGTCGGCGATGTGGTCGAGGGCGGCGCCGCGGGTGAGCGCGGAGACGGCGGCCTTGGCGGCGCCGTACGCGGTGACGCCGGGCTGGGTGCGGTGCGGGCCGATGTTCGAGGCGATGTTGACGATCGCCCCGCCCGATTCCTGGCCGCGCATCCGGGCGACCTGGGCCTGGAGCGCGTACAGGACCCCCGTGACGTTGACGTCGAGCAGCGTCCGCCAGTCGTCGGCCGGCAGATCGGCGACGGGCGCGCCGCCGCGGAAGACGCCCGCGTTGTTCACCGCCACGTCCAGCGAGCCGAACCGTTCGACGGCCGTGCGGACGAGGGCCCGCATGTCCTCGGCGCTGCGGACGTCGGCCGGGTGCGCGAGCGCGGTGCCGCCCGCCGCCTCGACGAGGGCGACGGTCTCCGCCAGGGGGCCGGGCGTACGGCCCGCCACGACCACGTTCGCGCCCTCCGTGGCGAGGGCCAGCGCGACGGCCCGGCCGAGACCGGAACCGGCGCCGGTGACGAGAGCGGTCTTGCCGGAGAAGCGGTTGCGGGACATGACGAACCTCTTTCTTGAATGAACGGTTCAGTATTAAGGCAGCAGGAAAGGAGCCTGTGAAAGGCTCAGTCCAGCAGGGTGAGGGCCTGTTCGGCCGCGTCGCGGACCCGGGCCGGGTCCTGCGAGACCTTGCCGGTGACCCGGATGCCCTGGAGCAGGACGAGCAGCATCCGGGCGAGCGCGCGCGGGTCGCGGTCCGCGGGCAGCTCGCCCCTGGCGCGTGCGCGGACGAGCGCCGAGTGCAGCAGCGTCTCGATCTCCTCCCAGGACCGCTCCACGCGGCGCGCGGCCTGGCTGTCGTGCGGGCCCAGTTCGGCCGCCGTGTTGGTCACCAGGCAGCCCAGCAGGCGCTGTTCGCCCGCGGTGGCCTCGGCCGCGAACCGGCGTACCAGGCCGCGCACGGCCGCCAGCGGCGGGCCGTCCCCCGACAGCTCGGCGACGGTGGCCGCGCCGGTGGACTCGGCGTACCGGTCCATCGCCCTCAGGTACAGCTCGTGCTTGCTGCCGAACGTCGCGTAGAGGCTCGCCCGTCCGATGCCGAGCCGGTCGACGAGGTCCGCCATCGACGTCGCCTCGTAACCGCGCGCGTGGAACAGCTCCACGGCCGCCTGCAACGCGACGTCGGGGTCGAATTCCTTGGTCCTGGCCACGGAGCGACCCTAGAGGTTTCTGGAACGTACGGTCAACTGCCCCAGGTCAGCCGGAGGGTCGCACCGCGGACGCCCGCACCGCATACGCCCGCACCGCGACCCCGTCGTCGTCCAGGCAGCGCCCCGACTCCAGGTCGAAGCGCTGCTTCAGCAGGGGCGAGGCCACGAACGGGCGGCCCCGCGCCGAGCCGAGCAGCCCGCGCGAGAGGACGGCCGCGCCGGTGAACGGATCGGTG
The DNA here is from genome assembly GCF_040529335.1 of Streptomyces sp. HUAS MG91. Classification (GTDB taxonomy): domain Bacteria; phylum Actinomycetota; class Actinomycetes; order Streptomycetales; family Streptomycetaceae; genus Streptomyces; species Streptomyces tabacisoli. Next base: position 2,773,732 of record NZ_CP159534.1, on the reverse strand, counting down.
TTGTCGACGGCGTGCACCCGCCCGGAGCGGGACAGGAACACCGCCGCCTGCCGGCCGTCCGGCAGCAGCACCGCGACCCCGCGCCCCGGCGTGAGGCGGGACAGTTCACACACCGTCAGCCAGTCGGCGGTGTCGGTCTCGGTGTCGGTGTTCAGGCCCGGTTCCAGTTCCAGGCCCAGTTCCAATTCCAGTTCCACCATGACGGTCGTCTTCTCGGGGGCGATCGGAGCCGTGGTCATCGGACAGCCAGTCCTTCCAGGGGGATCAGCGGCAGTTCGGGCTTGATCTGGTCGCGCTCGGGCACGAAGCGGATCGTCGGGTCGGGGGTGCCGGGGGCGTTCACGAACGACACGAAGCGGGCCAGCCGCTCGGGGTCGTCGAGGGTGTCCGCCCACTCGTCGCGGTAGTGCGCGACATGGGCCCGCATCAGGGTCTCCAGCTCGTCGCAGATGCCGAGCGAGTCGTGCACGACGACGTCCCGCACATGGTCCAGGCCGCCCTCGACGCGCTCCAGCCAGACCGAGGTCCGCTCCAGCCGGTCGGCGGTGCGGATGTAGAACATCAGGAAGCGGTCGATCAGCCGGATCAGCTCGGCGTCGCTCAAGTCCTGGGCCAGCAGGTCGGCGTGACGAGGTGTCATGCCACCGTTGCCGCCCACGTACAGGTTCCAGCCGTTGGCCGTGGCGATGACGCCGAAGTCCTTCGACTGGGCCTCGGCGCACTCGCGGGCGCACCCGGAGACGGCCGACTTCAGCTTGTGCGGGGCGCGCAGGCCCCGGTAGCGCAGCTCCAGGTCGATCGCCATCCGCACGCTGTCCTGCACCCCGTACCGGCACCAGCTCTGCCCCACGCACGACTTCACCGTGCGCAGCGACTTGCCGTACGCGTGCCCCGACTCGAACCCGGCGTCCACCAACCGCGCCCAGATCATCGGCAGTTGGTCCACCCGCGCGCCGAACAGGTCGATCCGCTGCCCGCCCGTGATCTTCGTGTAGAGGCCGAAGTCGCGGGCGACCTCGCCGATCACGATCAGCTTCTCCGGGGTGATCTCGCCGCCGGGGATCCGCGGCACGACCGAGTACGAGCCGTTCTTCTGCAGGTTCGCGAGGAAGTGGTCGTTGGTGTCCTGGAGGGCCGCCTGCTCGCCGTCCAGGACATGGCCGTCCGCGCCGATCGAGGGCGCGAGCGAGGCGATGACCGAACCGACCGCCGGCTTGCAGATCTCGCAGCCGTCGCCCCCGCGCGCCGCCTCCCGCCCGTACTCGTCGAGCAGCTGGGCGAAGCCGGTGACGCGCCGGACGCGCACGATCTCGTACAGCTCCTGCCGGGTGTGCCGGAAGCAGCCGCACAGCCCGCCGTCACCGCTCTTCGGCAGCAGCTGCCCGATCAGCTTGACGCAACTGCCGCACCCCGTACCGGCCTTGGTGCACTTCTTCACCTCGGGCAGGGTGGAGTGGGCGCGGATGGCGCCCTTCGTCACGTTGTGGCAGGAGCAGACGACGGCGTCGTCGGGCAGCGCCTCGGGGCCGAGCCGCGCGGCCTCGCCCGCCCCTGCCGGGAGCACCAGCGACTCGGGCGCGACCGGCGGCACCGTGCCGGTGAACGCGCGCAGCGTGCCGTACGCCTCCGCGTCGCCCACCAGGATGCCGCCGAGCAGCTCGCCCCCGCCGCCGATGACGAGCTTCTTGTACGTGCCCGAGCGGGCGTCCGCGTAGACGACGTCGAGGCAGCCGTCGGCCGTGCCGTGCGCGTCGCCGAAGGAGGCCACGTCCACGCCGAGCAGCTTCAGCTTGGTGGACAGGTCGGCGCCGGTGAAGGCGGCCGGGGAGGTGCCGGAGGCGATGTCGTCGGTGGCGCCGGCGCTGGCGGCGGCGATGGTGTCGGCGGCGGTGAGCGCCATCTCGTAGCCGGGGGCCACGAGCCCGTACACCCGGCCGTCGCTCGCGAGCGCGCACTCGCCGATCGCGTAGACGTCCGGGTCGCTGGTGCGGCACTGCTCGTCGACCGCGATGCCGCCGCGCTCGCCCACCGACAGGCCCGATTCCCGCGCGAGCCGGTCGCGCGGCCGGACCCCGGCGGAGAAGACCACGAGGTCGGTGGCGAGCTCCCGGCCGTCCGACAGCCGCATGCCGGTGACCCGGCCGTCGGCGTCCGTGACGACCTCCTGCGTGCCGACGCCCGTGTGGACGTCGAGCCCCATGTCCCCGATGGTCCTCAGGAGCGCCGCGCCGCCGCCCTCGTCGACCTGTACGGGCATCAGCCGGGGCGCGAACTCCACGATGTGCGTCGCCAGGCCGAGCCCCTTCAGGGCGCCCGCCGCCTCCAGGCCGAGCAGCCCGCCGCCGACCACGGCACCGACCGCGGCGCTGTTCTTCGCGTACTCCTCGATCGCGTACAGGTCCTCGATGGTCCGGTACACGAAACAGCCGGTGGCGTCCTTGCCGGGCACCGGCGGCACGAAGGGGTAGGAGCCGGTGGCGAGCACCAGCGTGTCGTAGGCGACCGTCAGCCCGGAGCGGGCGCGCACCGTCCGCGCCTCCCGGTCGACGGCCTCGGCCGGGTCCCCGACGTGCAGCTCGATGCCGTGCCGCTGGATGAACCCCGGGTCCGTCAGGGACAGCTCCTCGGGCGTGGTGCCCGAGAAGTAGGAGGTCAGATGGACGCGGTCGTAGGCGGGCCGCGGCTCCTCGCACAGCACGACCACCCGGTGCGACGCGGTGAGCCCGCGCTCGGCGGCCGCTTCGAGGAAGCGCTGGCCGACCATGCCGTGGCCGACGAGGACGAGGGTGGGCAGTGCCGTGTCGGCCGGGTCCTGCGCCATGTCGGAGCCTCCGTCGTACGCGTGCGGTGCGGTCATGTACCGCAGCGTGCGGCGTGGAGGTTTCCCGGTGGCGTCCCGTCAGTTTCGGCGGGGGAACGGTGGGCTCAGCGGGGTGGGGCGGGCGGTGTGAGGATCTCCGCGACCAGCCGCTCACGCCCCCGCACCCGACGACGACCCCCTCGCTTAACCGGTGTTCAGGCCTTCCTGAAGGGGACCTTAAGGATCTCCCCGGTGACCCTGACCAGCCGATTTTCCGGCCCGCCGGAGCCTAGTGTGCCGGGCGTGAGCACCGAGGCCGTCGAACCCGAACTCCCCCGCTACCCGGCCCTGTCGGCCTATCGCAGGCAGACCGAGGAACCCCCGCCCGCCCGGCCCGTACCCCCGCGCCCGCGCCGGGCCCCGCGCATCCGGCCCGCCGCCCCCGTGCGGGTCACCCCGGCCGCGCTGCGGTCCGGCATCGCCACGGGCGCCGCCGCCGTGAGCCTGCTGTGGGCCGCGCAGGCCGCCTTCTCGACACGGCTCGACGTGCTGTTCGCGAGCGGCGCCCATCTGACGGGACTGCTCGCCGGGTACGGGATCCTGGTCATGCTCCTCCTCATGGCGCGGGTCCCCGCCGTCGAGCACGGCGTCGGCGCCGACCGGCTCGCCCGCCACCACGCCCGCGGCGGCCGGCACGTCCTCACGCTCTGCGCCGCGCACGTCGTCCTCGCCCTGCTCGGCTACGCGGCCCACACCGGCACCGACCTCGTCACCACCGCCGCCGAACTGCTCGGCTACCCGGGGCTCGCCGCGGCGGCGGCCGGCGCCCTGCTGTTCGGCACGGTCGGCGTGAGCAGCGCCCGCGCCGTGCGCCGCCGCGTCGGCCACGCCACCTGGCGGGGCCTGCACCTGCTCACGTACCTCGGCGCCGCCCTGGCCTTCGCGCACCAACTCGCGGGACCCGACATCGCGTCGAACCCGCTGAGCCTCGGCCTGTGGTCGCTGCTGCACGCCACGGTCGGCGTCCTCCTCGTCTGGTACCGGCTCGTCGTCCCGGTGCGGCAGGCGCTACGGCACGCCCTGCGCGTCGTCGACGTGCGGGTCGAGGGCCCCGGCGTCGTCTCCGTCCTGATGCGCGGGCGCGACCTGGGCCTGCTGCGCGCCGAGCCGGGCCAGTTCTTCCGCTGGCGGTTCCTCACCCGGCGGCTGTGGGGCACGGCCCTGCCGTTCTCGCTGTCCGCGCCGGTCGACGGCGACCATGTCCGGATCACCGTGCGGGCCGTCGGCCGGCACACCCGGCGCGTGCGCAGGCTGCGTCCCGGGGTACGGGTCGTCGCCACCGGCCCGTTCGGCGCGCTCACCGCCCACCGGCGCACCCGCCGCAAGGTGCTGCTGCTCGCCGGGGGAGTGGGCATCACGCCGCTGCGCGCCCTGTTCGAGACGCTGCCCGGCGCACCCGGCGACCTCACGCTCCTGTACCGCGCGAGCAACGCCGAACGGCTCATCCTGCGCGAGGAACTGGAGGCCATCGCCCGTACCCGTCACGCCGCCCTGCACTACCTCCTCGGCCCCTCCGGCGCGGCCTTCGACCCCCTCGCGCCGCAGGCCCTGCGCGACCTCGTGCCCGGACTCGCCGACCACGACGTCTACGTGTGCGGCCCGCCCGGCATGACCGCGGCCGCGACGACGGCACTGGCCCGGGCCGGCGTCCCGGCGGACCGCGTCCACGCCGAGTCCTTCACGTACTGACCGGTCTCCCACTTCCTCCGCACTGACCCGCACGCACCGATCGACTCGCACGCACCGACTCTCGGAGAAACCGCCCATGGGCCGTCACGCCAGTCCCGTCCGCACCTTCCACGCGCCCACGGTCCAGGCCCGCCGCAGGCTCACGGCGGGGCTCGCCTCGGCGAGTGCCCTGGTCGCGGCCTGCCTCGCGCTGACCGTGGACCCGGCCGCGCCGGCCGCTCCCGACCGGGCCGGCGCCCGCCCCGGAACGGCTACCTCAGAAAAGCCTCAACTCTCCACACCCGCGTGGACCGCACACGCATCTCGTCCATAGGCTCACGATCATGCCTGACATATCCCTGACCACCACCGTCGTCCTGTGTGTGGCCGCACTCGCCGCCGGCTGGGTCGACGCGGTGGTCGGCGGCGGCGGTCTGCTGCTGCTCCCCGCGCTGCTGCTCGGCCTGCCGAACGCCGCGCACGCGGGCCCGTACGCGCTCGGCACCAACAAGGCCGTCGCCATCGTCGGCACCACGGGCGCCGCGGTGACCTACGCCCGCAAGGCCCCCGTCGACGTGCGGCTCGCGGTCCGCATCGGCCTCGCGGCGCTCGCGGGCTCGACGGGCGGGGCGGCGCTCGCGGCGGGCCTGAGCACGGAGGTCCTCAAGCCGATCGTGATGGTGGTCCTGGTCGCGGTCGGCGCCTTCGTCATCTTCCGCCCGTCGTTCGGCACGGCCCCGGCCGCCGTCCCGGCCTCGCCCCGCCGGATCCTGGCCGCGATCGGCTTCGCGGGCCTCGGCATCGGTTTCTACGACGGCCTGATCGGCCCCGGTACCGGCACCTTCCTGGTCCTCGCCCTCACCGCGATCCTCCACCTCGACCTGGTGACCGCCTCCGCCACCGCCAAGATCGTCAACTGCTGCACCAACGCGGGCGCGCTCGCGATGTTCGCCTGGAAGGGCACGGTGTACTGGCAGCTGGCCGCGCTGATGGCCGTGTTCAACCTGGCGGGCGGCATGATCGGCGCCCGCACGGCGCTGAAGCGCGGCGCCGGGTTCGTGCGGATCGTGCTGCTGACGGTGGTGTGCGCGCTGGTGGTGAAGATGGCGTACGAGCAGTGGGTGGCCTGAGCACCGGGCTCAGCGGTTGCCCGTCAGGTGGGCGAAGACCACGACGTTCCCCTGGTAGCCGGTCCGCCGTGAGTACGGGCCGCCGCAGGTGATCACCCGCAGCTCGGGCCGCCGGGCCGCCCCGTACACCTTCTCGTCGGGGAAGGCGTCGGCCTTGTAGACCTCGACGGCGTCGACCGTGAACACCGCCACCGAGCCGTCGCGCCGGTCGATCTCGATGGTGCGGCCCCGGGTGAGGGCACCGAGGTCGTAGAAGACGGCCGGGCCCTCGGCGTTGTCGACATGGCCGGCGACGATCGCCGTGCCGCGTTCGCCGGGACGGGTGCCCGCCTCGTACCAGCCCGCGAGGTTCTTCCTCCGCGGCGGCGGCACGTCCAGGCTTCCCGCGCGGTTCAGACCGAGGCCCATCAGCGGGGCGTCCACGCGCAGCGAGGGGATGCGGACGCGGTCCGGCGGCGACGGGGACATCGGGGCTGCGCCGGGCGCCTCCCGCACGGTGCCGGGGCGGGCCTGGTCCGCGGACGGCTGGGGCGGCGGGTGCCCCTCGGAGCCGCTGGCGAGCAGCCAGCCGCCGGAGCACAGGGCGAGGACGGTGACCGCCCCTATGACGGCGTTGACCCGGCCGGCCCGGCGGCGGACGCGGCGGTCGGTGAGATCGCGCAGGCGCATGAGGACTCCTGGACACTCCTGACCCGGCCTGCCCCGGCCCCTCCGGCGCGTGAGGGGACGCGGCCGGAGGGGCGGGGGAGGTGGCGGTACCTGTGGACGACGGACGGGGCCGGGACGGACGCGCGGACGGCGGAGGGAGTCCGTGCGGCCCGTCGGAACCGTCCGTCAGATCCCATCGCCTCTCGCCCGGCGATGCAGGAGCCAGGTACCGCCCGCGGCGGCGACGGCCAGCGCCGCCACACCCGCCGCGGTCTGCACGGGGTCGGGACCGAGCGCGCCGCCGACCCCCGTCTCGACATGTCCGCGGGGCATCCGGGCGCCCGGCGAGCCGCCCGCCCCGGCGAGGGACACGATCAGATCGCCGGTGATCACGGTGCCGCCGGAGCAGCGGGCGACGATCTCGTACGTGCCCGGCTGCGCGGACGCCGGCACGGTGAAGCTGCCCGCGGCGTCGGCGTCCGCCGACGTCGGCGCGAGGGTGAAGGTGCCCGCGCCGACCGCGCTGGCGTCGCCCGACGCCGTTCCCTGCGCACCGCAGGCGGTGGTGTCGACGGTGACCGTGGCCCCCGGGGCCGTGGTCGCCGGATAGACCTCGAGGCCGCCCTGCGAGGCACCCGCGGGGGCGGCCCCGAGCCCGGTGAGGGCGACGGCGAACGCTACGGCGGTCAGCGGTCGGCCTGTGCGCATCGTTGCTTGCTCCTTGTGCGTCCAGCTCGGGCGGCGGACGCGCCCTGCAAGCACGAGGTAAGTGGCAGTCGCACCACCGCGCCTCCTGATGATTCGTCAGAAACCTGTTTCCGGGTGCGCTGCTGACGGTGTGACGGGAACATTCCAGCAGGTCATCGGCGTGTCGGGGGAGAATTGCCCGAAAGGCGGCGCCCGGCGTGCGACCGGGTGATCCGGCCGCTGCCGCCAGGTGTGGCGGAGCGTCAGTTCATGGTTGCCGGGCGGTGTCGGCCCCCGGCCGGAGCCGTGACAGCACAATGGCCGCATGCCGAATCCCGCATCCGCCACCTCAGTGCTGACCGTCCTGACCACGACCGACGACGCGGACCGCGCCGAGGCCCTGGCCCGCGGCGCCGTGGAGTCCCGCCTGGCCGCGTGCGCGCAGATCAGTGCGCCGGTCACGTCCGTGTACCGGTGGGAGGGGAGGGTGGAGACGGCGCGGGAGTGGCAGGTGCTGCTGAAGACGACGGTGGCGCGGTACGCGGACCTGGAATCGTGGCTGACGCGCCATCACTCCTACGACACCCCCGAGATCATCGCGGTGCCGGTGGTGCGCGGGGCTGCCGATTATCTGGCCTGGGTCGCGAGCGAGGTCGATTGACGCGCGGGCCCCTGAGCGATCTTTCCCGCGCGCCTCTCGTCGTGGCTGATCGCGCAGTTCCCCGCGCCCCTGAAGCGAGCTTCGCTCGCCCAGGGCGCATGCCTCAGGGGCGCGGGGAACTGCGCGAGAAGCGGCCACCGGCCCGCGGATGGAGAACGACCTAGGGGCGCGGGGAACTGCGCGATCGGCCCCCAACCGCCCGCGGACGGACGAACAACCCGGGGCCGGGGGTCAGGGAGTCAGGGCCGCCCGGACTCCGTTTTCCTCGCGGCCCAAAAAGTGCGGATCCGGACGGAACACGGCGTCGACCACGGCCTTCCCGGCAGCCAGAACCTCCCGCGCACCCCCGGCGTACCAGGTCACGTCATGCACCTCATCAACCCCGACCCCGTAAGAAGAAACCCCCGCGGCCTCGCACAACGCCACAGCCCGCCGCACATGAAACCCCTGAGTGACCAGCACCGCCCGATCGACCCCGAAGATCTTCTTGGCGCGCACGCACGAGTCCCACGTGTCGAACCCGGCGTAGTCGAGGACGACGGCCCGCGACGGAACCCCGTGCCGGGTCAGATACGTACGCATGGCATCGGGTTCGTCGTACTCGGCGCGACTGTTGTCCCCGGTGACGAGCAGCACCCTGACCCGGCCGGAGCGGTACAGCTCGGCCGCCGCGTCGAGCCGGTGGGCGAGATACGGCGACGGCTCGCCGTTCCACAGCCCGGCGCCGAACACCACGGCCACATCGGTGCGCGGCACGTCCGCCACCCCGCGCAACCGGTCCCCGGCCGTCGTGAACAGCCAGGTCGCGGGCGCCAGCGCCAGCACGCACAGCGCCATCACCACCTGCACCGCCCGCCGCTGGTCCCGGCGGGTACGGGGCAGACGCGGGCGGGGCAGACGCATCGGACGTGACCTCCGGGCAGACAGCGGCTCTCGCAGGCACAGGACGCGCCCACGGCCCCCGCGGTTCACACTCACCGCGCCGGACACCGCACGGTGAACCCCGCGCAACCACCCGTCACCACCCGGCAACAGCCCGGCAACCCCTCTCCGGCAGGATCGCTCCATGACGGACAAGTCGTACGGCACCCACCCCTCCCGCACGGCGGAACTGGACAGCGCGGCGGGACTCCTCACCATGATCGGCGCTCAGCTCGGCAGCCGGCTCAGCCACCGCAGCCCCCTGCGCGAACGCCCCGACCCCCCGGCCCTGGTGCTCGTGGCGCACGGCAGCCGCAACCCCGGCGCCCTCGCCACCGTCACCGAACTGGTCGCCCGGATCCGCGCACTGCGCCCCGGCCTGACCGTCCGCCCCGGCCACATCGAGCTGAACGCCCCGCTGCTCGGCGACACCCTCGCCGCCCTCCCCGCGGGCCGCGCCGTCCTGGTCCCCCTCCTGCTCTCCCGCGGCCACCACGTCAAGCGCGACCTACCCGCGGCGGCGAATGCCGCGACCCACCTGCTCACCCGCGTCGCCGCCCCGCTCGGCCCGCACCCGCTCCTCGTCGACGCGCTGCACGACCGGCTCATGGCCGCCGGCTGGCCCGACGGCCCGCTGCCCGAGCACGAGCGCCGCCGCACCGGAGTGGTCCTCGCCGCCGCCGGCTCCCGCGACCCGCAGGCGGCCGTCGACACCCGCCGCACCGCCGACCTCCTCGCCCGCCGCCTGGGCGTCCCGGTCGTCCCCGGCTACGCCTCCGCCGCCGCGCCCGACGTCGCCACGGCCGTCCGCGCCCTCACCGCGCGCGGCCGCACCCGGATCGCCGTCGCCTCCTACTTCACCGCGCCCGGCCGCTTCGCCGACGAGTCCGCCGCCGCGCTCGCCCCGGGCCAGGGGATCGCCGCGGCCCCGCTCGGCACCCACCCGGCGATGGCCCGCCTGGTCCTGCACCGCTACGACACCGCGCCGGCCGCCCCCGGCCCCGCCCTCACCCCGCACCTCGCGACGGCCTGAGCACCGCCCCGTCCGCCGGCACTCACCCTTTTGTCAGTTCCTGCGTCTACTGTCGGGGCATGGAAGGCAGCGAGACGTACGACGAGGACGCGGTCGAGCGCTGGGCCCCCGAGCCCGACAAGCGCCCGGGCCGCACCGCGTTCCAGCGCGACCGGGCCCGGGTCCTGCACTCGGCGGCGCTGCGCCGCCTCGCCGGAAAGACACAGGTCGTCACCCCGGGGACCACGAGCCGCCATTGGGACGCCAGCCCGCGCACCCGCCTGACCCACTCCCTGGAGTGCGCCCAGGTCGGCCGGGAGCTGGGCGCGGCGCTCGGCTGCGACCCCGACCTCGTCGAGACGGCCTGCCTCTCCCACGACCTGGGCCACCCGCCCTTCGGGCACAACGGCGAGCAGGCGCTCAACGAAGTGGCCCAGGACTGCGGCGGCTTCGAGGGGAACGCCCAGTCGCTCCGCCTCCTCACCCGCATCGAGCCCAAGCGGTTCGTCCGCGCCGAGGGCTCGGGCGAGCTGATCAGCGTAGGACTGAACCTGACGCGGGCGGCGCTCGACGCCGCGACCAAGTACCCGTGGCCGCGTGGCGAGCACCCCACGGACCCGCACTCGGTGAAGTTCGGGGTCTACGAGGACGACCGCCCCGTCTTCGACTGGATGCGCAAGACGTCGCCGGGCCGCCGCACCTGCTTCGAGGCGCAGGTCATGGACTGGGCGGACGACGTCGCGTACTCGGTGCACGACATCGAGGACGGACTGCACGCCGGCCACCTGGACCCGATCGTGCTGCACGCCGAGCCCGAGCGGGCCGACGTCTTCGCGGTCGCCATCGGGCGCTACGTCCCGGCGGACACCGACCCCGCCGAGCTGTCCGCCGCCCTCGACCGCCTCCTCGACCAGGAGTGGTGGCCGCACGGGTACGACGGCACGGCGGTCGCCCAGGCCCGCCTCAAGGACGCCACGAGCCAGCTCATCGGCCGGTTCTGCCTGGCGGCCGAGACCGCGACCCGGGCGCGGTACGGCACCGGGCCCCTCACGCGGTACGACGCCGAGCTGGTCGTCCCGCGCGCGGCCCGGTACGAGTGCGCGGTGCTCAAGGCGGTCGCCGACCGGTACGTGATGCAGCGCCCGCAGCAGGAGGCACTCCGCGCCGACCAGCGAATCGTGGTCGCCGAGCTGGCCGAGGCCCTGACGGCCCGCGCCCCCGACGGCCTGGACCCGCAGTTCCGCGCCCTCTTCGACGACGCCCCCGACGACCGTACGAAGAAGCGCGTCATCGTCGACCAGATCGCCTCCCTCACCGACGCCTCGGCCCGCACCCTGCACGCAAGGCTGACGCAAGGAGCCCCGTCAGGGGCGCGGGGAACTGCGCGAGCGACCCACCACGACCCGCACCCGCCGTACAAGCGCGCCAACTACGGCGAGTAGGCAAAAGTCACCGGGGGCGTGCCCCGATAGGGCCACGCCCCCTTCCCCCATCACGCTGCGTGCGGGACGCTCGCATATGACGGCAGCGCAACGAGGAGGCATCAAGTGGTCGACGCGGACCAGACGTTCGTCATCGTCGGAGGAGGGCTCGCCGGCGCGAAGGCCGCCGAGACGCTCCGCTCGGAGGGCTTCACCGGCCGAGTGATCCTCATCGGTGACGAACGGGACCACCCGTACGAGCGCCCGCCCCTGTCCAAGGGCTATCTGCAGGGCAAGGAGGACCGGGACAGCGTCTTCGTCCATGAACCGGCCTGGTACGCGAGCCACGACATCGAGCTGCACCTCGGCCAGACGGTCACCGCGATCGACCGCGCGGCCAGAACGGTCCGGCTCGGCGACGCGACCCTCATCCGCTACGACAAGCTGCTCCTCGCCACCGGCGCCGAGCCGCGCCGCCTCGACATCCCCGGCACCCACCTCGCGGGCGTCCACCACCTGCGCCGCCTCGCCCACGCCGAGCGCCTGAAGCACGTCCTGGCCTCCCTCGGCCGGGACAACGGCCACCTGGTGATCGCCGGCGCCGGCTGGATCGGCCTGGAGATCGCCGCCGCCGCGCGCGAGTACGGCGCCGAGGTCACCGTCGTCGAGCCGGAGGCCACCCCGCTGCACTCCGTCCTCGGCCCCGAGATCGGCCAGATCTTCACCGAGCTGCACAGCGACCACGGCGTCCGCTTCCACTTCGGCGCCCGGCTCACCGAGATCACCGGCCACGACGGCATGGTGCTCGCCGCGCTCACCGACGACGGCGAGGAACACCCGGCGCACGACGTGCTCGCCGCGATCGGCGCCGCCCCGCGCACCGCGCTCGCCGAGTCCGCGGGCCTCGACCTGGTCGACCGCGGGCACGGCGGCGGCATCGCGGTCGACGCGTCCCTGCGCACCTCCGACCCCGACATCTTCGCGGCCGGCGACGTCGCCGGACTCCAGCACCCGCTCTACAGCACGCGCCTGCGCGTCGAGCACTGGGCGAACGCGCTGAACGGCGGCCCGGCCGCGGCCCGCGCCATGCTCGGCCAGGACGTCACCTACGACCGGGTGCCCTACTTCTTCTCCGACCAGTACGACCTGGGCCTGGAGTACTCGGGCTGGGCGCCCCCGGGCAGCTACGACCAGGTGGTGATCCGGGGCGACGCCGGCAAGCGCGAGTTCATCGCCTTCTGGCTGAGCGACGGCCAGGTCCTCGCGGGGATGAACGTGAATGTGTGGGACGTCACGGACCCCATCCAGCAGCTCATCCGCACCGGCGCCCGGCCGGGCACCGAGCGCTTGTCCGACCCGAGCGTCCCGCTCGCCGACCTGTTGGAGGAGTGACAGGACTGTCGGCGGGTCACCGTAGACTTGCCGCGTGGCTGGCAGGATCAATGACGAGGACGTGAAGGCGGTTCGGGACGCGGTCCCGATCGACGCCGTGGTGTCCGAGTACCTGCAACTGCGCAACGCGGGCGGCGGGAACCTGAAGGGGCTGTGCCCCTTCCACGACGAGAAGTCCCCGTCCTTCCAGGTCAGTCCGAGCAAGGGGTTCTTCCACTGCTTCGGCTGCCAGGAGGGCGGCGACACCATCACGTTCGTGATGAAGATCGACCACCTCTCCTTCTCGGAGGCGGTCGAGCGCCTGGCCGGCCAGGCGGGCATCACGCTGCGCTACGAGGAGGGCGGGTACAACCCCACCCACCAGCGCGGCGAGCGCATCCGCCTGGTCGAGGCGCACAAGGTCGCCGCGCAGTTCTACGTGGATCAGCTGGGGTCCCCGGAGGCCGAGATCGGCCGGAAGTTCCTCGCCGAGCGCGGCTTCGACCAGGCGGCGGCCGCCCACTTCGGCGTCGGCTACAGCCCGGCGGGCTGGGACCACCTCACCCGCTTCCTGCGCGGCAAGGGCTTCAGCGACAAGGAGCTGACCCTCTCCGGGCTCTCCCAGGAAGGCCGCCGCGGTCCCATCGACCGCTTCCGCGGCCGCCTGATGTGGCCGATCCGCGACATCGGCGGCGAGGTCGTCGGCTTCGGCGCCCGCCGCCTGCGCGACGACGACAACGGCCCGAAGTACCTGAACACGCCAGAGACCCCGATCTACAAGAAGTCGCAGGTCCTCTACGGCATCGACCTGGCCAAGAAGGACATCGCCAAGTCCTCCCGTGCCGTCGTCGTCGAGGGCTACACGGACGTCATGGCCTGCCACCTCGCGGGCGTCACCACCGCCATCGCCACCTGCGGCACGGCCTTCGGCGGCGACCACATCAAGATCCTCCGCCGGCTGCTGATGGACAACGGCTCGGCGCGCGTGATCTTCACCTTCGACGGCGACGCGGCGGGCCAGAAGGCCGCCCTGCGCGCCTTCGAGGACGACCAGAAGTTCGCCGCCGAGACGTACATCGCCATCGCGCCGGACAACATGGACCCGTGCGACCTGCGCCTGGCCAAGGGGGACGACGCGGTCGCCGACCTCGTCCAGCCGCGCACCCCGCTCTTCGAGTTCGCGCTCCGCCAGATCGTCGGGCGCTACGACCTGGAGACCCCGGCCGGCCGGGCCGCCGCGCTCGACGAGGCCGCGCCCGTCGTCGCCCGCATCAAGAACAGCGCCTCCCAGCACGAGGTCGCCGTCCAGCTCGCCGGCATGCTCGGCATCCTCGACACCCAGTTCGTGGTCAAGCGGGTGGCGCAGCTGGCCCGTTGGGCCCGCGACCGGGGCGGCAAGGGCCCGGCGCCGGCCAGCTCCCCGCAGGCGGCGCCGCTCGGGGCCGCGCAGCACGCCTTTGGCGGCCCCGCCCTCACCCTGCGCAATCCGGTCTTCACCACCGAGCGCGAGCTGCTCAAGCTGGCGCTGCAGAACCCCGAGCTGGTCTCCCCGATGTTCGACGCGTACGGGATCGACGAGTTCACCGCCGCGCCGTACGCCGCCGTGCGCGCCGCCATCCTCGACGCGGGCGGCGCCGAGCAGGGCCTGCACGACTCGCACGCCTATCTCGTCGCGGTCCGTGAGGCCGCGCCCGACGACGCGGTGCGCGCGATGGTCACCGAGCTGGCCGTCGAGGCCATTCACCGCAAGACCGTCGATCAGGCCTACGCCGACATGCAGCTCGTCGCCGTGCGCCGCCGCGCCGTGGAGCGCCGCATCCGTGACGTCCAGGGCACCTTCACCCGTCTCCACTCGGGCGGCGACCCGGCCCAACTGGTAGCGGTCCAGAACGAGTTGTGGATCCTCCAGCAGTACGACCAGTCCCTCCGGGAACGCGGCGCCGACGCGCTGTAGCTCCGCAGCAAACCCGGCCCACCCGAGGCCCCGCCCCCCCCCGCCTTGGGCAATCTGCCATCCCCCAGACTCCGTCCGGGGGGACCCCCAGGGCGGCAGGGTGGGCAAGGCGGCACCCCGGTGCGGGGTGAGCGCTTCAAGGGGCGGTCAGTACAGCGCCGTTGGCGGGTGCGGCCCCGGTGGGGGCTGGTCGCGCAGTTCCCCGCGCCCCTGTCGGGGCGGACATGAGCCCGCGCTGGAAGCGTGCCGGGGCCGGGCTGCGACCCGCCGCGCCCTCACGCGCCGTTTGCCCACGTTCCGGACCGGGAAGCAGGGGCACCCGTACAGCACGGTAACCGAGCGGTCACGCACCGGACTCAAAAAGTCATCGCACGCCCCTCGTGGCGGCACTGTGTCGTACTCCACACTGGGTGGCGGTGCCTGAGTCCTCGGAGCGCGGCCGGAGCCCGGACAGCAAAGGGTCCGAAACCCCCGCGGTTCCGCTCATCGCGTACGGGACGGACAGCGGCTTCGCCGCCACTGCCGCCCCCCTGCCGCACGCCTCAGAAGCGATCACCTTGGAGGTCGCCCCCGTGCAGACCCAGACCCTCACCCAGAGCGACAGCACAGCGCAGGCCCTGTCCGACCCCGACGCCGTGGAGGACGCCGACGTCCTCGCCACGGTGCCGCCACAGAGCCGCGTCACGCGCCACCCCGAGTCGGGCGAACCCCCGACGCCCGAGTCACCCGAGTCCGCGGAGCCGCCGGAGGGCGAGCCCGGACAGAGCGTCGAGCCGCCCGAACCGGTACGCGGCGCCCGCGCCGACACCAGCGGCCCGTCGTCCGACCTGTTCCGCCAGTACCTGCGCGAGATCGGCCGCATCCCGCTGCTCACCGCGGCCGAGGAGGTGGACCTGGCGCGGCGCGTCGAAGCGGGCCTGTTCGCCGAGGAGAAGCTCACCAAGGCCCCCGACCTCGGCAGCCGGCTCACCCTCGACCTCGACAGGCTGGTGGTGATGGGCCGGATGGCCAAACGCCGCCTGATCGAGGCGAACCTGCGCCTGGTCGTCTCCGTGGCCAAGCGCTACGTGGGCCGCGGCCTGACCATGCTCGACCTGGTCCAGGAGGGCAACCTCGGCCTGATCCGCGCGGTCGAGAAGTTCGACTACGCCCGCGGCTACAAGTTCTCGACGTACGCGACCTGGTGGATCCGGCAGGCGATGAGCCGCGCCCTCGCCGACCAGGCACGCACCATCCGGGTCCCGGTCCACGTCGTCGAGCTGATCAACAGGGTCGTCCGCGTCCAGCGCCGCATGCTCCAGGAGCGCGGCTACGAACCGACCCCCGAGGAGGTCGCCGCCCACCTCGACCTGGCCCCGGAACGGGTCAGCGAGGTCCTGCGCCTGGCCCAGGAACCGGTCTCGCTGCACGCCCCGGTCGGCGAGGAGGACGACGTCGCGCTCGGCGACCTCATCGAGGACGGCGACGCGACGAGCCCCGTGGAGTCGGCGGCCTTCCTCCTCCTGCGCGAACACCTGGAGGCGGTCCTCTCCACCCTCGGCGAACGCGAACGCAAGGTGGTCCAGCTCCGCTACGGCCTCGCCGACGGCCGCCCCCGCACCCTGGAGGAGATCGGCCGTATCTTCGGCGTCACCCGCGAACGCATCCGCCAGATCGAATCGAAAACCCTGAACAAACTCAGGGACCACGCCTTCGCCGACCAACTGCGCGGCTACCTGGACTAGGGAGCGGAGCGCCCCCGTAGGGGGCGCGGGGAACTGCGCGACCAGCCACGACGAACCGGCACCCGACAGACTCCCCACGCCCCCACGGCGACTAGTCCACCTCGGCCACGGCCTGCGCGAACTGGGCCTCGTACAACCGCTGATACGCCCCGCCGGAGGCGACCAGCGCGTCGTGCGAGCCCTGCTCCACGATCGACCCGTTCTCCATGACCAGAATCGTGTCGGCATCGCGGATCGTCGACAGGCGGTGCGCGATGACGAACGACGTGCGGCCGTGGGCGAGCCGCGCCATGGCCTTCTGGATCAGCACCTCGGTCCGGGTGTCGACGGAGGAGGTCGCCTCGTCGAGCACGAGTATCACCGGGTCGGACAGGAACGCCCGCGCGATGGTGATGAGCTGCTTCTCACCGGCGCTGACGCCGGTGCCCTCGTCGTCGATCACGGTGTCGTACCCGTCGGGCAGCGTCCGGATGAAGCGATCGGCGTGCGCGGCCCTCGCCGCCTCCTCGATCTCCTCCCGCGACACGTCCTTCGCGGCGCCGTACGCGATGTTCTCCGCGATGGTGCCGCCGAACAGCCAGGTGTCCTGGAGGACCATGCCGATCCCGGCCCGCAGCTCGTCCCGGGACATCTTCGCGATGTCGACCCCGTCGAGGGTGATGCGGCCGCCGCTGACGTCGTAGAACCGCAGCAGCAGATTGACGAGCGTGGTCTTGCCCGCGCCCGTCGGCCCCACGATGGCCACGGTGTGGCCCGGTTCCGCGGTGAGCGACAGGTCCTCGATGAGCGGCTTGTCCGCCTCGTAGCGGAAGGCGACGTGCTCGAACTCGACGTGCCCGCGCAGGTTCTGCGGCTTCTCGCCGGTCTCGGGGTCGGGCGACTGCTCCTCGGCGTCGAGCAGTTCGAAGATCCGCTCGGCGGACGCCACCCCGGACTGCACCAGGTTCGCCATCGACGCGACCTGCGTCAGCGGCATCGAGAACTGGCGCGAGTACTGGATGAACGCCTGCACGTCACCGATCGACAGGGAGCCGGAGGCCACCCGCAGACCGCCGACCACCGCGACCAGCACATAGTTCAGGTTCGAGATGAAGAACATCAGCGGCTGCATGATGCCGCTGTTGAACTGGGCCTTGAACGCGGCCTCGTACAGCGCCTCGTTCTGCTCGGCGAACAGCTCCGCCGACTCCTTCTGCCGCCCGAACACCTTCACTAGCGTGTGGCCGGTGTACATCTCCTCGATGTGCGCGTTCAGCCGGCCCGTGGTCTTCCACTGCTGCACGAACTGCGGCTGCGACCGCTTGCCGACCTTCGCCGCGACGAACACCGACAGCGGCACCGTGACGAGAGCGACCAGCGCGAGCAGCCACGAGATCCAGAACATCATGGTCAGCACGCCGATGATGGTCAGCAGCGAGTTGAGCATCTGGCCCATCGTCTGCTGGAGCGTCTGCCCGATGTTGTCGATGTCGTTGGTCGCCCGGCTCAGCACCTCGCCGCGCTTCTGCTTGTCGTAGTACGACAGCGGCAGCCGCGCCAGCTTGGCCTGCATGTCCGTGCGGAGCTTGGCCACGGCCAGGTTGATCGCCCGGTTGGCGAGCCGGGTGCCGATCATCATCGCCAGGCCCGCGCACGCGAACACCGCGAGCCCGATCAGCAGCACCTGCCCGATCCTGTCGAAGTCCACGCCCTGGCCGGGGGTGAAGTCGACGCCGCCGAGCATGTCGGCCATGCCGGTGTCACCCTTGGCCCGCAGACCCTCGATGACCTGTTCCTTGGTCTGCCCGGCCGGCGTCTGCCCGCCGATGATCCCGCCGAACAGCAGGTCGGTGGCGTGACCGAGGATCTTCGGCCCGATCACCGACAGTCCGACGCTGATCACCACCGCGACCAGGACGGCCACCACCGACGCGCGGTGCGCGGCCAGTCGCTTCAGCAGCCGTTTGCCGGACCCCTTGAAGTCCATCGAGCGCGAACCGGGCGCACCGGCCGCCATCCGCGCCGCCATCGGCCCGCTCATCAGGCGGCCTCCGCTTCCGTCAGCTGGGAGAGAACGATCTCCCGGTACGTCTCGTTGTCGGCCATCAGCTCGTGGTGGCGTCCGGTGCCGACGACCCGGCCCTCGTCGAGGACGATGATCCGGTCGGCGTCCCGGATGGTGGCCACGCGCTGGGCCACGATCACCACGGTCGCCTCGGCGGTCTCGTCACCGAGCGCCCGGCGCAGCGCCGCGTCTGTCGCGTAGTCGAGCGCGGAGAAGGAGTCGTCGAAGAGGTAGATCTCCGGCCGCTGGACGAGCGTGCGCGCGATCGCGAGCCGCTGGCGCTGGCCGCCGGAGACGTTCGTCCCGCCCTGGGCGATCGGCGCGTCGAGCCCGCCCTCCAGCTTGCTCACGAAATCCTTGGCCTGTGCCACCTCAAGGGCGTGCCACAGCTCCTCGTCGGTCGCGTCGGGACGCCCGTACCGGAGGTTGGAGGCGACCGTCCCCGAGAACAGATAGGGCTTCTGCGGGACGAGTCCGACCGTCCTCGCCATCAGCTCGGGGTCGATCCCGCGGACGTCCTCCCCGTCCACGAACACGACGCCCGCCGTGGTGTCGTACAGCCGGGGGACCAGGCCGAGCAGTGTCGACTTGCCGCTGCCGGTCGAGCCGATGATCGCCGTGGTCTCCCCGGGCCGGGCCACGAGGTCCACCGACCGCAGCACCGGCTCCTCGGCGCCCGGGTAGCCGAACTCGGCGCCGCGGATCTCCAGGTGCCCGTGCCGGCGCAGTTCCCGTACGGAGGTGTCGGCGGCGGGCGGGACGACGCTGGACTCGGTGTCGAGTACCTCCTGCACGCGCTCCGCGCACACCTCGGCGCGCGGCACCTGCATGAACATGAAGGTGGCCATCATCACACTCATCACGATCTGCATGAGATACGCGAGGAACGCCGTCAGGTCGCCGATCTGCATGCCGCCGCTGTTGATGCGGTGGGCGCCGAACCAGACCACGGCCACGGAGGCGACGTTCACGATCGTCATCACGAACGGGAACATCAGTGCCATGATCCGGCCGGTGGCCAGCGAGGTCTCGGTCAGGTCCCAGTTGGCGACGCCGAACCGGTCCTTCTCGAAGTCGTCACGCACGAAGGCGCGGATGACGCGGTTGCCGGTGATCTGCTCGCGCAGCACCCGGTTCACGGTGTCCAGCTTGACCTGCATGGACCGGAACAGCGGCCGCATCTTGCGGATGATCAGCGTCAGCACGATCGCCATGACGGGCAGCACGGCAAGGAGCACGCCCGACAGGGGCACGTCGAGCCCCAGGGCGAGGATCACACCGCCGACGCACATGATCGGCGCGGACACCATCAGCGTGAAGCCCATCAGGACCAGCATCTGGATCTGCTGCACGTCGTTCGTGGTGCGGGTGATCAGCGAGGGCGCCCCGAAGCGGCCGACCTCGCGGGCGGAGAAGGACTGCACCCGGTCGAAGACCCCGGCCCGCACGTCACGGCCGAGCGCGGCGGCGGTGCGGGCGCCGAAGTACACGGCGCCGGTGTTGCAGACGACCTGGACGACCGTGACGCCCAGCATCAGGGCGCCGTACGTGAGGATGTAGCCGGTGTCCCCGTCGACGACACCGTTGTCGATGATGTCCGCGTTCAGAGTGGGCAGATACAGGGCCGCACAGGTCTGCAGGAACTGCAGCAGGACGAGCAACCCGATGGGTTTCTTGTACGGACTGAGATAGGTCCGCAGGAGTCGTATGAGCACGCTCTGTCTCTCGGTGGTCGGCGATCTGGATGAGAGCGGTTGGGGAGAGGGAGACGTCCTCGCCGAAACGAAGACGCATGGACCCCTATCGTCGGACACTCCACCCGCGTTACCTCAACCGATTAACCCAAGAGTGCTCAAAGACCAGCCACGTACCGGCCATGTATCCGCCGCGGTGCTACGGCTGGGCGAACGCCCCGGGATGGATCTGCTCGCGCACCGAGCGGAACTGCTGGCGCACCGCCTGCCCGACCGGCTGCTCCTCGCCCGGCTCGAAGACCTGGGTGGCCGCCCCCTGCCACATCGGCAGCCGGCCGCTCATCGCCCAGGCGGCCTGCCGGGCCGCGCCGATCGCCGCGTAGTCGGCGGGCTGCGGCACCACGACCTGCGTGCCGAACAGCATCGGCGCCACCGCCTGCACGGCGTGCAGCTCGGCCGCCGCGCCGAGCAGGAACACCCGCCGCACCTCGACCCCGCGCCCGCGCAGCACGTCCAGGGCGTCGGCGAGCCCGCACACCATGCCCTCGAAGGCGGCCCGCGCCAGGTGCTCGGGCTTCATGGACTCCCGCCGCAGCCCGCTGAGGGTGCCGGCCGTGTGCGGCAGGTTCGGGGTCTTCTCACCCTCCAGATAGGGCAGGAGTACGAGTCCGTGGGCGCCCGGTGTCGACTTCATGGCGAGGTCCGACAGCTCGTCGAGGCCGCCGTCGAGGCCCAGCATCTCCGCGGTGCCGCGCAGCGTGCGCACCGCGTTGAGCGTGTGCACCACCGGCAGGTGCATGCCGGTGGCGTCGGCGAGCGACGTGATGGAGCCGCTGGAGTCCACCAGCGCCTCGTGGTGCACGGCCATCACCGAGCCGGACGCGCCGAGCGAGACGACGGCGTCGCCGGGGGAGACGCCGAGCCCGAAGGCGGCGGCCATGGTCTCCCCGGTCCCGGCCGAGATGATCAGCCCCTCGGGGGTCGTCCCCGCGGCGTCGCCGGGGCCGAGCACCTCCGGCAGCGCGGCCCGCTGCCCGAGCGCGAGCTCCACGAGGTCGGGCCGCCAGGAACCGGCGGCCGCCGACCAGTAGCCGGTGCCCGAGGCCCCGCCGCGGTCGGTGGTCCGGCGCGTCGGGCGGCCGAGCAGCTGCCACACCAGCCAGTCGTGCGCCTGCATGAGGAAGGCCACCCGCTGCGCGTTCTCCGGCTCGGTCCGTGCCAGCCAGCGCAGCTTGGTCACCGGCTGCGCGGCCTGCGGCACACAGCCCACCGCCTCGGCCCACGCCTCGCGCGAACCGAGCCGGTCGATCAGGTCGGCGGCCGCCACCTGCGCCCGCTTGTCGGCGCCCACCAGGGCCGGGCGCACGGTGTTGCCCTGGCCGTCCAGCGGCACCAGCGCGTTCTGCTGCGCCGACACGCCGATGGCCTGCACGCCTTCCAGGAGCCCGCCGCCGGCCGCCTCGCCGAGCGACAGCAGCCAGGCCTGGGGATCGACGTCACTGGGCCGCCCGCCGCCCTCCGCGGTCTCCAGCGGATGGGGCGCGTACCCCTGCCGGAGCACGGCTCCGGTGTCCGCGTCACAAACGACAATGCGCGTGAAATCGGGCGAACTGTCCAGCCCGGCGACTATCCCCATGCCTGAAATTCTGCCGCACCGCCGGGGTGCGCGTGGCCTCAGGTGTTGCTGGTGCCCCAGTCGTCCTCGTCGCCGCCGTTGCCGCGCTCGCGCAGCGAGCGCACCCGGTCGGCCACGGAGTCCGGAACCTTGCCCTCCACCTTTGCGCTGACGGAGTGGAACGCCTTGCCGGCGACCTCGCGCGTCTGCTGCGCGGCGGACTCGGCCGTGTTGCGTACGGCGGGGTTCTGGGAGATCTCGCGGGCGGTCTTCTTGAGCTTCTCGTACCGCTCGCGCCC
Organism: Streptomyces sp. HUAS MG91; assembly: GCF_040529335.1. GTDB lineage: Bacteria > Actinomycetota > Actinomycetes > Streptomycetales > Streptomycetaceae > Streptomyces > Streptomyces tabacisoli. The sequence continues at coordinate 2,752,023 of NZ_CP159534.1, read as the reverse complement.
GGCCCTGGTGCCCAGTACGTAACCCAGGGCCAGACCGGCGATGAATGTGAGCCGGTAGCGCATGTCGGCCACCCTTTCCCTAGCGAGGCGTCATGGACGGTGCGGTCGTCGTGGCGGTCATCGTCGTGCTCGATGATCGCCGGGGGGATACCGATTGGCGGAGCACCCCCCTGCTTGCGCTAATGTATGTGTCGCAGCGAGCGCACGCCGCCCGGCGAGTACCCGGGTAGCCGCGTTCGAAGCAACGAGGTCATTCCCCTGTAGCTCAATTGGCAGAGCAGCCGGCTGTTAACCGGCAGGTTACTGGTTCGAGTCCAGTCGGGGGAGCTCGATCTCCTGTAGCTCAATTGGCAGAGCAGCCGGCTGTTAACCGGCAGGTTACTGGTTCGAGTCCAGTCGGGAGAGCTGTCGGACAAGTCCCCTCGGAGTTCACTCCGGGGGGACTTTTCGTGCCTGGTGGAACCGACAGGCCGCGACCGATGTCCTCAAGGTCGTGCAGAGCCGAACCATCCGAAGCAGGAGATCGTATGAGCGGCTATGCTGCGGCAGACGGCGCGCACAAATGTGCGCGGCGCGCCGTACGGGGCGGTAGCTCAGCCGGTTAGAGCAGCGGACTCATAATCCGTCGGCCGTGGGTTCGAGTCCCACCCGCCCCACTCGCGGGTCCAGGCAGAAACGATCTGACCTGGGCCCTTCTTACCCCGGCCTGACGGCGTGTCAAAACAGGTCGGGTCCTGCGCGGCAAAACATCCACTCGGATGGACGCGTCGCCCGAGCGTTGCCCGAAGCGTCAGGGCGTTGCCGGGCCGTCAACCTCAGGACTCGCCAGATCGCTCACTCCGGGTGATTCCTGCGGGCGGGCGCGCGGAACGACTGCCACCACGGCCTCGGCCTCGGCCTCGGCCGCGAACGGTCTTCCTTCGCTCGGCTTGCCGAGGACCACGGCCTTCCCGAAGCGGCGCGCGTCAGGCGCTGCGCCTCTCGCTCCTCCTTCGTGCCGAGTTCGCGGCGCTCCTTGCCGACGACGGCGCGCTCGGCACGGCCGCGCCGTTGGGCGGGGGAGGCATCCAGGAGCCGGCGGCAAGCTCCCGGTTCCCGGTCACTTCTCCGTTTCGGCCGGTGATCGCCGATCACGAGCCAGGAGATGCTCGCCCCCAGGCCGGAGGACCTCACACAGTTCAGTGAACCTCGCCGCTGTCCAGCCGGTGTGGGGGCGGAGACGCCTACTCCTGGGCCTGCCGAGGATCGATGGGGATCTCGCGTGCCGTGGTCTCGGCGCGCCTCTCGGCGCCCTGCTGCCGCGCCGCCGTCCCGCAGCAGCGATTGAACTGACTCTGCCAGTCCGTCATGAACGCGTTGTAGTCGGTCTGGCCGATGAACTGCAGGTCCGACTCGTCGTTGTGCCAGATGCCGTTGCTCGTCCAGTTCGAGGAGCCGACGAACACGATCCTGGTGTCGGAAGCAGTCCCGTAACCGCCGCTGACCAGCATGTACTTGTCGTGCGTGTAGTGCAGGGCGTTGCCGTTCGCGTCGGTGCCGCGGGTGGTGTCGTGCACCTCGATGTTCGGCCGGTCCTTCAGGTAGTCCTGCACGCTGTCATCAACCATGCCGGCGGTGAAGAGTATGTTGATCTTGACGCCGGTTCCTGCCAGGCTGACCAGCTTCTTCGGCAGCTCCAGATAGTTCTTGTCGCCCGGCTCTCCGTGAGAGGTCCACTCGAACATGGCGATGTTGATCGTGGCCGGCGCCTTGACGTTGTTCAGGAAGTCGACCCAGGTGTCGCTTCTGTCGCGCGCCTTGGGCCACTGATAGGAGGCCGGGTACAGCTTTCGGGCCGCCAGACCGCTGTCGGAGTTGTAATAGTCGGGCACCAGCGGGCCCGGGCCGTTGAGCGCCCCCTTGGACATGGCCGTGAAGTAGCGGAGATAGGAGTTGTACAGGTCGACGTTGCCCTTGACGGTGGCGGCACTGTTCCACGCGGTGTTGGCCTGGGCGGAGGTGGGGTTGGCGCTGCTGACGGTCACCGTTCTGTTCGCGTCGCTGCCGCCGCTGAGCATGTAGTACTTCGCGTGCAGGGCGGAGCCGGCGAAGTGGGTCAGACAGCCGCCCGGGCACAGCGCGGCGAAGCTCTCGGCTTGCGGGTCGTTGCCCAGCTCGGTGACCATCGACTGCCAGATCGCGTTGTCGCTGTGGGAGTCCATCAGCGCCTTGACGATGACGCCACGCTGGTGTGCGGCTATCAGGGCGGCCGCGAATTCCGGGCCCGGGTTCGTGCTTCCTATCGAGTACATGGCGACGCGTATGGTCTGCCCGCATCCGGAGCTGTTTATCGATTCGATGATCGGGCCCATGATGTTCATCTGGGCATCGGCATCCTCCGGATCGCTGAAGCTCGGACCCGGTTTTGAGGTGAACGTCCGGGACTCGCAACTGAGCGGGGCCTTGGCCTGCTTGACCGCCGCCTGCGCCGAGGTCGGGGCCAGCGCGGTGATGGCCAGTGCGGTGATCAATGTGAGTGCTCGCTTCATGGGCGTGCCTTTCGTTGGGGTGTTGGCGATGGCAAGTCGGGTGTTGCGGTGCCGGCCGACCAATGACGTCAGCCCGAAGCCGGCTCGGAGCCCTGAACGTCGGACGCTTCCCAACGGCTGGCGAACGGGAATTGGCGCTCCAAGAAGTCGCGGAGGGCACCCGCCACGCGCTCCAGCTCAGAGGCACCGGTGTCGACGTCGTTGAGGCACAGGAAGTCGTATGTGTGCCCCGGCCGGAACTCGTCGAGAGCGGCGGCCAGGTCCGCCTTGCCTACATCGATGTACCGCAGTTTGAACGTGCCGGGCACGGCACGGCCGGTGAGGTAGGCGTGGTGGTGGTGCAGTGAGGTCGCCATGGCGATGTCCGTCGTGGCGCGGAACCGAGACCGGCTCGTGCGCCGCACGTGATCCGGGAAGGTCTCGTCCAGCTCGGCCAGTACGCGCCGGAGTTGGGGGTGGGGAGTGTGCTTGAACTTGCTGACGGTGAAGCGGCCGTGGGCGTTCAGCATCAGCTCGCGCACGTTCTTCCCCGCCGAGTTGGGTGCGGGGTCATCCGGGTGCGGGGCACTGATGCCGAGCTGGAACGGTGAGAAGGGGAGCTTGGCGATGCCGTTGCCGTGGAAGAACTGGCCGGCGGTGGAGAGACGGGTGAAGAAGACGTCGTCGTTGAGGTACAGGTAGTGCTCCGACAGGCCCGGTATGTGGTGCAGTTGGGTTTCTATGGCCTGGGAGTTGAAGACGGGCAGTGCCGTCGGGTCGGTGAAGATGTCCTTGTGGTCGATGACCTGGAGCCCGGCCGCGTTCGTGTCGAGCCAGGCGGGAGTCTGGCCGTCGGTGACCAGGTAGATGTTCCGCACGAACGGGGCGTACATCTCCACTGAGCGCAGGGAGTACTTGAGCTCGTCGCGACTGGTGTAGCGCGAGGCACCGGATTCGCGGGCGTGGATTCGAGGGACCGCCGCTTTGGCGCGGAAGGAGTTCCTGCGGGCCGCGAGGTCGGGGTCGTCGCCGTCGACCCAGGTGTAGACGAGGTCGATGGGGAAGTCGACGGCGTCGATGCGGGGACGGACGAAGCTCTCGTGGGTGGGGTGGTCGCGGCCTTCGACGGTCTGGACGGCAGCGGAGCAAGCGCCCGCGGGCACCACGTCGGCGACCGCGTTGGGGCGGGGGGCGACCAGAGCGTCGGCGAGCACGGCGGGCGGGGCTTGCGTGCGCAGGGCGTCCATGCGGGCGGCTCCGCGGTCACTGTCGTCGAGCAGGGTCTGACCGTCGTTCCAGAACTCGACGTCGCAGCCGTAGGTGAGGTCGGCGAGGATCTGTCCGGAGGGACCGAGCAGGATCTCTCCGAAGCGGATCACGTCCTGGCGTTTGAGGGCGGTGGGCAGGGAGCCGTCGGCGTAGAGCACGGCCTCTGCGGGCAGGGGCTCGCTGCTGGGTCTGAGGGCGTAGAGGGGGCTCGACCCGTGTGTGGCGCGCAGGGTGTCCAGCAGTTTCTTGCGGTCTACGAGGCGCAGGGCGACGACGTGGCGGGTGCGGGAGCGGCCGGGGACGAGGAAGTACTCGATACCGGCCTGCTCCAGGGCGTCGGCGACAAGGGCGAGGTTGCGGGCACTGGCACCGGCGGCGGTGAAGTGACTCACGATGCGGCCGTAGTAGGTGCGGTTCTCGAAGGTGACCGTGCGCACCGCGGAGTCCGAGTCCAGCATCGCTCGCCGCCGGGCCTCGATCCTTTCCGCATGCTTGCGGGCCACCTCTGCGGCCCGCGCGGCCTCGGCCTGTGCGGTTTGTTCCTCGCGGGCGCGGGTGCGCCCAGGCAGCAGTCGGTCGGCGAGGCGGTGGAGGTGGGAGGGCACGTGGGTTTCCTGTCTGGGATGCCGATCTGGTAGGAACTTCGACCCGTCGAGCGGGCGTGCGCGGGGGCACCTGCGGATCAGGTCAGTTGACCGCCAGTCAGATACGCGTGTGCCTCGACGGTGACTCCGGCGGTGGGCAGGGGCGCGAGGCGCTGCGGATGGAGGTCGAGCTTGGCAACGTTGTCCCTGATCCAGGCGATGGCGGAGATCGCGTCGGTGCGCGAGGCGGGCCAGGAGCCATCGAATGTCAGCCGACAGCCGACGGCGGGGACGGTATCGACCTGGTCGGCGAAATGGTGCGGCCAGGTCGCCCACTCAGAGTTCTCGTGCCAGGATCCGCCGTGCAGAAAGATGGTTCCTGGGTGGCTGGAATTCGGTCGATTCCAGTAGGTGTCGAGTTCCTGTCGAGTGTGCGTGCCGTATGAATGCGTCGATTCGTTGCGGCTTGCAGTGGCGCTGGGGTGTGCGTCAAGGAATGGCGAACTCGCGATAAGTGCCGCACGCGCAGGCAGGCACACCCGTAGGCGCTTCACTGGTTTCCGTTTCCGTCCCGGCTCGACGGCGGGCGACGTGCAGGATGTATCGGTTCGCACCGTTGCGAACCTCTTCAGCGTGCCTCTGGCGTGCCGAGATTTCGAACAGCCTGCGTGTTTCTAGTGCGGAAACTATGAAGGGCGGGCTAATGGTTAGTCAAGCGTAAACAAGGGAATTTGTCTGCCTTGTCCATGATGTGACAGGAAGGCGACAATCCAGCTATTTGTGGAGGTTGGGGATAGTTCTTTAAGAGGTTTCAGCTGCACGGGTTCGCGACTGGAATTCATCAGTTCTTCGACCTGCTAGGTGTAGTAGCCAAGGAGCGACCCGCCTTTGCAATCCCCGGCGCCGCGTTCACCATCCCGTCAGCAGCAGATGGTTCAGCAGCAGGGCCAATGCGGCCTGGGCGGCGAGCCAGGCGCGGGGAGCCGGCAGGAAGGCGCAGGAGGCCGGGAGCCAGGCCGCGAAGGGGAGCCAGATGCGCTCCGTCTCCGCCTTGCTCATGCCGGAGAGGTCGGCGAGGAGCAGGGCCGCCAACGCGGCCGCGGTGAGCAGGGCCAGGCGGCGCGGCGGGCCGGCCGGGGCGGTGGCCGCGCGGCGCAGGCCCGCGATCGTGGCGGGGCCGATCAGCAGGACGGTGCAGGCGAGGTTGGCCCAGACCCAGTACCAGTAGGGGCGGATGCCGCCCGCGCCCTCGTAGTAGCGCGTGGTCAGCAGGCGGTAGGCCTCCCACCAGTCGAAGCCCAGCAGGGTGAAGAGCGCCGGGACCACGACGAGGCCCGCCAGGGCGTACGGCAGCGGGCGCAGCCGGCGGCGGGTGCCGAGGAGCAGGACCGCGCCCGCGACGAGCGCGAACAGCGTCAGGCCGTAGGAGAGATAGCAGGTCAGGCCGAAAAGCAGGCCCGCCGCGAAACCCGTGAGGCGGGGGCGGCGGCCCGTCACGGCCAGCGCCAGGAAGGCCAGGGACCAGGCGGCGACCGCCGCGAAGTAGCCGTCCGCCGAGGTGCCCGCCCAGACCGCGGCCGGGACCATCGCCAGGAACGGGGCCGCCCGGCGCGCCAGTTCCTCGGAGGCCAGCGCGCGCACGGCGACCAGGACGGCCGCGCAGGCCGACGCGCCGACGGTGATGACCCAGGCGCCCGCCCACGCGCCGCCGCCCAGGCCGATCCGGTCCAGGAGGACGAAGGTGAGGGTCGCCGCCGGGGGATGGCCCGCCACGTGCGGGGGCCAGTGGTCGGGGGAGTGCAGCAGGATGTGGCCGGTGAAGTCGCGCAGGGTCGCCGGGATGTCCTGGAAGCGGTCGATGACCTGGAGGTACTCGTACTTCGTCGTCAGCCGGTCGGCGACGCCCCGCCGCCAGCCGTCGATCAGGGCCAGCGACCAGGTCCACGCCATGGCGGTCGCCCAGGCCGCCGCGAGCAGCCCGCGCCAGGGCAGCCGGGCGGCGAGCCGCGGACCCCAGGTGACGACGGCGGCCGCGACGACGAGGGCGGCGGGCGTGCCGGGGCCCAGGTGCGGGAGCCAGTGCGCGTACAGGGGCGGCCACCCCACGTGCAGGGTGCCGTGCTCGCGCTCGATCCAGGTGCCGACGAGCGCGGCCGCCGCGACGAGAAGCGCGGCGGCCCCGACGGCGTACAGGTCGCGGCGGTCGGCACGGGAGGGGGAACGGGTCACACCGGAGACGCTAGGCGGCGAGGCTGTCCCAAGCGGTGCGGCGCGGGCGGACGTCAGGGTTTCGTCATGTGTCGGGGCCCCCGCCCGCGAGGTGCCGCGGCCTACGGTCGGCACATGTCACGGAAGTTCGACTCGGTTGTTCCACCGACCTCCCCGGCGTTCTGGCGCAGCCCTGTGCGCGGGCCGTGGTTCACGTCGGTGCTCGGTGTGGTGCTGCTGTTCGGTATCACGGTGCTGTTCGTGACGGGGCTGCTGTCCTACGCCGCGTACAACCCCGGTCTCTCGCCGCTCAACGACAAGACGCCCGACAAGGGGCTGCTCGGCTTCTACCTCTTTGACTGGCCGACCCGCCCGTACTGGCTGTACCGGCTCACCCAGGGCGTGCACGTGACGCTCGGGATCACCCTGATCCCCGTACTGCTGGCCAAGCTGTGGTCGGTGGTGCCCAAGCTGTTCGCGCTGCCGCCCGCGCGGTCGCTCGCCCACGCGCTGGAGCGGATCTCGCTGCTCACGCTGGTGGGCGGGGTGCTGTTCGAGTTCGTGACCGGGGTGCTCAACGTGCAGCTGGAGTACGTCTTTCCGGGCTCCTTCTACCCGCTGCACTTCTACGGTGCGTGGGTCTTCTTCGCGGCGTTCGCCCTGCACGTCGTGTTGCGGGCGCCGGCCGCCGTGCGGAATCTGCGCCGTGGCGCGCTCGGTGACAGCGGGGAGCTGGTCGCGGTGCGGCCCGCCGCGCCGACCGTGTCGCGGCGGGGCGCGCTGGGCGTGGTCGGGGGCGCGTCGGCGCTGCTGTTCGCCACCACCGCGGGGCGCGGGTTCGACGGCCCGCTCCGGCGGACCGCGCTGCTCGCGCCGCACGGCTGGGCGGAGCCGGGGAGCGGGCCCGGCGGGTTCCAGATCAACAAGACCGCCGCCTCCCGGGGGATCGACCCGCGCGAGACGGCCGAGGAGGCGTGGCGGCTGGTCGTGGCCGGACCGGCCGGGACCGTGCGGCTGAGCCGGCCCGAGCTGCTGCGGCTGCCGCTGCACACGGCCGCGCTGCCCATCGCCTGCGTGGAGGGCTGGTCGACGTCCGATCAGGAGTGGCGGGGCGTGCGGCTGCGGGATCTGGCGAAGCTGGCGGGACACGCCGCGGACGCGGCGCCCGATGTGCTGGTGGAGTCGTTGCAGCGGCGCGGCGCGTTCCGGCGGGCCGCGCTGAGCGCCGCCCAGGCGCGGGACCCGCGCTCGCTGCTCGCGCTGGAGGTCAACGGCGCCGCGCTGACGCCCGATCACGGGTATCCGGCCCGGATCATCGTGCCCGCGGCGCCCGGTGTGCTGAACACGAAGTGGGTCGCGCGGCTGACCTTCGGCGATCTTCGGGAGGCGGTCCGATGAAGCTGGGCAGTCCTTTTCAACTCGTCCTGCTGATGTGCTCGTTCGCGCTCGCCGCCTACGCCGGGGTGCGGCTGCTGGCCGGGGACTGGTTCGCGGTCTGCCTGTGGTTCGTCGGGGCGGCGCTCGTGCACGACCTGGTCCTGCTCCCGCTGTACGGGGCCGTGGACCGGGGCGTCGTCGGGGCACTCGGCGCCGTGGGCGCGGGCGGGCGGCGGGCGTGGGCCGGGCACGTGCGGGTTCCGGCGATGCTGTCGGGGCTGCTGCTGCTCGTGTGGTTCCCGATGATCAGCGGCCGGGCCGCCGGTCACTACACGTCGGCCACCACGCTCTCGGGCGACGGGTTCCTCGGGCGCTGGCTGCTGATCACCGCCGCGCTCTTCGCCGGTTCGGCGCTGCTGCTGGCCGTCCGGCTGCGCAGGGCGGCGAAACAGCGGCCCTCCGCCGACCACTGAACCACGGGCCGCCAGTGCGCGGCGCGGGCGGCCCGCAGCAGGGCCGGGGTGCCGACCCTGGCCCAGAGGAACGGCGCGGTCTGCGCCGCCGTCGGTCCCACGATCCGCACGCTGACCCGCTCGTCGACGTCGAGCGGCGCCGTCTCGGCGATCAGCAGGCCGCCGGGGACGAGGAGTTCGGCGGCGCGGGCGAGCAGCGCCGCCGGATCGCCGCCGATCCCGAGGTTGCCGTCGGCCAGCAGGACGGTGCCCCAGCGGCCCTCGCCGGGCAGCGGCGCGAAGACGGAGCGCAGGAGCGCCGGGCCGCCGAGCCGCGCGGTGCGGGCGACGGCGGCCGCGCTGATGTCGATGCCGAGAGCCGGGATGCCGCGGGCGGCGAGTTCCGCGACCATCCGGCCCGGGCCGCAGCCGACATCGAGGACGGCGCCCTCGCACAGGTCGAGCAGCGCGCGGTCCACCGCGTCGGCGCCCGTGCACCAGCGCTCCACGTCGAGGGGGAGCAGCCAGCCGTCGCCGCGGCGCAGATAGAGGGGACCGCGGCCGGTGCGCAGGGCGTCCGCGTACGGGTCGGCGGACCAGGCGCGGTGCGGGGCCGGATCGAGGTCGTGCGCGGTCGTCATCGGGCGGTCGCCGCCCGGAGCCGGTCGAGGCGCGCGGCGAAGCGGGAGTGCGGGGCCGCGGCGGCGACGGCCCGCGCGTCGGTGGCCGTGTCCACGTCGCGCAGCGGCGGCAGGCCGGCGACGCGCAGGCCCGCCGCGACGAGCCGCGCGCGCTGCACTGCGCCCGTGTCGGGGGCCGACATCGGCACCCCGAGCAGCAGCGCGGGGTCGGGGTCGCTCAGTCCCAGCGCCCAGAAGCCGCCGTCGGCGGCCGGTCCGAAACAGGCGTCGTACGCCGCGCCGGGCGTGCCGAACTCCACGGCGAGCAGCTCCGGGGTCACCTGCGGGGTGTCCATGCCGATCAGCAGGGTGGGTCCCGAGCAGGCGGCGAACGCGGCCGCCAGCCGTTCGTCCAGCCCGCCGCCGCCCTGCGGCACCACATCGAAGCCGGGCGGCAGCCAGGGGCCCGGATCGCCGTCGAGCGCGAGCACCCGGCGCCGGGCGGGAGTCGCGGCCACCGTGTGCAGGGTGTCGGCGAGGGCGGCTTCGGCGAGCGAGGCCGCCTCCTCGGGGGTGAAGGGCGGGGTGAGCCGCGTCTTGACCCGGCCGGGGCGAGGCTCCTTGGCGATGACGAGGAGGGTGGTCATGGTGGCCTCTCGGGCGGGGCGGAGGTGCGGGGGAGCGGAGGTGCTCACGGACGGGGGGCCTCGGACAGGCGTGGGGCCTCGGACAGGCGCGGGGCCTCGGACAGGACGTGGCTCATGTCGCGTACCGCCTGCCACGTCCCGCGCCAGGTCCCGGTCACCTTCGAGGTGCCGGTGCGGGGGCGGTAGGGGACGTCGTGCTCCGCCACCCGCCAGCCCGCGTCGGCGGCCCGCACCACCATCTGGAGCGGATAGCCGCTGCGCCGGTCGGTCAGGTCGAGGCCGAGCAGCGCCTCGCGGCGGGCGGCGCGCAGCGGCCCGAGGTCGTGCAGGCGCAGTCCGGTGCGGCGGCGCAGCATCCGGGCGAGCGCGAGATTGCCGGCGCGGGCGTGCGCGGGCCAGGCGCCGCGGCCCTGCGGACGGCGCCGGCCGAGCACCAGATCGGCCTCCCCGGTGCGCACCTCCTGGACGAACGGCACGAGCAGCGCCGGGTCGAGCGAGGCGTCGCAGTCGCAGAAGCAGACGTACGGGGCCTTGGCCGCGGTCAGTCCCGCGTGACAGGCGGCGCCGAAGCCGCGCCGCGCCTCGGTCACGACGGTGGCGCCGAGCCCGCGGGCGAGGTCGGCGGAGCCGTCGGTGGAGCCGTTGTCCACGACGAGCGCCCGCCAGCCCGGCGGGATGCGGGACAGTACCCAGGGGAGCGCCCCAGCCTCGTTCAGGCAGGGCAGCACGACGTCGACGGCCTCGGCGGACGACGGCGGAGGAGAGTTCAGCACGGCGTCCACCCTACGAACATCAATCGGGCATAACGGGCTTCAGCTCCTTACGAAACACGGACGTCCGAAGCGCCGGGCCGGGCGGGCGGCGACGCGGGCGCGGGGGCGGTGCGACGCTGGGGGCATGGAGCAGCAACAGCCGCAGGAGCGGGCGCCGGGCCGGGTGCTCGTCGTCGACGACGACCCCACGGTCGCCGAGGTCGTGACCGGATACCTGGAGCGCGCCGGGTACCGGGTGGACCGGGCCGCGGACGGCCGGGGCGCGCTCGCCGGCGCCGCCGCGCACTGGCCGGATCTCGTCGTCCTCGATCTGATGCTGCCCGGCATGGACGGCCTGGAGGTGTGTCGCAGGCTGCGCGAGACCGGGCCGGTCCCGGTCGTCATGCTCACCGCGCGCGGCGACGAGGACGACCGGATCCTCGGTCTTGAGGTCGGCGCCGACGACTACGTGACCAAGCCGTTCAGCCCGCGCGAGCTGGTGCTGCGCGTGGAGTCGGTCCTGCGCCGGTCCCGCCCCGCCGCCGGCGCCCGGGTCCGCCCGCTGGCCGAGGCCGGCCTGACCGTGGACCCGGCGGCCCGTCGCGCCACCAAGGACGGCGTCGAACTCGGCCTCACGCTGCGCGAGTTCGACCTCCTCACCTTCTTCCTCCGGCACCCGGGACGCGCGTACAGCCGTGAGGACCTGATGCGGGAGGTGTGGGGCTGGGACTTCGGCGACCTGTCGACGGTCACGGTCCATGTGCGCCGCCTGCGCAACAAGATCGAGGCCGATCCGGCGCGCCCGCGGCTGGTGCAGACCGTGTGGGGCGTCGGATACCGCTTCGAGCCGGAGGGTTCACCGGAGGCGGCGGCCTCCACGGGCCCCGACGCCCGGGAAGGCCGGTAGCCGTGCGGGACACCCTCCTCATCGCCCTCTTCGCCTTCCTCGGCGCCGCCGTCGCCGGACTCTGCGGGGCCGGTGCGCTGCGGCTGCTGCGGCGGCGGTCGCTGACGGCGTCGGTCACCGTGGTCGCCGCCGTCGCCGTCGGGGCGATGCTCGCGGGGACGCTGGCGGTGGCGCAGGCCATGTTCCTGTCCGCGCACGACCTCAGCGTCGTCACGACCGTGGTCGCCATGGCGGCGGTCGTCTCACTGGCGACCGCGCTGCTGCTCGGCCGGCGCGTGGTGGCCCGCAGCCGCGAACTCGCCCTGGCCGCCCGCTCGTTCGGTGACGTCGGCGGCTTCACCGCGCCCGCGGAACCCGCCACCGCCGAACTGGCCGCGGTCAGCCGGGAGCTGGCCGCGACCAGCGCCCGGCTCGCCGACTCGCGGGAACGGGAGCGGATGCTGGAGACCTCACGGCGCGAACTCGTCGCCTGGATCTCGCACGACCTGCGCACCCCGCTGGCCGGGCTGCGTGCCATGTCCGAGGCGCTGGAGGACGGCGTCGCCGCCGATCCCGCCCGCTATCTGCGCCAGATCCGCACCGAGGTCGAACGCCTCAACGACATGGTCGGCGACCTCTTCGAGCTCTCCCGGATCCACGCAGGCGCCCTCACCCTCGCCCCCACCCGGATCTCGCTGTACGACCTGGTGGGCGACGCCATCGCCGGCGCCGACCCGCTCGCGCGGGAGCACGGGGTGCGGCTGGTGGGCGGCGACGTCGTGCCGGTCCCGGTGGACGTGGACGGCAAGGAGATGAGCCGCGTCCTGGGCAACCTCCTGGTCAACGCGATCCGGCGGACCCCCGCCGACGGCACCGTGGCGGTCGGCGCCGAGCGCTCGCCCGACGGCGTCGTGCTGTCCGTCTCCGACGGCTGCGGCGGCATCCCGGAGGCCGATCTGCCCCGCGTCTTCGACACCGGCTGGCGCGGCACACACGCCCGTACACCACCGGCCGGCGCGGGTCTCGGGCTCGCCATCGTGCGCGGGATCGTCGAGGCCCACCACGGGCGGGCCGCCGTACGGAACATCCCCGGCGGCTGCCGCTTCGAGGTGACCCTGCCGGCCGCCTCAGGCTGACACGGCGGCGAACTCCCGCATCCCCGCGACGAAGTCGACCTCCGGCCGCCAGCCGAGCTCGGTGCGCAGCCGCGCGGAGTCGGCCGTGATGTGCCGGACGTCGCCGAGCCGGTACTCGCCGGTGACCACCGGGACGGGACCGCCGTGCGCGTCGGCCAGCGCGCGGGCCGTCTCGCCCACGGTGCGCGGGACCCCGCTGCCGGTGTTGTACGCCGTGAGCGCACCCGGCGCGACCCCGCCGCCCAGCGCCTCCAGGGCCGTGACGTTGGCCCCGGCCACATCTCGCACGTGCACGAAGTCCCGCCGCTGCCGCCCGTCCTCGAACACCCGGGGCGCCTCACCGCGGGCCAGCGCCGAGCGGAAGAAGGCGGCGACACCGGCGTAGGGGGTGTCGCGCGGCATCCGGGGCCCGTACACGTTGTGGTAGCGCAGCGACACCGCCGTGCCGTCCGTCGCGCGGGCCCAGGCCGCGGCCAGATGCTCCTGGGCGAGCTTGGTCGTCGCGTACACGTTGCGCGGGTCGGCGGGGGCGTCCTCGGTGACCAGGCCCGGCGTCAGTTCGAGGCCGCAGTCGGGGCACATCGGTTCGAACTGTCCGGCGTCGAGCGCGGCGACCGTCCGCGGTCCGGGCCGCACCACCCCGTGCCGGGGGCACTCGTAGCGCCCCTCCCCGTACACGACCATCGACCCGGCGAGCACCAGCCGTCGCACCCCCGCCGCGGCCATCGCGGTCAGCAGCACGGCGGTGCCCAGGTCGTTGCGGGAGACGTAGTCGGCCGCGTCCGCGAAACCGGTGCCGAGGCCGACCATCGCCGCCTGGTGGCACACCGCGTCCACGCCGTCGAGGGCGCGGGCGACGGCCTCCTCGTCCCGGACGTCCGCCGACGGGTCCTGCCGCACGTCGAGGACCACGGGTTCGTGCCCGCGCGCCGCCAGCGCCTCGACGACATGGGACCCGATGAACCCGGCACCGCCGGTGACCAGTACACGCATGTGCCCACGCTAGGCGGGCCGACCGGCGCGACCGGGCGCACAGGCCGTCGTGTCACCGGTCCGTAAGACTTCCCGGCGTGCTTCAAGAGCTTGCGTTTCGCGGACAACGGTGCGCTTTGGGGAGGGACGCGCGGGGGCGCGGCCCGTAGACTCGCCAGGACCGCGATCGGCTCCCTCGGGCCGGGCTCTCCCCCCGGAGCAGGCGACCGAGCGGTGATCGAGCGGTGTGCGTACGGGGATGAGCGGAGTCGGCGCCGGTCATCCCCGATGTACCCCCAGAGGGCCCCTCACAGACGTCGCGGCGACTGCCAGGTCACGGTCGTGCCCGTGCCGCCCTCCGCGCTCCCTTTTTCCCCGTCGTCCGCCACGGTCAGCCGCACGCCGGGACGACCGTCCGGCAGCGAGGCCCCCGCGTCGACGGTCACCTCGATCCGGGAGACCGACCGCCGCCGGGACGCGGTGGCCAGGGCGCGTCGCAGGGCGGTCAGCAGATGGCCCTCCACCGCGCCGTCCAGGACGCCCTCGACCGGCCCGGTGAACCGTACCGACGGCGCGAAGCCCAGCACAGCGGCGGCGCCCGCCGTCTCGCGCAGGACCCGGCCGCGGAACGTCGTCGGGGCCTCGGCCGGCGGCTGCTGCAACGCGAAGATGGTCGTCCGGACCTCCTGGATCGTCGACTCCAGCTCGTCGACGGCGAGGGCCAGGGTCTCGCGCACGTCGCCGACCTTCGCCCGGCGCTGGGTGGACTCCAGCATCATGCCCGTCGCGAACAGCCGCTGGACGACCAGATCGTGCAGGTCACGGGCGATCCGGTCGCGGTCCTCGAAGACGGCGAGCCGCTCGCGGCCCGCCTGCGCGTCCGCCAGGACCAGGGCGAGCGCCGCCTGCGAGGCGAACTGGGTGGCCAGCAGATGATCGACGGAGGTGTACGGGCGGGCCCCGCGCGACCGGGGCAGCGCGAGGGTGCCGATCAGCTTGCCCCCGGCCTTCAACGGCAGCATCATGCTCGGCCCGAAACGGGCCCTGACCTCGGTCGTCATCCGCGGGTCCGTCGCCGAGTCGTCGATGAAGACCGGCTCACCGGTGAGGAGTTGGGCCAGTACGGCGCTGCCCGGCCGGATCGTCGCGCCGAGCAGGGCCCGCGGGTCGTCCGTGCTGGAGGCCGCCACGATCGCCATGCCGCCCGCCTCGGTCGGCTGGAGGACCACCCCGGCCGCGGCGTCGGCCAGCAGCCGGGCCCGCTCGGCGACCGTGGTCAGGGCGTCCTCGGCGCGGCCGGTGAGCAGCGCCGTGGTGACCGCGGCCGCGCCCTCGATCCACCGCTCGCGCCGCCGGGCGGTCTCGTACAGCCGGGCGTTGCCGATGGCGATGCCGGCCTGCGTCGCCAGCACCCGCAGCAGGGCGTGATCGTCGACGGTGAAGGTCTTCCCGGTCAGCCGCAGCCGGCCGAACTCCGTCTCCTGTACGCGGATGGGGACGGTCAGCGAGCCCCGCGGCTCCGGCTCGGTCCGCCCGGTGCCGACCGACTGGAGGAGGCTGCCGTGCCCCGGATCGATGACGTCGAGCACCCCGTGGGGCGCGCCGGTCAGGGTGGCGGCGCTGTCCACCAGGTGCTGGAGCATGGTGCGCAGCTCCAGCTCGGTCCCCACGCTCAGCACCGCCTCCAGGAGGACGGGGAGACCGGCGTCGGAGGCTCCTGGTGGCACGGTTCGCACGTCCCCCTCGGGGTCTGTCGTGGTGATGTCAGCCGGCCAGCGGGTCGAGGACCATCGGTTCGATCTTGCCCTCCATCATCGCGCCCAGCCCCTGCACCGCGCACACGTCGGGCCGCTCGGCGATGTGCACCGGCATGCCCGTCGCCTCGCGCAGCATGTGGTCGAGGCCGGGCAGCAGCGCCGAGCCGCCGACCATCATGATGCCGCGGTCCGCGAGGTCGGCGACCAGGTCGGGCGGGCAGTCCCGCAGCACCTTGCCGATGCCGTCGAGGACCGCGGTCAGCGGGGTGTGGATCGCCTGCCGCACCGCGGAGGTGTCGACGTGCACCGAGCGGGCGAGGCCGGTCGCCACGTCCCGGCCGTGGATCTCCGTCTGCTCCGGGCCGTGCGGGGTCAGGCCGTTGCCGCTCAGGGCCAGTTGCAGGGGGCGCACCGACTGCGAGGGCAGCATCAGCTCGTGGTGCTGGCGCAGGTGCTGGACCACCGCGTGGTCGATGGCGTCGCCGCCGACCGGGATCCGGTCGGCGGTCACGATCGCGCCGAGCGAGAGCACCGCGATCTGGGTCGTGGCCGCGCCGCAGACGATGATCATCGTCGCCTCGGGCTGCTCCACCGGGAGACCGCAGCCGACGGCGGCGGCGATCAGCGTGTCGACGAGCTCGACGCGGCGGGCGCCGAGCCCGACCAGGGTCTCCACCGTGGCGCGCTGCGCCAGCGGGTCCGCGTCGTGCGGGGTGCAGGCCGCGGCGCGCAGCCGGGGCTTGCGGCGCAGCGTGCGCCGCAGCTTCTCGCCGAGCAGCTGGCGCAGCATCCGCTGGGCCATCTCGATGTCGACGACCGTGCCGCCGGAGACCGGCCGGACGACCCGGATGTAGCCCGGGGTGCGCCCGGTCATCCGCTCCGCGAACTCGCCGACGGCGATCAGCGCTCCGGTGCGCGTGTTGACCGCGGCGCAGCTCGGCTCGTCGACGACGAGGCCCGCGCCCTTCACGTACACGCGGGTGCGCGCGGCACCCAGGTCGACGGCGAAGTGGCAGCGGCGCAACTGCTCCAGACTGACGGTCATGGCAGATCCTCCCGAGATCGCGGCCCCCAGCAAGGGCCTCGGGTCGCGGGTCCGCGGCCCTTTTGGCATCGTGCTGCGGAGTCCGGGATTCCGCTCGCTGGAGTGGGCCGGACGGGGCGGGACCGGCCGGGTGAGGATTCCGGGGTGCGCCGGACGGGCGATCGCGGGTGTCCGGGGTGAGGCTGCGAAGACGAACAGGCCACTCCCCGTAACACTTCTGACGCAGTGCCACCTACGCGCGGCCCGGCCCGGGGCGACGGCCGGCAGCGACGGGTCACGGACGATCGGGCGGGCGCCGGCTTGCGCGGGGCGCCCGGTGTACCCGCCGCTGGCGGGAAAACGCCAGTGCAGCACCCGCCAGCCCTCGGCAACTTCCCTGCAACACCGTGCCCCTGAGACTCTTCCCAGCACTTGGGTGACACCCCCTGACCCCAAGGTTCGGAAGAGAGGCAACGATGTCCAGAGGACCTGCCGCGAGACGTGGCGCGGCCCTGCTGTCAGCAGGGCTGGCGTTCGCGCTGCTGCCCGCCGGGGGCGCGCACGCCGGCCCCGCCACGACCCCCACCAAAGTCGCCTCCGCCGCGCACACCGTCACCCTGGTGACCGGTGACAAGGTGACCGTCACCGAGCTCGGCGGCGGGAAGCGGACCGTCACCGTCGACCGGGCCAAGGGCGCCACCGGCGCCGTGCGCACCCAGGTGGCGAACGGCGATGTCACGGTCGTGCCCGACGAGGCCCGGCGGTATCTCGCCGACGGGAGCCTCGACGCCCGGCTGTTCGACGTCAGCGAGCTGATACGGCAGGGCCTCGCGGACGGCAAGGCCGACGCGACGCCCCTCATCGTGACCTACGCCGGCAAGCGCGCCCGCGCCGCCGCCGCGGTGCCCAAGGGCGCCGAGCGGACGCGGAGCCTGCCCAGCGTCGGGGGTGCCGCCGTCGCCGCCGACAAGGGGCGCACCTTCTGGAACGGCCTCACCACCAAGAACGGGTTCGGCGACGGCCTGGGCAAGGTGTGGCTCGACGCCCGCGTCACGGCCGACATGGCGGAGTCCAACGCGCAGATCGGCACCTCGAAGGCGTGGGAGGCCGGTCTCACCGGCAAGGGCGTGAAGGTCGCCGTCCTCGACACCGGCTACGACGCCTCCCACCCCGACCTCGCCTCCCGCGTCACCGAGTCGAAGTCGTTCATCGAGGGCGAGGAGGTCGCCGACCGGCAGGGCCACGGCACGCACGTGACCTCGACCGTCGGCGGGTCCGGTGCCGCGTCCGACGGCAGGGAGAAGGGCGTCGCCCCCGACGCGACCCTCGCCGTCGGCAAGGTCCTCAGCAACGAGGGCTCCGGCTCCGAGTCGCAGATCATCGCCGGTATGGAGTGGGCCGCCAAGGACGTGAAGGCGCGCGTCGTCTCCATGAGCCTCGGCTCGGACGTGGGCAGCGACGGCACCGACCCGATGTCCCAGGCCGTGAACAGCCTGTCCGCGCAGACCGGCGCCCTCTTCGTCATCGCGGCGGGCAACTACAGCGCCCCCGGCACCATCGGCTCGCCCGGCGCCGCGGACGCCGCGCTCACCGTCGGCGCCGTCGACTCCGCCGACCGGGCCGCCTACTTCAGCAGCCAGGGCCCGCGCCTGGGCGACAACGCCCTCAAGCCCGACGTCTCCGCGCCCGGCGTGGACATCCTCGCCGCCCGCTCCTCGCTGGTGGCCGGCTCCGGCAGCTACACCACCATGAGCGGTACGTCGATGGCGACGCCGCACGTCGCGGGCGTGGCCGCCCTCCTCGCGCAGAAGCACCCGGACTGGACCGGCGCGCAGCTCAAGGACGCCCTGATGTCGAGCAGCAAGCGGCTCGACGCGTCCGCCTACGCGCTGGGCTCGGGCCGGGTGAGCGTCCCGGACGCCATCGGCGCCGACATCACCGCCACCGGCAGCGCCGACCTCGGCTACTACAAGTGGCCCTACGACAGCAACGCGCCGGTCGAGAAGACCGTCACGTACAGCAACGCGTCCGACAAGGCCGTCGAGCTGAGCCTCGCCGTGCAGGGGGCGGCGGACGGCGTCGCCACGCTCGCCGACTCCACGCTGACCGTGCCCGCCCACGGCACCGCCGCCACGACCGTCACCGCCGACGGCGCGAAGGCCGCGATCGGCACCAACAGCGGGCAGATCGTCGCCAGTTCGGGCGGCAAGGCCGTCGCGCACACCGCGTTCGGCCTGGTCAAGGAGGAGGAGCGGTACACGCTCACCGTCCACGTGAAGGACCGGGACGGCGCTCCCACCGACGCCTACCTCGCCGTGCAGCAGCTCGTCGCGAAGACCGACCCGGTCGGCTACTCCACCGGCGACGACGGCACCGTGGAACTGCGGCTGAAGCCGGGCACGTACTACGTCGACTCCTTCCTCGACGTGCGCGGCAGCCACGGGAAGGACTCCCTCGGCCTCGGCTATCTCGCCGACCCCGAGGTCACCCTCGACCGGGACCGCGAGATCACCCTCGACGGGCGGAAGCTGAAGGAGGTCGCCGCCGACGTCGGGCGCACCACCGAGACCCGGCAGCTGATCCTGGAGGCCGACCGGAAGGCCGGCGGCGCGCAGATCACCAACGCCGTCCAGGTCCCCGTCGCCTACGACAGCGTCTTCGCCGCCCCCACCCGCAAGGTCACGCAGGGCAGCTACGCGTACCGCACCGTCTGGCGGCTCGGCAAGCCGATGCTCCAGGTCGACGGCGTGCGCAACGCGCTCGTGCAGGCCGGTGGCACGCTCGCGGAGGGCCGGGCCAAGCTCGCCGTCGTCGACGCGGGCACGGGCACCCCGGCCGAGTACGCGGGCCGGAACGCGCGCGGCAAGGCCGTCCTGGTCCGCGCCGACGGCGCGACGGCACCGGGCGCGCTCGCCCAGGCCGCCCAGGACGCGGGCGCCAAGGCGCTGTTCGTGACCGACGGTACCGCGGGCCGGCTGAACACCTGGTTCGGCACCGAGGACTACACGGACCGGCCGCTGACGATCGCGACCGTCGACGCGCGCGACGCCGCCGTCCTCGCCGCGGCCGCGAAGAAGGGCCACAAGCTGGAGACGACCGGCACCCGGTACACGCCGTGGGTCTACGACCTCACCGACGAGCACACCGGGGCGATCCCCGGCGGCTCGCTCACGTACCGTCCCGGCAGCCGCGAACTCGCCGTGCGCGACGTGCGGTTCCACGCGCCGAAGCCGCAGGACGGCGGCGAGTTCCGGTACGCCCTCAGTGACTCCTTCCCGGTCGGCCTCGGCTTCCTGGAGAAGATCGCCTACCCGGCCGAGCGCACCGACTACGTCTCCACGGGTGCGCACCAGACCTGGCACGAGTCCGTGCAGGCGGGTCCCGCGCTCTCCTGGGAGGAGCGCAGCGGCGTGATCACGTACAAGGGCGGCTCGAAGGGCAAGCTCGACTGGTTCAAGCCGGTCTGGCACCCGTGGCTGGGCACCGGCCTCGGCTGGGGCCAGGAACGCTCCGGCGACAGCCTCGAGTTCAACACCCCGGGCTGGGGCGACTCGGGACCGGACCACACCGGGTTCGGCGACGCGTACAGCAGCGAATCGGGGATGACCCAGGAGACGGCCGTGTACGTCGACGGCAAGGAGGTGACCCGCAAGGTGGGCTCCGGGGCGTACGTCTGGGACGCCGATCCGGCCCTGCACACGTACAAGGTCACGACGGACACCGCGCTGGACGCGGCGCAGTGGGGCGTGGCCACCGAGGGGCACTCCTCGTGGACCGTGAAGTCGGCCGAGACGCCGGCGAACACCTCCACGCGGCTGGCGATGATCAACCTCGGCTTCGACCTGGACACCGACCTCAAGGGCACGGTCGCGGGCGGCAAGCGGATCCCCGTCGGGCTGTTCGCCGAGTACGTGGCCGGGGCCGCGGACACCGGCACCATCGGCGGCGGCACCCTGGAGGTGTCCTACGACGAGGGCACCACCTGGAAGAGCGTGGCCCTGAAGGGCAAGAAGGCTTCCTGGAGCGGTGAGTTGAGCGTGCCGCGCGGTGCGAAGTCCGTCTCCCTGCGGGCGTCGGCCCATGACGACAAGGGCGGCACCGTCCGTCAGGAGATCGTCCGGGCGGTCGCGGTGAAGTAGCCGGGCACAGCTGCCGGTTCGGGCAAACGCGACGGCGCCGCCTCCCCGTGGGACCGGGGGAGACGGCGCCGTGTGCGTGCATCCGACGGTGTGTCACACCGTGGCGTCGCGCCGGGTGTTACACGAGCCAGCCGACGAAGTGGACGATGCCGGCGAGGATGTCGGTGAGCAGGTTCATGGTGGTGCGTTCTCCTCGGTATTGCGTGTTGCATGTGTGTGGGACGTGCACTGCATCGCGATGCGTTCGCTACGGTCTGCAGCCCGTTGCTTGCGCCCTGTAAGCATCGTTGGTGCTGCGTGCCCTATGCAAACTCTGGAGCGACGACCACCTGTTCGAGGGAACAACTGCGCCCTTGTTCGTTTACGGTCCCGGCTGCGTGATGCCGCGCACCACGCCGAGCTCCACCAAGTCCTGCGGCCGGAGCCGAAGTTGGTCCGCGGTGTGTTCCGCCTGGTCGGGCGGCCGTTTGAGGATCGCCGCCGCCTGTTCCGGCGCGATGACGGAGAAGTACGCGTCCGGCGCGACCCACGTGTTCCCGGGCGCCGCGAGCGCGAGCGCCCCGCCGGAGCCGCCCTCGCCGATCGCCAGCGTCGTCACCGGCACCGGGGACTCGGCGACCGCGAGGAACACCTCGGCGATCGCCGGGCCCGCGCCCGCGCGCTCCGCCGCCGCGTCGTTCGCCGCCCCCGGGGTGTCGACGAGGGTGAGCACCGGGATGCCGAGCCGCCCCGCGAGCCGGATCAGCCGGGCCGCGGTGCGGTAGCCCGCCGGGGTCGTCGCCGTGCCGCACTGGGCCGCGTAGGCGACCGTGACGGCCTCGGCGCCCTCGCCGAGCGCGCCGAAACCGCAGAGCATCCCCGCGTCCCGGCCGCCCGCGCGGTCGCCGCTCAGCTCCTCGCGGTGGCCGAAGTAGGCGTCCAGGTAGGCGCGGGCGCGCGGGCGGCCGGGGTCGCGGGCGCGCAGCACCGCCGACCAGCCGGTGGGCGGCGGATCCACCCGGCCCCGCGCGGCCGGGACCGGGGCGGCGTCCGGAGCGGGCCGGGTCAGCAGCCGCAGCCAGCGGCCGAGGACGCCGCGCAGCTCGCCGGGCGCCACGAGCGCGTCGACGGACCCGGCGTCGAACTGGCTCTCGGCCGTGTACGCCGCCGGGTCGGCGTCCGCCGGACGGACCCGGGAGCCCGCGAAGCCGATCTGGGCACCGGGGCAGGCGAGGGTGATGTCGGCGCCCGCGCCGAGCGTCGCCCAGCCGCCGCCCGTCGTCGGGTCGCAGGCCACCGTGAGCTGCGGCAGCCCGGCGGCCCGGGTCAGCACCATCTGGCCCGCCACGCGCTGGAGCTGGGTCAGCGCGATCATGCCCTCCTGCATCCGGCTGCCGCCCGTGGCGACCAGCGCCACCACCGGCAGGCCGTGCCGGCGGGCGTGGGTGTGCGCCGCCTCGACGCGGTCGCCCGCGCGCCGGCCCAGCGAGCCGCCCAGATAGGTGAAGTCGAAGGCGAGGAGGACCACTTCGGTGCCGCCGATCCTGGCGGTCGCGGCGGTGACGGACTCCGATCCGCCGCGCTCGGCCGCCCGGGACAGCACCTTGTCGTAGTCCGGCCAGCCCAGCGGGTTCGGCTCGGCGGGGGGCGGCGGATGGGGGAGTTCCCGCAAGGAGCCCGGGTCGGTCACGCCTCTCGTCGTGTCACGCATCGCCGAGCGCCCGCTTGAGGATCTTGCCCATGTCGTTGCGCGGCAGGGCCTCCAGGTAGCGGACCGTGCGGGGGCGCTTGTGCGGGGAAAGCCGCGCGGCCACATGGTCCGCCAGCTCCGCCTCCGTCGGCGGGTGCGCGGCGTCCGCCGGGACGATCCACGCCACCACCCGCTCGCCGAGGTCGTCGTCGGGCGCGCCGGTGACCGCCGCCTCGCGCACGCCCGGGTGCTCCAGGAGCGCGTTCTCGATCTCGCCAGCGCCGATCTTGTAGCCGCCGCTCTTGATCAGGTCGGTGGCCTTGCGGCCGATGATGCGGACATAGCCGTCCGCGTCGCGGACCGCCATGTCCCCCGTACGGAACCAGCCGCCCGGCGCGAACGCCGCCTCGGTGGCGTCGGGGCGGTTGAGGTAGTGCAGGAACAGGTTCGGGCCGCGTACCTGGATCTCGCCGACCCCCTCCGGGTCGTCGGACGGCACCTCCGTCACCCCGTCGTCCTCGGTGAGCCGCAGCTCCACGCCCGGCAGCGGCACGCCCACCGTGCCGGGGCGCGGCTCGCCGTCCGCCCGCACGCTGGTGTTCATCAGCGTCTCGGTCATCCCGTACCGCTCGATCACGCGCTGCCCGGTGGCCGACGTGATCCGCTCGTGGTCGTGGACCGGCAGCGCCGCCGACCCCGAGACGAGGAGGCGGGCCGAGCCGAGGGCCTTGGCGAGCGCGGGATCGGTGGGCAGGGACTCCGCGATGCGGTGGTACATCGTCGGGACGCCGAACAGCATCGTCGCGCCCGAGGACAGCTCGCGGGTCACCCCCTCCGTGCTGAACCGGCCCAGGTGGCGCACCGCGCCGCCGCGCCGCAGCGGGCCGATGACGCCCAGGATCAGACCGTGCACGTGGAACAGCGGCAGCCCGTGGACCAGGGTGTCCGCCTCCGTCCACCGCCAGGCGTCCCGGAGCGCGTCGAGCGTGGAGGAGACCGCGCGGCGCGGCAGCACGGCGCCCTTGGGCGGGCCCGTCGTGCCCGAGGTGTAGACGACGAAGGCCGGGGTCGCCGGGTCGGCCGGCTCCGGGGGCAGGGACGGCACGACGTCCGGCACCGCGGCGTCCGCGTCCACGTCGATCCGCGGCAGCCGGGCCAGCGCGGGCGGCAGCTCGGCGTCCGCCGCCGCGAGCACCGCCTCCGGGGCGCTGTCCGCGACGATGTGCCCCAGCTCGCTGTCGCCCGACTTCGGGTTCAGCGGCACGGCGGCCACCCCGGCGAGCAGCGCCGCGACCACGCCGACCGCGGTCTCCAGCGTGGGCGTCGCCCACACGGCCACCCGGGACGACCCGCTGATCCGGGCCGCGAGCGGGGCCGCCACCGCCGCCAGCCGGCCGTGGGTCAGCGCGCGGTCGCCGAACCGCAGGGCGGGCCGGTCGGGGGTGTCGAGCAGTGCGGGCAGCAGACGTGGCACGGTCACGGGGCGCTCCTCGGTGGGGTGCTCGGCGACGGCGTCGCCGACGGGTGGCAATTGGCTGATTGGCTGAGCCAATCCGAGCCTGCCGTGTGGCAGGCGTCCGCGTCAAGGACGTACGCTGCGGCGCAAGCGCACGCCAGGGAAGGGCGGAGAAGGACCGGATGACCGACGCACTGCGGCCGATGGGGGCGCGCCCGCGCCTGTACGAGCAGGTGCTCGGCCGCCTGCGCGCGTACGTCGCCGAGGGCGGCCTGCGCGCGGGCGACCGGCTGCCCACCGAGCGGGACCTCGCCGCGCGGCTCGGGGTGAGCCGGGCCTCCGTGAAGCAGGCCATCGTCGTCCTGGAGGTGCAGGGGCTCGTCGAGGTGCGGCACGGCGGCGGCACCTATCTCGTACGGGACGGGCTCGACGTCGCCGAGCCCGTCGAGCGGCTCGTGGAGCGCAAGAAACGGCTGCCGGACGTGCTTGAGGCGCGCGAGGCGCTGGAGACGAAGCTGGCCGAGCTCGCCGCCGAGCGGCGCACCGACGCCGATCTCACCGCGCTGCGCTCCGCGCTCGATCTGATGGCCGAGGACATCGCGGCCGGCGGCCTCGGGGTCGAGGGCGACCGGCTCTTCCACGGCGCCGTGACCGCGGCCGCGCACAGCGCGCTGCTCGCCGCGTTCATGGCGGAGATCGACGGGCCGATCGCCGAGTCGCGCGACGAGTCGCTGCGGCAGCCCCGGCGGCCCGGGCGGTCGCTGGCGCAGCACCGGGCGATTCTCGATGCCATCGAGGCCGGCAACGGGCGGGGGGCCGCCGCGGCCATGCGGCGGCACGTGCGGGCTGTCGCGAAGGTGCGGTTGCTGGACTGGGAGCCCTAGGGCGTGTGTCGAAAGTCCTGCCTGCCCTGCGGCGCCTGGCACGCACGCTCGCGGCGTTGCCGAAACGCCCGCATAGCTCCGCTATGAGGGCGCTCCGGCGCCTTGCGATCGCACGCACCAGACACCGCAGGGCCCGCCCTCCGGGCGGACGGCACGACTTTCGACACACGCCCTAGGGCGTGTCGATCCGCCGTAACCGGGCCCGCGCTCGGCTGGTTAGGGCTCCGTGGGAATCTGGCTGCTCAATCACTTCAGTACGTTCGCCCTCGCCGTGCTGCTCGGAGGCGGGGCCGTGGTGCTCGCGCTCGCCGGGTGCCTTCTCGTGCGGCGGAGATTTCCGCGGCTCTCGGCGGGCGCGTACAACGACATGATCGGTGTCGTGCTCGGCATGTACGCCGCGATCTACGGCATCATCCTCGCCTTCGTCGTCGTCGCCGAGTGGGAGGGGCTCAACGAAGCGGGCACCAATGTCGCCGCCGAGGCCAGCCAGACCGCCGAAGTGCTGCGCGACGCCTCCGCGTTCCCGCCGGAACAGCAGCGGAAGGTGTCCGACGCGATGGGCGCGTACGTGCACTCCGTCGTCGACCGGCAGTGGCCGCTGATGCGGCAGGGCCGTCCCGACCCCGGGCTCACCAACCCCCAAGTCGTACGCCTCTACACCGTGTTCCAGGAGTACGAGCCGAAGACCAACGCGCAGCAGGCGTACTACGAGCAGGCCGTCAGCACGCTCGGCGAGGTCGCCGAGGCCCGCAGGACCCGGCTCGCCGACTCCGAGCAGTCCCTGCCGATGCTCCTCGACCTCCTCGTCTACGGCGGCGCCCTCGTCATGCTGCCGCTGACCTTCCTCTACGGCATGAAGAGCATCCGCGCCCAGCTGATGTTCGTGGCGTCGGTCGCCGCGCTGATCGGGGTGAGCCTGCTGCTCTGCCTGACCCTCGACCATCCCTTCGCCGGGGACATGGCGGTCTCGCCGCAGCCGTTCAAGGAGGGGGTGCTCGCGCAGTTCTGGCCGTAGGATCGTGCGCGTACCTGTTTTCTGCTTGCTGTTTTCTGTCTCTGTAGCGATCACAGACTCTGCCCGGTGATGGAGTCGGCGTGGGGCGCGCGTCCCCACCCCACGCCCGCACTGGAAGGTTCCAGTCGCGATCACGGGCCGGCCCCTCCGGACGCCGACGGCCCCGCTGTGACGCGGCCCGCCGGGCGGCGAAAGGGACGCGCCGTGTCCTCGACACCGGCCAACTACCGCATTCTGCTGCGCACTCCGGGCGCCGCCGCCTTCTTCCTCGCCGGTTGTGTCGGGCGGATCGGGCTCGCCATGACCGGGCTCGGCATCGTCTGGCTGGTGCACGCCCGCACCGGCTCCTACGCCACCGCGGGCCTGGTCACCGGGTGCTTCGCCGTCACCGACGCGCTGGCCGGGCCGCAGATCGGGCGGCTCGTCGACCGGTTCGGGGAACGCCGTGTCGTGCCGTACGCGCTCGGGGCGCACGGGGCGGCCGTGGCGCTGCTCTTCGCGGGCGGCCCGGTGCCGGTCGCCGCCACCGCGGGGGCGCTCGCCGGGGCCACCCTGCCGCAGATCAGCGCCCTGTCCGCGGCCCGCTGGGCGGCGCTGCTGCGCGGTACCGGGCAGGACGCCGCGCTGCCCGGTGCCTTCGCCCTGGAATCCCTCGCGAACGGCCTGTCGTTCCTCGTCGGGCCCGCGCTCGTCAGCACCGTCGGCGCCGCCGGGCATCCCGGCCTGGGCAGTGCACTCGCCGCCGCGCTCGTGATCGGCGGGGGTCTGGCGTTCACCCTCCAGCGCCGCACCGCGCCGCCGGTCGCGGAGCGCGGCGAGCGGCGGCACGCGGGGCGGGCGCTGCGCCGCCCGGCCTTCCTGGGGCTCGTCGCGAGCACCCTCGCGCTGGGCGTGTACTTCGGCGCGATGCAGGTCTCCGTCTCCGCGTACGCGGTCGGGCGCGGCACCCCCGACCTCGCGCCGGTGCTGTACGCGGTCTCCAACTGCACCAGCCTGGTGGGTGGTTGGGTGTACGGGGCGCGGCGGTGGCGGGCCGGGCCGGTGCGGCAGCGGGCCGTCGCCGCGGTGGGGCTGCTTCTGGCCTGTCTGCCGCTGACCGTGCTCGACGCTCCGGTTCCGCTGGGCTGTGCGCTTGCCCTGACCGGGCTGGCCGTGCCGCCGTTGCTGGCCGTGACCTCCGTGCTGACCGAGGCGGCGGTGCCCCGGGCCGTCCTCACGCAGGCCTTCACCTGGCTGGGGTCGGCGAGCGCGGGGGGCTCCGCCGGGGCGGCGGCGGTGGCGGGGCGGGCCGTGGATGCCGGGGGTGCCCATGCGGGGTTCATGGTCGCGGGTGGGGCTGTCGCCGGGGTGGTGGTGCTGGCCGGTCGCGGAGTGCCCCGCGCTCTTGAGGGG
This sequence comes from Streptomyces sp. HUAS MG91, assembly GCF_040529335.1. Taxonomy (GTDB): domain Bacteria; phylum Actinomycetota; class Actinomycetes; order Streptomycetales; family Streptomycetaceae; genus Streptomyces; species Streptomyces tabacisoli. The sequence goes on along the minus strand of NZ_CP159534.1, from coordinate 2,725,277 downwards.
GTTGTCGGTCGCCTGCGGGCCGGTGGCCGCTTCTCGCGCAGTTCCCCGCGCCCCTGAAGGCATGCGCTGCGCGCAGCCTTCCCCGACGAGATGGCGCACGAAGTGCGCATCTCAGGGGCGCGGGGAACTGCGCGACCACCCCCACCGCGGGCACCGTAGCCTGGTGGCATGTCCCGTATAGCCCTGGTCACCTGCCGGCCCGGCCCCGAGGTCAGCGCAGACCGCGATCTCCCCCTGCTCGTGGCGGAGCTGAAGCGTCACGGCGCCGACGCCACCGCCGTCGAGTGGGACGACCCGGCCGTCGACTGGGCCGGCTTCGACCTGGTCGTCCTGCGCTCCACCTGGGACTACAGCTGGCGCCGCGCGGAGTTCCTGCGATGGGCCGCGCGGTGCGCCGCCGTCACCCGGCTCGCGAACCCCGTGGACGTGCTCCACTGGAACACCGACAAGCGCTACCTCGGCGAACTCGCCCGCGCCGGAGTGCCCACCGTGCCGACCGCGTACGTCGCGCCGGGCGAGACCCCCGACCTGCCGGACGACCGCGCCTACGTCGTCAAACCGGCCTCCGGCGCCGGCGCCCGGTACGCCGCCCGCTACACCCCGGCCGAACGGGACACGGCGCTGCGGCAGTTGGTCCGCATGCACGCCGAGGGGCTGACCGCGATGGTGCAGCCGTACGTCGACGGGATCGACCTCAACGGGGAGCGCGCCGTGCTGTTCTACGGCGGGCAGTTCCTGCACTCCGTACGCAAGGGCGCCGTCCTGACCCCCGGAGTCGCCTTCGACGCCCGTAAGGTCGCGCACCCCGGGCTGGAGCCGTGGCAGCCCACCGAAGCCGAACACGCCGTCGCCGCGCGGGCGTTGGCCGCCGTGCCGGGCGGCGCGGACCGGCTGCTGTACGCGCGCGTGGACCTGGTCGACGGGCCCGACGGGCACCCGTGCGTGATGGAGCTGGAACTCGTCGAGCCCAATCTGTTCCTCGCCGCCGTGCACCCCGGTTCCCTGCCGGCCGTGGCCGAGGCGATCCTCAAGGCCGCCCAGTGAGCGTCCAGCGCTGGAGCAGCCCGTAGGTGAACTCGGCCCGCACCTCGCGCGGCGTCCCCGACGCGTCCGGCGCCGTGAACGCCAGCCCCCAGCGGGTCGGCGCCGAACCTTCGAGCGGGCGGGCCGGGGCGAAGGCGCGGGCCGCCTCGTCGACCGTGCACGACCACGGGGCGAGGTCGTCGAGGGTCCGCAGCACCGGCCCCGGGGCGCCGGGGGCGCGGATCAGCCAGTCGTTCCAGACCGCGCCCTGCGGCGAGAGCAGCACCTCGAAGCGCAGGTCGGGCCAGAGCGGCACCGGCCACAGCAGCGCCTCGCACTCCATGTCGCCGATGCGCCGGGTCAGCGTGCGCTCGGGGGCGCCGAGCACCGAGCGGTAGCGGGAGACGGCCGCCCGCGCGCGGGGCGAGCGGACCATGGCCTGCCAGCGGCGGTTCGCCTCCCGCATGTCGGCGACGGAGACGCCCAGGTCGGCGCGGGCGGTCTCGACCAGCTCCGGGTTGTGGTCGGCCATCCTGCGCAGCAGCACCAGCTGGAAGTGGAGCGGTGTGAAGGGCTCGGCGGGACCTGATGACGGTGTGGGGCGCGGCATGCCCTCCATGGTCGCGCAGCGTCGGCCCATTGCCCGGTCAAGGGCGCTGTGCATAGCCTGTGTTCGCCATACCGATCATCAGTTGAAATATCGAACATAGGGAGGGGATCGGTCGTGGGACGCCTCGTACCAGCCGTGACCCGGGCTCTGGACATCCTGGAGCTCTTCCTCGACGGGGACGGCACGCTGTCCGCCCCCGACATCGTCCGCAAGCTCCAGCTGCCGCGCACCACGGTCCACGAGCTCGTCACCACGCTCGCCGCCCGTTCGTACCTCGTGCAGGTCCCCGGCGAGCCCGGGCGCTACCGCCTCGGGGTGCGGCCCTACCAGCTCGGCAGCCGGTACGCGGAACAGCTCGATCTCGCCGCCGAGGGCCAGCAGGTCGCCCGCTCGGTCGCCGAGACCTGCGACGAGACGGTACACGTGGCGATCCTCGAAGGCACCGACGTCATCTACATCGCCAAGGTCGACTCCACGCACGCGGTGCGGATGGTCTCGGCGGCGGGGCGCCGGCTGCCCGCGCACTGCACCTCGGTCGGCAAGATGCTCCTCGCGTCCCTGCCCGAGCCCGAGCTGGCCGCCCGCATCCCGGACGACGCCCCGCTCGCGGCCATGACGGAGAACTCGGTCACCGACCCGGCCGTCCTGCGCGAGGCCCTGCACGCGATCCGCGAGCGCGGGGTCGCCGTCGAGAGCCGCGAGTCCAACCCGGACGTGAGCTGCGTCGCCGCGCCCGTGCGCGACCGCACCAACCGGGTCGTCGCCGCGCTCTCCATCTCCGTACCGATGATCCGCTGGACGGACGCCCGCGAGCAGGAGCTGGCCCAGCTCGCCGCGAAGGGCGCGGCCGATCTGTCCGAGCGCCTCGGCCACCGGGGCACGCCGTGAGGGCCGAGGTGGCGGTGCGCGAGACCGCCGAACTCGGCGAGGGCCCCACCTGGGACGCGGCCGCCGGGCGGCTGATCTGGGTGGACATCCTCGGCTCGCGCGTGCACACCTACGAGCCCGGCAGCGGCCGCCGCACCGTGCTGGCCACCGAGCAGCACGTGGGCGCCGCCAAGCCCTGCGCGGGCGGCGGTCTGGTCGTCAACCTCCGCGACGGCGTGGCCCGTTACGGCCCCGACGGCACCTTCGGCTGGCTGCACCGCGAGCCGGTCCCCGGGCGCCGCGGGAACGACGCGGCGGTCGCGCCCGACGGCGCCCTGTGGGCGGGCTCGATGGCGTACGACGAGACACCGGGCGGCGGCAATCTGATCCGCCTGGCCCCCGACGGCACGGCGACCGAGATCCTCGACGACGTCACCGTCTCCAACGGCACCGGCTGGAGCCCCGACGGCACGCTCATGTACTACGTCGACACGGCGACGGGCCGCATCGACGTCTTCGACGTGGACGGCGAACGCGTGCGCGACAGGCGGGAGTTGGCGACGGTCGAGAAGGGTGCGGGTGTCCCGGACGGGCTCACCGTGGACGCCGACGGCTGTGTCTGGGTGGCCCTGTGGGACGGCGGGGCTCTGCGCCGCTACACGCCGTCCGGCGCCCTGGACCGTGTCGTGCCGCTGCCGGTGCGGCGGCCCACGGCCTGCGCCTTCGGCGGGCCGGACCTGAGCGACCTGTACGTCTCGTCGGCCCGGGTGGGCCTGAACGCCCCCTCCCCGCTGGCCGGTTCGCTGCTGGTCCTCCCGGGAATCGGCCAGGGCCTGCCGCAGCCCGCGTTCGGGCAGCCCCGATAGGGGCGCGGGGAACCGCGCGCTCGGCCACGACGAAAGCCGCACTCCGAAAGGGAGGGAACGCCTTGAGCACCGCACGCTTCACCCTCGACCCCGCCTTCACGATCGGCACGGTCGATCCGCGCCTGTTCGGGTCGTTCGTGGAACACCTCGGCCGCTGCGTCTACACCGGCATCTTCGAGCCGGACCACCCGAGCGCGGACGAGGCGGGCCTGCGCACCGACGTCCTCGAACTCGTACGGGAACTGGGCGTCACCGTCATCCGCTATCCCGGCGGCAACTTCGTCTCCGGCTACAAGTGGGAGGACTCCGTCGGCCCCGTCGAGGACCGCCCGCGCCGCCTCGACCTGGCCTGGCGCACCACCGAGCCGAACCGGTTCGGCCTGTCCGAGTACATCGCGTTCCTGCGGAAGATCGGCCCGCGGGCCGAGCCGATGATGGCGGTGAACCTCGGCACGCGCGGCGTCGCCGAGGCCATCGAACTCCAGGAGTACGCCAACCACCCCTCGGGCACCGCGCTTTCGGACCTGCGCGCCGAACACGGCGACAAGGACCCCTTCGGCATCCGCCTGTGGTGCCTGGGCAACGAGATGGACGGCCCCTGGCAGACCGGCCACAAGACGGCCGGGGAGTACGGCCGGATCGCGGCCGAGACGGCCCGCGCCATGCGGCAGATAGACAAGGACGTCGAACTGGTCGCGTGCGGCAGTTCCGGCCAGGGCATGGACACCTTCGCCGCCTGGGAGTCGACGGTCCTCCAGGAGACGTACGACCTCGTCGACTTCATCTCGCTGCACGCCTACTACGAGGAGCACGACGGCGACCGCGACTCCTTCCTCGCCTCCGCGGTGGACATGGAGTCGTTCATCGAGAACGTCGTCGCGACCTGCGACCACGTCGGCGCCCGCCTCAAGTCGAAGAAGAGGATCAACCTCTCCTTCGACGAGTGGAACGTCTGGTACATGACGCGCACCGACGCCGAGGTCTCCGCGCTCGACTGGCCCGAGGCCCCGCGCCTGCTGGAGGACGTCTACTCGGTCACCGACGCCGTCGTCCTCGGCTCGCTGCTGATCGCCCTGCTGCGCCACGCCGACCGGGTCACCGTCGCCTGCCTCGCCCAACTGGTCAACGTCATCGCCCCGATCATGACCGAGCCGGACGGCCCGGCCTGGCGGCAGACGACGTTCTTCCCGTTCGCGCAGGCGGCGCGGTACGGCCGCGGCGAGGTCCTCGACGTCCGCGTCGACTCGCCGACGTACGACACCGCGCGCCACGGCACCGCCGACCTGCTGCACGCCACGGCCGTTCGCGCCGACGACGGCACGGTCACCGTCTTCGCCGTCAACCGCGGTCAGACGGAGTCCCTGCCGCTCGAAGTCGCCCTGAACGGGCTGGAGCTGACCTCGGTCACCGAGCACTCGGTCCTGGCCGACGCCGACCCGGACGCCCGCAACACCCGTACCGACCCCGGGCGGGTGGCCCCGCACGCGGCGACGGGAACCGTTCTGGACGGCGGCACGCTGCGGGCGACCCTGGAGCCGCTGTCCTGGAACGTGATCCGCCTGGGGTGACCCGGGCGGCGCCAAACCATGAGTTTCCTGTGACCACGGTCAACTACCGCCTATCTACGTCCCGTCGAAGCGGACGGATTCGGTAAAGCGGAGCTCTGGAGTCCCCGCCGCCCCTTGTTGAAGTGTGCGCAACAAAGCAAGCATCGTCGCGGCCGCCGGGGACACAGGACCGGCGGTCGCACAGCACCCGCACCGCCCCTGTCCACCCTTCTCAGGAGGCAGTACGTTGCGCGACACACACCCCCACAGATGGCGCCGCACCGGCGCCGCGCTGCTCGGCACGGCGGCGCTCGTCCTCGCCGGACTCGGCGCCGCCGGCCAGGCCGGAGCCGCCGCCGGCTCGCCCACCCCGCACGTCACCTGGAAACGAGCCTGTTCCCAGCCCGCCAAGGCCGGCGAGATGGCCTGCGGTGCGAAGCGGGTGACCAGCGGCACCACCGCGTACGCCGTCCAGCGGGCCAAGGCCGGGCACGCCGCCCCCGACGCGGCCGACGCCTCCACCCCGTCCGGGTACGGGCCGAGCGACCTCCAGGCCGCCTACGGGCTGACCTCGGCCGCCGCGGCGAAGGGCGCCGGTGAGACGATCGCCATCGTCGACGCCTACGACGACCCGAACGCCGAGGCCGACCTCGCCAAGTACCGCTCGTACTACGGTCTTCCGGCCTGCACCTCGGCCGGCGGCTGCTTCAAGAAGGTCAGCCAGACCGGCTCCACCACCGCGCTGCCCACCGCCGACAGCGGCTGGGCCGAGGAGATCTCCCTCGACCTCGACATGGCGAGCGCGGTCTGCCCGAAGTGCAGCATCCTCCTCGTCGAGGCCAAGTCCGCGTCGATGGCCAACCTCGGCACCGCCGTGAACCGGGCCGTCACCCTCGGCGCCAAGTACGTGTCGAACAGCTACGGCGGCTCCGAGTCCTCATCGGACAGCTCCTACGACTCCTCGTACTTCAACCACCCGGGCGTCGCCATCACCGTGAGCGCGGGCGACGAGGGCTACGGCGCGGAGTACCCGGCGGCCTCCCGCTACGTCACCTCGGTCGGCGGCACGGCCCTCACCAAGGCCACCTCCACCACCCGCGGCTGGACCGAGTCCGTGTGGAAGACCAGCAGCACCGAGGGCACCGGCTCGGGCTGCTCGGCCTACGACACCAAGCCGGCCTGGCAGACCGACACCGGCTGCGCGAAGCGGACGATCTCGGACGTCGCCGCCGTCGCCGACCCGGCCACCGGCGTCTCCGTCTACGACTCGTACGGCATCACCGCCGGCTGGTACACCTTCGGCGGCACCAGCGCCTCCTCGCCGATCATCGCGGCGGTCTACGCGCTCGGCGGCGTCCCGTCGTCCGGCTCGTACCCGGCGAAGTTCCCGTACGCCAAGGCCGGGACCTCCGCGCTGAACGACGTCACGACCGGCAACAACGGCAGCTGCTCCAGCAGCTACCTGTGCACCGCGAAGACCGGCTACGACGGTCCGACCGGCTGGGGCACGCCCCAGGGCGTGAGCGGGTTCACCGGCTGACAGCCGCCCCGTGAAGGGGTGCGGGCCGCGGCGAGGGGGCGCCGCGGCCCGCACCCGTGTCCGGCCGCCGATTCCACGTGCTGAGACCGGGCCGCTATTCATACCTTTTCCCTAGGGATGGTGTGCATAGTGGCCGCCATGGATCTTTCCTGGACGATCGTCCTCGCCGGCGCCCTGGTCGGTCTCGCCGTGGGACTCACCGGCATGGGCGGTGGCGCCCTGATGACCCCGATCATGGTCATGTTCTTCGGAGTCAACCCCACCGCCGCCATCGGCAGCGACCTGGCGACCTCCCTGTTCATGAAGCCGTTCGGCGCCGCGGTCCACCACAGAGCGGGCACCATCCGCTGGGACATCGTCCGCTGGCTGCTGCCCACCGCCCTGCCCGCCGCCTTCGGCGGAGCCCTGCTGCTGCGGGCGCTCGGCGACGGCGACACCCTCCAGACCCGGGTCAAGTACGTCATCGGCGGCGCCCTGCTGCTCGCGGTGACCGGCATGCTCGCCCGGATGTGGCTCGACCGGCGGCGCGGGATGGGCTCCGCCGACGCGGAGGACGCCGATGTGCGGGTCAGGCCGGTGGCGACGCTGCTGATCGGGCTGGTCGGCGGGGTCGTGGTCGGGATGACCTCGGTCGGCTCCGGATCCCTGATCATCGTGATGCTGATGCTCGCCCACCCCCGGCTCCGGGCGAACCACCTGGTCGGCACCGACCTCGTGCAGGCCGTCCCGCTGGTCGGCGCCGCGGCCCTCGGCCACCTCCTCGTCGGCGACGTCTCCCTCGGCCTCGCCGGCACCCTGCTGATCGGCGCGATACCCGGAGTCGTCGCGGGGGCCCTGCTCTCCACCCGGGTCTCCGGGCCCGCCCTGCGCTGGGCCCTGATCGTGCTGCTCACCGGCTCCGGACTCGCCATGTGGGGCGTGTCCGGCACCCCGCTGGTCGCGGTCTGCGTGGCGCTCGCGGCCGTCGGCACCGCCGTGACCCTGCGCACCCGCCGCGCCAGGCCCGCGCGGGGCGAGGGCGAGCGGACCGAGGAGCGTGAACCGTCCCCGACAATGTCGGCATGAGGATTTCAGCCCGAGCCGACTATGCCGTGCGCGCGAGCCTGGAGCTGGCCGTGCGCGGCGGCGCCGAACCGGTCAAGGCGGAGAGCATCGCCGCCGCCCAGGACATCCCGCACAAGTTCCTGGAGGGCATCCTCAGCGATCTGCGGCGCGGCGGCATCGTGCTCAGCCGGCGCGGCGGCAACGGCGGCTATCTGCTCGCCCGCGCCGCCGACACCATCACCGTCGCCGACGTCGTGCGCGCCGTCGAGGGCCCCATCGTCTCGGTGCGCGGCGAGCGGCCCAGCGCCCTCGCCTACACCGGCGCCGCCGAGCCGCTGCTGCCGCTGTGGGTGGCGCTGCGCGCCAACGTCCGCAAGATCCTCGAAGGCGTCACCCTCGACGACCTCGCCCACGACCGGCTCCCGGAACCGGTGCGGCAGCTCGCCGACGACCCGGCGGCCTGGCACAACCCCTGACCGCCGGGCCCCGCGACGATCCGGTCCGCCGCCGCGCGGCTACCGACCGCCCCGCCGCTTGTTCCAGACGTCGAAACCGACCGCGGCGAGCAGCGCCAGCCCCTTGATCACCGACTGCCAGTCGGAGCCGACGCCCAGCAGGTTCATGCCGTTGTTCAGCACGCCGAGGACGAGACCGCCGATGATGGCGCCCAGCACCGTGCCGACACCGCCGCTCATGGACGCGCCGCCGATGAACGACGCGGCGATCGCCTCCAGTTCGAAGTTCAGGCCCGCCTTCGGCGAGGCCGCGTTCAGCCGGGCCGCGACCACCAGACCGGCCAGCGCGGCGAGCACGCCCATGTTCAGGAAGACGTAGAAGGTGACCTTCTTGTCCTTGACGCCGGAGAGCTTGGCCGCGGGCAGGTTGCCGCCGATGGCGTAGATGTGGCGGCCGAAGACGGAGTTGCGCATCAGGTAGCCGTAGCCGACGACCAGCACGCCGAGGATCAGCAGCACGATCGGCACGCCCTTGTAGCTGGCGAGCAGCAGCGTGACGACGGCGATCGCCGCGACGATCGCGACCAGCTTCAGGACGAAGAGGTTGCGGGGCACCACGTCGAGCGAGAACTCCCGCTGTCTGCGCCGGTCGCGCACCTCCTGCCAGGCCACCGAGGCGGCGAGCAGGATGCCGAACAGCAGCGTCAGGTTGTGGTAGTTGGTGTCCGGGCCGACCTCGGGGAGGAAGCCGTTGCCCAGGTCGCCGATGTGGGACGGGAACGGGCCCAGGGTCTGCCCCTTGAGCAGGATCTCGGTGAGCCCG